>JAZQHO010000001.1:0-4714 GCA_045540635.1 Candidatus Limiplasma sp.
GGTGAAGCCCTGATCTCCTTCCTGGATGAAAACGGCGCTCCCGGTATTGTTCAGCGCGCCACCGTGCTGCCCCCGCAGAGTCACATGGGTGCCATCTCGGTGGAAGAGCGCAACGAAGTCATCAATCAATCAGAATTCAAAGGAGTGTATCAACCAATGACTGAGCAGAACAACATGGAACAGGTACCCGTAGCCGAGCAGCCCGTCTACCAGCAGCCCGTTATGCAGCCCCAGCAGGGCTTCATGGTGCTGGATCCCACCACCGGCCAGTATGTGCAGCAGCCCATGATGCAGCAGCCCATGATGCAGCAGGGCATGTACCAGCAGCCCATGGTGCAGCAGCAGCCCGTATATCCTCAGGTGCCCACCCTGCAGGCTACCCCTGTGCAGCCCATGGCCACCACCGCTACCGCCCAGCCCGCCGTCCAGACCATGCTGGTGATGGATCCCACCACCGGTCAGTATGTACAGCGTCAGATGCAGTTCAACCCCGCCACCGGCCAGTATGTGCCCGTGATGACCGAAGAAGAGAAGAAGGCCGCCGCTCTGGCTGCCAAGGAAGCTGAGAAGGCTGCCAAGGAAGCTGCCAAGGCCGAGAAGGAAGCTCTCGCCGAAGCCCGCCGCCAGCGCGCCGATGAACTGCGCGAAGAGCGTGCCGAGCGTGCCCGCGTAAACGACAGCGTTCTGGGCCGCATCAAGAACACTGCGATTTCTTCCGCCACCCGCACCGCTACCACCAAGCTGGTCAACGGTCTCATCAACGGCATCTTCGGCAACAAGAAGAAGTAATTTTCTCAAACGCCCGTCTGTGCTTCAGCGCAGGCGGGCGTTTTCTATGCTGTTCGGTAAAATGCACGGCAAAAACAAAAACCTTGCCGCATACCCGTCTATCTGCTTGCAAAGTGAGCACAATCGTGCTATGATAAGCATATACAGCGGCTCAGTACGCTGATTATGCAAACAGGAGGAACAGTAAAATGGCATATGTTATCAATGACGAATGCATCAGCTGCGGCGCTTGCCAGGCTGAGTGCCCCGTGGACGCTATCGCTGAGGGCGACGGCAAGTTCGTGATCGATGCCGATAAGTGCATCGAGTGCGGCGCTTGCGCCGGCGCTTGCCCCGTGGGTGCCCCCGTTCAGGGCTAATTCGGTTTAACCGAAACAGCAGCACGATCTTCGGTCGTGCTGCTTTGCTTTTTTCCGACTTTTCTTGGTGTACGGGAGTGCTGAGGAAGTGGGTTTTTCGTTTTAAACGCTTGTGTTTGGGAGAGACTGATGATATAATAAAATTTACACCGAAAGGAGGGGAGGCCATGCAAAGCATGACCGGCTACGGGCGCGGGCGCGCCTGTCAGGATGGACGGGAAATGGTGGTGGAGCTTAAATCCGTTAACCACCGGTATCTGGATCTTTCCTTCCGCCTTCCCAAAAATCTGGGCATGGTGGAGGATACGCTCCGCACCACCATACAGAAGTCTCAGGTAAACCGCGGCCATGTAGATATTTTTGTTACCTACACCAACACCCGCGAGGATGCCAGGACCCTTGAGGTGGATGAGCAGCTGCTGGGCAGCTTCCGCAAGGCTGTGCGCGATGCGGGAGATCTGCTTGCCGATTACCGCAGCGCTACCGTGGGCGAGGTGCTCTCCCTCAGCGGTGCGCTTACCGTATCGCAGGCCGACGAGGATGCGGAAGCACTCAAGAGCCTTGCGGCGCAGGCCATCGGGCAGGCGCTGGAGGCGCTGGTGGAGATGCGCACCAAGGAGGGCGATAACCTCCGTGCCGATCTGCGCAGCCATCTTGCGCAGGTAGCCAAGTTGCGGGAGCAGATCGCACTCCGTGCCCCCACGGTGCCGCAGGAGTACCGCAAGCGTTTGGAAGCCCGCCTCAGCGAGTGGCAGGTGGATGGTGTAGAGCCCCAGCGCATCGCTCAGGAGGTGGCCATCATGGCAGACCGCTGCGCCATCGACGAGGAGCTGAGCCGTCTTTCGAGCCACATCACCCAGTTCGAGACCATTCTCGCCACTGAACCCCAGCCCGGCAAAAAGTTGGATTTCCTCCTGCAGGAAATGAACCGCGAGGTCAACACCATCGGCTCCAAGGCCTCCGATGCGGAGATTGCCAGATGTGTTGTGGATGCCAAATGCACCCTCGAGAAGCTGCGCGAGCAGGTGCAAAACGTGGCTTGAGGGCAGGAGGCTCCGCATGATTAAACTGATCAACATCGGCTTTGGCAATATGATCGCTGCAGACCGTATCGTTGCCATCGTCAGTCCGGACAGCGCCCCTGTCAAGCGGATGATCCAGGAGGGGCGTGAGCGCCACCGCATCATCGATGCCACACAGGGCAGGCGTACCAGAGCGGTCATTCAGACCGACAGCGACCATATCGTTCTCTCTGCTATACAGCCCGAGACCATCGCCGGCCGTGTGGCAGGTAAGGAAACCATCACCAAAGATGACGAAAGAGAGGCGTGAAATATGAACAGCAAAGAGAAAGGCATGCTGCTGATCGTATCCGGTCCCTCCGGTGTGGGTAAGGGAACCCTTGTGGAGATCCTTCTGAAGTACGACCTCGACTTTGTGCTTTCCTGCAGCGCCACCAACCGGGCACCCCGCCCCGGCGAGATCGATGGCAAGCACTACCATTTCATTACCGATGAAGCATTCGACCGCATGGTTGCGGAAAACGAGTTTCTGGAGCATGCCACCGTACATGGCAACCGTTACGGCACTCCCCGCAAGCCTGTGGAGGAGCTTTTGGAGCAGGGCAAGAGCGTTGTGCTGGAGATCGATCCGCAGGGCGCCATTGCTGTTATGGATAACCCCAAAGTGGGCGACTATGTAAGCATCTTCATCCTGCCCCCCAGCTATGCCGAGCTTCGCCGCCGTCTGACGGCCCGCAATACCGAGACGCCGGACGTGATCGAACGCCGAATGAACAACGCCCGTGCGGAGATCGCTCAACTGGGTCGCTATCAATATGCGATCGTGAACGATACCATCGGTCCCGCCTTTGATGAGTTCCTTCAGATCATCAAAGCCGAAAAACATAAAACGCTCCGTCATATGCCTGAAGTCCCCGAAGAATGAGAATATAGGAGGAAACCAATATGTCTATCGTCGAGCCCAATATCGTTGAACTGTCCGAGAAGGTCGATTGCCGCTACACCCTGGTGGTGGAGGCCAGTAAGCGCGCCCGCCAACTGGTGGATGAGAAGGAACCCCTCATCGATGCCAAGGATATGAAGCCCCTGAAGATCGCCGTTGAAGAGATCAACCGCGGCCTGCTCACCTACGAGCGTGATGCCGACGTGGTGGAGGACTGATATGCTCACCGGCAAGCATGTGGTGCTGGGCGTGACCGGCGGCATTGCGGCCTATAAAGCCTGCGAGGTGGTATCTCGTCTGCGCAAGCTGCACTGCAGCGTGGATGTGATCATGACCGAAAACGCCACAAAGCTGGTTGCTCCCCTTACCTTCGAGACCCTCAGTAACCGCCCGGTGGCAGTGGATACCTTCAGCCGTATCGAAAGCTGGGATGTAAAACACATCTCCCTTGCCCAGAAGGCGGATGTATTCGTGGTGGCTCCCGCCACCGCCAACCTGATGGCAAAGCTGGCGCACGGCATTGCCGATGATATGCTCTCCACCACACTGCTGGCCACCAAAGCGCCTATTCTGCTTGCCCCTGCCATGAACACCGGCATGTGGACGGCGCAGGCCACGCAGGAAAATCTGCAGACCCTGCTCAGCCGGGGTGTGCGCACGGTTGGCCCCGCCAGTGGCATCCTTGCCTGCGGCGACAGCGGCGCAGGCCGTATGAGCGAGCCGGAAGAGATCGTGGAAGCCGTCTGCAAGCTGCTTACCGCAAAGCAGGATCTGGCAGGCAAAAAGGTGCTGGTCACTGCAGGCCCCACTGTGGAGCGTATCGATCCGGTGCGCTATCTGACCAACGATTCCTCCGGCAAGATGGGCTATGCCATAGCACAGGCTGCGCAGGATCGGGGCGCAGATGTGACCATCGTCTCCGGCCCGGTACACATTGCTGTACCTGTGGGTGTTAAGGTGCTGCCGGTGCAGTCTACTATGGATCTGTACCATACCATGCTGGAGCATGCGCCGCAGCAGGATATTGTTATTCAGGCTGCCGCCCCTGCCGATTACCGGGTGGAAAATCCCGCCGATCAGAAGATCAAAAAGCAGGATGGCGAGCCTTTGACTCTCACACTGGTGGAAAACCCTGATGTAGCCAAGGCGGTGGGGCAGCACAAGCGCCCCAGTCAGGTGCTGGTGGGTTTTGCCGCCGAGACCCAGCAGGTAACAGAGAACGCCAAAAAGAAGCTGGCGAAAAAGAATCTGGATATGATCGTTGCCAATGATGTTACTGCTGAGGGTGCAGGATTCGGCGTGGATACCAACATTGTTACCCTTATCACCCAGGACGATCTCAAGCCCCTGCCCAAGATGACCAAGCGTCAGGTGGGCGATCGTATTCTGGATGAAGCACTTCGCCTACTTTCGCAGAAAAATCAATAATTCGCAGCTGCCCGGAAGGTTTGTTCCGGGCAGCTCAGCCTGTCAAAAAAGGTCGCAAGCAGCGGCCTTTTTTGGTATAATAGAAGCAGGTGATGATAATGCTGAAGAAGGAAATGGAACAGCGTCAAGCAATCGAAATGCTGTGTACCGATATGCTCGTCCCAAAGGATCAT
>JAZQHO010000002.1:0-13769 GCA_045540635.1 Candidatus Limiplasma sp.
GGACCGCAGCGGCCTTGTGGCCGGCTATGTGGGCCAGACCGCCATCAAGACCGGCGAGGTGATCGAAAAGGCCCTCGGCGGCGTGCTGTTCATCGACGAGGCCTATACCCTCACCACCAAGGGCGGCAACGACTACGGTCAGGAGGCCGTGGATACCCTGCTCAAGGCCATGGAGGATCACCGGGATGATCTGGTCGTGATCGTGGCGGGCTACATCGAGCTGATGGAGGACTTTGTGCACTCCAACCCCGGTCTGGAAAGCCGCTTCAACCGCTTTCTCGACTTTAAGGATTACACCATCGACGAGATGATCGCCATTTTTGATATGCGCTGCAAAAAGAGCGGCTACACCCTTGCCGATGATGCGGAGGATCTGCTGCGCGGCCTGCTGGCGCTTCTGAGCCTTGATGTAAAGAGCTTCGGCAACGCCCGCGGCGTGCGTAACCTGTTCGAGCGTGCCGTCAGCGCTCAGGCCAACCGCCTTGCTGCCTCTGCCGAGCCCCTCACCAAAGATACCCTGATGCTGCTCACCGCCGACGATATCCGCGTAGCGGGCGGCGGCAGCGAGGACGGCTCCCAGGAGCAGGAGCTGGTTGAAAAAGTGATCGAAGCCGGTAAGGCGGAAGAGCAGAAGCCGGAAGAGGCGTGATCGCAGGGGCGCTGCCCCCGCACCCCGCCAAAGGGTCTGAGGCCCTTTGGGATCCCGCTTCCTGCACCGTTTCACGGTGCAATCTCAAATGCCTTTCAGCAAGGAGTTAACCACATGCGCATCCTTGGTATCGACCCGGGTCTGGCTACCCTTGGCTGGGGTGTGATCGAAGCGGAGGCAGGCCGTCAGCGGCTTGTCCAGTACGGCTGCATCCTCACCACGCCCCAGCAGCGCCTGCCCGATCGGCTCAAACAGATCGGCGAGGACATGCGGGATCTGCTGGCGCTCTACCGGCCGGACGAGATCGCCTTTGAAGAGCTGTTCTTCGCAAAAAACGTGACCACCGCCTTTACCGTAGGCGCTGCCAGAGGCGTGAGCATCGCCGCCTGCGCCGCCTACACCGACCGGCTCTTCGAATACACCCCCATGCAGGTAAAGCAGGCTATCGTGGGCTACGGCAAGGCCGAGAAGCAGCAGATCCAGCAGATGGTAAAGCTGCTTTTGAAGATGGATCACATCGCCAAGCCGGACGATGCTGCCGATGCCATCGCCATCGCCTTGACCCACGCCGCCACCGGCCCCGCACGGGAACAATTTTTGATGAAATGAGGCCCTTTGCATGATCGCCCTGATCGAAGGCACCCTGATCGAGAAAAACGAAAACGAAGCTGTGCTGATGACCCCCGGCGGCGTTGGCTACCGCATCATGTGCAGCGTAAGCACCCTGTCCACCCTGCCTGCCGCCGGGCAAAGCTGCCGCCTGCACACCTACCTGAATGTGCGGGAGGATGCCATGGAGCTGTTCGGCTTTGGCAGCAAGGATGAAAAGGATATGTTCAAGCGGCTCATCTCCGTAAGCGGCATAGGCGCAAAAAGCGCTTTGGCGGTGCTGGGCTCCATGCCCCTCAGCGACCTGCGGCTGGCCATCCTCACCGGGGATGCGGCAGCCCTCAGCCGTGCCCCCGGCATTGGCAAAAAAACCGCCCAGCGCATCTCGCTGGAATTGAAGGACAAGCTTACGCAGGACGCCTTCGCCATGGGCGGCGAGATGGTGGATACCGTCATCCCCGCCGACCCGGCAGGGGCAGACCCGGTAAGCGAGGCCATCCTTGCGCTGCAATCGCTGGGCTATACCCCGCAGGAGGCTGCGGGTGCCCTCAAGGGCGTAAAGGGGCAGGCCGATACCGCCGACGGGCTCATCAAACTGGCGCTGCGCCATATGGCACAGAACGGCTAACAGGAGGAACACCTCATGGCTATGCAAGATGAACGCTTTGTTTCCACCGGCTTCCGGGAAGGGGACGAGGAGATCAGCCTGCGCCCGAAAACCCTCCGGGAATATGTGGGGCAGGAAAGCGTAAAGGAAAACCTGAATATCTCCATCCGGGCTGCGCTGGAGCGGCATGAATCGCTGGATCACCTGCTGCTGTACGGCCCGCCCGGGCTGGGCAAGACCACGCTGGCGGGCATCATCGCCGCCGAAATGGGGCAGAACATCCGCATCACCAGCGGCCCCGCCATTGAGCGCCCCGGCGATCTTGCCAGCATTCTGACCAACCTCTCCGACGGCGACGTGCTGTTTATCGATGAGATCCACCGGCTGAGCCGCTCCGTGGAGGAGGTGCTCTACCCCGCCATGGAGGACTATGCGCTGGATATTATGATCGGCAAAGGCCCCACCGCCCGCTCCGTGCGCATCGACCTGCCCCATTTTACCTTGGTAGGCGCTACCACGAGGGCCGGTCTTTTGTCCGCTCCCCTGCGGGATCGTTTCGGCATCCTGTTCCGGCTGGAGATGTACAATCCCACAGAGCTGAGCGCCATCGTGCGCCGCAGCGCAGGCATCCTGAAAGTGGAAGCCGAGGAGGACGGCATTCTGGAGATCGCCCGCCGCAGCAGGGGCACGCCCCGCATCGCCAACCGGATGCTGCGCCGTGTGCGGGACTATGCGCAGGTGCATGGCGGCGGCGTGATCACCAAAGAGATCGCCGACAAAGCGCTGGATATGCAGGGCGTGGACGAGTTGGGGCTGGACCGCCTTGACCGGCTGATGCTGACCGCCACCATGGACAAATTCGCAGGCGGCCCGGTGGGGCTGGAGACCCTTGCCGCCATGACCGGCGAGGATGCCCGCACCATTGAGGATGTGTACGAGCCGTACCTGATGCAGCTTGGCTTTTTGATGAGAACGCCGAGGGGCCGGGTGGTAACCCCGGCGGCTTATGAGCATTTGGGCAGGAAGCCCCAGCAGGGGGCTGGTGGAGCTGAGCAGCAGCGGATGGAGTTTTGAGGCTGGAATGCGTTTCCAAAAGGCTCCTTCGCCTCAGAGAGGGAACTGGCTGCCCGAAGGGCAGACTGAGGGTGCCCGCACAGCGCCGACCCGGGTAAGACTCACTCCCCCCCACATCAACAACCAACCAACCACAAAGGAGAACCAAAATGACCTATTACCAAGACGAAAACCTGCGCATCCGTGACATGGAACCAGCAGATGCGCAGATCCTCAACGACGAATACACTGCGCAGGGCTGGCATCCGGATGTTGACTACTATCACATGCGGATGCGCGAGGCCGCCGAGGGCAAATGCGTTGCTCTGACAGCCGAGTACAACGGCAGGCCCATCGGAAACCTGTACCTGTACTTCGATGCCCAGGAAGGCCCCTTCAAGGGAATGAAAATCCCGGTGATTGTCGATTTCGGCGTGCTGCAGAAGTACCAGCGCAAGGGCATCGGCAACCGGCTGATGGACACCGCCGAAGAGCTCGCCGCACAGCGCAGCGATACCGTCACCCTTGGCGTGGGCCTGTGCCGGGAATACGGCGCCGCCCAGCGGATCTACGCAAAGCGGGGCTACATCCCCGACGGCTCCGGCGTGTGGTACCAGAATCAGCAGTGCGTGCAGTACGAAACCACCTGTACCATGGATGACGATCTGGTGCTGTACTTATCCAAAAAGCTGAAAGGCTGACCCCATATATCCCCTAAAAGGAGGCTCGCCCATGCCTGTGATCCAAGGCCTCGGCTGGACATTCGACACCGTGGCCTCCACCTACGAAAAGCTGCGCCCCGGGTATGTGGAGGAGCTGTACAACACCCTGTTTGACTACTGTCCCCTGAGCGGAGCCAGCCATGCCATCGAGGTGGGCATCGGCGGCGGGCAGGCCACAAAGCCGGTGCTGCATACCGGCTGCGCCGTGACCGCCGCAGAGCCGGGGGAAAACTTCTGTGCGCTCTGCAAGGAGAAGTTTGCCGCCTATCCCGGTTTTACCACGATCAACGGCAAATTTGAGGAGATCCCACTGCCGGAAAACAGCTTCGATCTGGTCTATTCCGCCTCCGCCTTCCATTGGGTGCCGGAGGAGACCGGCTACCAAAAGGTGTACACCATCCTGAAAAGCGGCGGCACCTTCGCCCGCTTTGCCAACCACCCCTACCCGGACAAGGGCAGGCCGGAGCTGACGGAGGAGATCGACAGCCTGTACCGGGAGTATTACGATAGCTACCATAAGCGCAGCCTCAGCAAGCCCGTACCTTACACGGAGGAAGCCGCCCGCAGCCGTGCGGAGATCGCCCTGAAATACGGCTTTACAGATATCCGCTGGGCGCTGTTCCACCGCACCCGCACCTTTACCGCAGCGGAATATATACAGCTGCTGGGCACCTATTCCGACCACATCGCCATTGCCGAGCCCATCCGCAGGCGTTTCTTTGCTGCCATCGAGGCAGCCATCCAGCGCCGGGGCGGGCTGTTTACCCTCTACGATACCATCGACCTGCAGCTGGCACGCAAGCCGTGACCATGCTGACAACAACAGAAAAGGAGCGGTACCCATGATCTTTGAACAAAAAACCATCACCCTGAAGGACGGGCGCACCGCCATCCTGCGCGCCGCCACCGATGCCGATGCCGCCCCCGCCGTGGCGTGGCTCCGGGAGACCGCCGCAGAGACCGACTTCATCCTCCGTGTGCCGGAGGAAGTGACCATGACCCCCGAGCAGGAGGCCAACTTCTTCCGCCGGGTTGCCGAATCTCCCTTTGATATGATGATCTGGTGCGAAGTGGACGGCGAGCTGGCGGGCAACTGCCACCTCAGCTTCCACAACAAGGTAAAGACCCGCCACCGCTGCTCCGTTGCCATCGGGCTGACCAAAAAGTTCTGGAATCTGGGCATCGGCTCTGCCATGTTCCGGGAGATGATCGCCGTGGCGGAGAAGCAGGAGGGCGTTACCCAGATGGAGCTGGAGTTTATCGAGGGCAACACCCGGGCGCGGGCGCTGTACGAGAAGATGGGCTTCCGCATCGTGGGCTGCCACCCCAACGGCATCCGGCTCCAGGACGGCACCCTGCTCAACGAATACCTGATGATCCGTCCGCTGTAAGGAGGCGGGAGCATGGCTGCCAAAGAGCTTGCCGCCTATGTGCACGATCAGCTGCGGGAGGTGGACGGTGTCCGCAGCCGCGCCATGATGGGCGGGTATGTATTCTACTGTCAGGACCGTATTTTCGGCGGCATCTACGAGCCCGGTATGCTCATCAAGGATGTACCTGCCGCCCGTGCTGCCATGCCCGATGCGCAGGAACTGCCGCCCTACCGGGACGGCAAGCCCATGCTGGAATGCACCCTGCTGGATGACCGGGAGGCTTTCTGCCGCATGGTGGAAAGCATGCTGCCCCAGCTACCCCCGCCCAAACCCAAAAAGCCAAAGGAGAAACGCACTTGAACACGCTGAAAACCTCTGATTTTGACTACGATCTGCCCGAGGAGCGCATCGCCCAGACACCCATGGAGCCCCGGGATCACAGCCGTCTTTTGGTGTATGACCGCAGGGATAAGAGCATACAGCACCTGCATTTCTACGATCTGCCCCGGTTTCTGACCCCTCAGGATATTCTGGTGGTGAACGAGACCAAGGTGATCCCCGCCCGGCTGCTGGGCCAGAAGGAGGATACCGGCGTGCCGGTGGAGATCCTTTTGCTGAAGCGGCTGGAGAAGGATCTCTGGGAGACCCTTGTGCGCCCCGGGCGCAGGCTGAAGCCGGGCACCTTCTGCACCTTCGGCGGCGGGCTTTTGCGGGCAGAGATCGTCGGCAACACCGATGACGGCGGGCGGCAGGTACGCTTCCACTATCAGGGGGTTTTTGAAGAGCTGCTGGATCAGTTGGGGCAGATGCCTCTGCCCCCCTACATTCACGAAAAGCTGGAGAACAAAGGCCGCTACCAGACCGTGTACGCAAAGCAGGAGGGCAGCGCCGCCGCCCCCACCGCCGGGCTGCACTTTACCCCGGAGCTGATGGAGAAGATCCGGGAGATGGGCGTACCCATCCAACCGGTGCTGCTGCATGTGGGGCTTGGCAACTTCCGCCCGGTAAAGGCCGAGGATCTTTCCGACCACCACATGCACGTGGAGCACTTCGAAGTGACCCCCGAAGCCGCCGCCCGCATCAACGACGTGCGTGCCGCCGGCGGGCGGTGCATCTGCGTGGGCACCACCAGCGTGCGCACGCTGGAAAGCGCATCCGGCGAGGATAACATCGTGCGTGCCCAGAGCGGGGATACGGGCATCTTCATCACCCCCGGGTACCGCTTCAAGGCGACGGATGCACTGATCACCAACTTCCATCTGCCCCAGAGCACTCTGCTCATGCTCATTTCCGCCCTGATGGGGCGGGAGGAGGCTCTGCGGGTGTACAACATTGCCGTGGAAGAGAAGTACCGGTTCTTCTCCTTCGGCGATGCGATGCTGATCCTGTAATGTTGTGGATAGACCAACGACCGCCCACCCTGCGCCTGTGTGACCGGAGCGAGGGTGGGCGGTTTTTGTTGGGTGGGGGGCATCATGGAGGTGTTGCTGTACGGGATACTGCTTGGCCTTGGGCGGCACCCTCAGTCAGCTGCGCTGCCCAGTTCCCTCTGAAGAGGGAGCCCGCACGGTGGAGCATTTCCCGGCAAGCGTGTCTTACCCAAGTTGGGAGGTTCTCGCCTGCCGTGGGACAGGGAGCCTCGTGGGCATACAAAAGGAGCCGCTGCAGGTTGGCAGCGGCTCCTTTTGCCGGCATCACTCAATCACCTTGGTATCGATGACCAGTTTCCGGCAGGCAGAGCAGTAATGGGCAGGGGTACGGTTGCTGAAGCCTTTGCATATGGTGGCGGTCAGCTGCCCTACGCCGCTGACGGACTCGCCGAAGGTGAGCTTCCGGCCATCCTCCACAAAGCAGGGCTTATCCCGCGTACTGGTCAGCGCACCGGATACCATCTCACACTCGCACCAGGGGCATTTCACGGCAGACCCTCCTTTGGCTGTACGCAGCCGGGCTTATTTGGTCACTTTGGTTTCGATGATCATTTTCCCGCAGTGGTCGCAGTAGTGGGCGGGAATCCTTGCCCTTACCCATGCGTTCGTTTTGGCAGCGGTGACAACGCCAATACCGCTGAGGGAATCCATAAAGGTCAGCTTTTTTCCCTCCGGCTGGAAACGCACACCGCTGCGGCCATCGCTCAGGATCTCACCGAACTGCATTTCTCTCTCGCACCATGGACACTTCATTTGCCTGCACGCCTCCTCCGGACGGCGGTCGCCGTTCCTGTTTTCTGTTTACACACTACTACAGAAACCGCTTGCGGGCAATACATCCCCCGCCCAACACCGCCCGGAGCGGGCTGAAATGTCAGCCGGGCAGGTCTTGTTCCGTATCCCGGAGCCAGTATTCGCCTTTTTCACGCGCCATGATGCCTTCGGCGATCATCTCCCGGCGCAGGGTGCAGAAATCATCATGGAAATCCGCAAGGATCAGATTGACCTGCTTCTCCGGATAGCGCACGCCAGCCTCGAAGCTCTCCGCCAGCTTTTCCAGCACGATGCGGCGCTTCTTGCGCTGCACGGGGATGGTCTTTAGCTTACCATATTCGAACAGGTTCTTCAGCACGGTTTCCCGGTACTGCTGCTCCTTCTGCGCCTGTGCATCCAGCTGGCGGCGGTCGCCCAGCAAAAGCGTGAGCACCGGCTGGCTGAGCAGCGCCGTGTTCAGGCTGTACACGGTGTAGTACTGCTCCTTGGCAGCTGTTGCCAGCCCTGCTTCCTCCAGCTTTTTCAGGTGAAAGGACACCGTGGAGGGGGTCTTTTCCAAAAGCCCGGAGAGCAGCTCCACATACTTGGGCCCGTCGCTGAGGGCCTTGATCAGCTGCACACGGGTGGTATCCGCAAGGCATTTGAACAGCTGTACGGTTTGTTGCTCGGTCATGGTTCGGCCTCCGTTTCCGCAAACATCGCTCCGATGGCGGCGATGGTGTTCAGCTTGGTTTCTTCAATCGTTGCGGTGATCACATCCCCGTGGGCGGCGGCCTTCTCCCGCCGCTGCCGCCACGGCTCGGGAAAGCTTTCCAGCCGCCGGGTATGGCGCTGGGCAAAATCTCCTGCCGGATCGGCTGCTTGGCGGGCAGCTGCCGCATCCGCATTGGCAAGGGAGATGCAGATGCCGTACACATTGCGGCGGATCTTTTCCAGATCGGCTTCATCCTGCCGCTGCTCGCCCTCCAGTTGCCCGATAAGCGCAGCGGATTTTTCGCCGGCGCTTTCCAACGCTTTCAGATAGCGCTGCAATCTTTGTTCCATATGGTTTACCTCCCATTTGTGTTTGTGCCCGCCCTGTGCTACAATGGGAGCGGAGACAGGGGCAGGCCTGCCTGCTTCCGCTTCTCCCCCGCAGGACTGCTGTTTGATGCTTTGGTCGGCTCCACAGCAGCCCTGCCTTTTTTTCACCGGCCGATGAAAAGGTACGTCATCATTATAATGATAGAAACAGAATTGTCAATACCATTTCGACATTTATCAAAACAAAATATTGCGGAAGCTGCTGCGCAAGACTGCCGGAAAGCCTTGACAGAACCGCTGAATCTGTTATGATACAGACACATTGAGTACAACCACAAAAGGAGCGTGTGTTTATGGAACTTTTCGAAGCCATTGAGACCCGCCGCAGCTACCGCGGCATGTATCTGCCCACCCCCGTGCCCCGGGAGGATCTGAAAAAGATCATGGAGGCCGCTCTTGCGGCTCCCTCCGGCTGCAACAAGCAGACCACCAGCGTGATCGCCGTGGATGATCCTGCGCTGATAAAGCAGCTGGGCGGAATGCTGGCACCGCATTTTGCCTCCGCCCCCGCCTGCCTGTGCATCCTGACGGAAAAGAAGATCGCTTATAAGGATCGCACCTTCTACATCCACGATTATTCCGCCGCCATCGAAAACGCCCTTTTGGCCATACAGGCGCTGGGCTACGAAAGCTGCTGGGTGGAGGGCTACGTGACCGACGAAAACCGTATCGGCTGCCGCATGGCTCAGATCCTGGGCGTGCCGGAGCACCTGGAGCTGGTCTGCTACCTGCCCATCGGCAAGCCCGCCGAGGAGGGCAGCCGGGTCAAAAAGCTGCCCTTTGAGGAGCGGGCGTGGTTCAACGGGTACCGGAAGTGACCGAAGGCTGCCGGGGCGCTGCTTCCGCACCCGTTTGCAACGAGGGAGCAGGAAACCGGCAGCGTATATTGCACAACAACCGACATTGACCGTTTACAGGAGGGTTTCACCTATGGCTGAACAGCGTGCGAACATCAAGCAGCTATTGCCGCATCTGTGGCTCATTGACGATGCGGGCGAAAGCACCTGCTACCTGATCGAGGGGCAGACCCATGCCATGCTCATCGACACCGCCAACGGCATGGAGGATCTGCGCGCCATCGTGGAGGGGCTGACCGAACTGCCCGTGATCGTGGTGAACACCCACGGCCACGGCGACCACATCTTTGGCAATGTATACTTTGAGGAAGCATGGATGCATCCCGCCGACCATGAGCTGGCGGACACGTTTATGGGCTACGCAAAGGAGGAGCTGGAAAAGCACGGGCTGAAGCCCTGCCCCCTCAAGCCCCTCGCCGCAGGGCAGGTGTTCGATCTGGGCGGGCTCCTGCTGGAAGTGATCCCGATGCCCGGGCACACCCCCGGCTCCATCGGTCTGCTGGACCGGAAGGACCGCATCCTCTTTACCGGCGACGCGGTAAACACCCACCTGTGGATGCAGCTGGACGGCTGCTCCACCATCGGCGAGCTGAAGGAGATGCTTTGCGGCCTCAAGGCGCAGTATGCCGATCAGTTTGACCACATCCTCCACGGGCACGACAAGGGGCTGCGGGAGGCTGCGGTGGTGGATCAGCTGATCCGCGGCTGCGAGGATCTGCTGGCGGGGCGCACCGAAGGCGACACGCCCTACCATTTCTTCGGCGGCGTGTGCATGCAGCACCCCATCACCGATGTGGAGGGTCAGGTGATCGTGTACCAGCCCGACCGGATCAGATAAAGCACAACGCCCGCCTGCGGGGTCTCAATCCCACAGGCGGGCGTTATTGATGCATTACGGCTTGCGCCACTGCTTCTCCATCATCAGGATCTCCTCACGGGCGATGCAGCGCCCCGCCTCATCGATCTCCAGCCGCACCACATAGGGCATTACATTGAGGATGCGCAGAAAGCTTTGCCAACCCCACTCGGGGTAGAAATGGTTGAGGATGGTGCCCATGGCTGTGCCGTGGGTGGCAATGGCCAGCGGCTCGCCCGGGTATTGAGCCATGGCCCGGCCGATGGCTGCCAGATTGCGCTTTTGCACCTGCGCAAGGCTCTCGCTGCCCGGGATGGCGTAGCCGAAATCCTGCCACTGGCTGCGCACAAAATCCAGAAAATCGTCACCATGCCAGCCGCCGGATTCCCGCTCCCGGAGATCCTCGTCCGTTTCGATGGGCAGACCGAGGGTCTCTGCCAGATGTGTCACCGTGCGGATGGTGCGCTCGTAGGGGCTGGACAGGATGCGGGCGATGCCCCTGTCCCGCAGGCAGGCGGTGATGAGGCGGGTATCCCGGAGCCCTTCGGCGGTGAGCGGACGGGTGCGGTCATCCCGCACAGAGGGATCGGACTGGGCATGGCGGATCAGGTAGAGGGATACGGACATACGGTGAGGCCTCCTTTCGGGAATGCTTGGGTTCGTGCGGTTGCAGCAGCAAAAGGGCTGCACAGCATGGTTGCTGCGCAGCCCTTGAGTGGGATCAGGCTTCCTTCATAAAGGCGGTATAAGCCTTGACGGCTTCGTACAGGTCGGCCTTGCTGATGATCTCCTCGGGGGCATGCATGCTGAGCACAGCCACGCCGGAATCGATCACTTCCATGCCGTAGAGGGCGCAGATATAGGCGATGGTGCCGCCACCGCCCACATCCACCTTGCCCAGCTCGGCGGTCTGCCAGCAGACGTTGTTATCGTCCATGATCCTGCGCAGACGGGCAATGAACTCGGGGTTGGCATCGTTGGAGCCGGACTTGCCGCGGGCACCGGTAAACTTGTTGTAGCACACGCCGCGACCCAGCTGGGCGGCGTTTTTCTTTTCAAACGCAGCGGCGTAGAGGGGGTCGTAGCCCGCGCTCACATCGCAACTGAGCATGCGGCTGTGAGCCAGCGCACGGCGGAGCCGCAGGTCGCTGTAGTTGCCGGTGAGGGCGATGAGCTCTGCCATGGCATTCTCGAAATAGTGCGCCTGCATGCCGGTAGCGCCCACACTGCCGATCTCCTCCTTGTCTGCCAGCAGGCAGCAGCAGGTATAGGCGGGGGTATCGGTCAGAGACAGGATGGCCTCCAAGGCAGCGTAAGCGCAGACGCGGTCATCATGGCCGTAGCCGAGGATCATGCTGCGATCCAGACCAAAATCGCGGGCGGGGCCTGCGGGCACGGCTTCGATCTCGGCAGAGAGCATATCCTCTTCCTCAATGCCGTACTTGTCCTTCAGGATCCCCAGCAGGGCAGCCTTGACGGGCTCCTTCTCCTCATCCTTCAGGGGCTTGCCGCAGAGGATGATATCCAGCCCTTCGCCGGTGATCACCTCGGCAGCCTTCTTGCCCATCTGCTCGGCAGCCAGATGGATGAGCAGATCGCTGATGCCCACCACAGGATCGGCGGGATCCTCGCCGATGACGATCTCCACCTTGGAGCCGTCCTTCTTGCAGACCACGCCGTGGAGCGCCAGCGCACGGGCTACCCACTGGTACTTCTTGTTGCCGCCGTAGTAATGGGTATCGGCATAGGCAAAATCGCTGTCCTCATAGAAGGGGTTCTGCTTAAGGTCGATGCGGGGGGAGTCGATGTGGGCGCCCACGATGTTGATGCCCTCATCCAGCGGGGCGTTGCCGATCAAAAACAGCATAACCGCCTTATCCATGCAGTTGACATAGAGCTTGTCGCCGGGCGTGAGGGGCTTGCCGGCCTTGACGGCTTCGTAGAGATCGGTATAGCCTGCGGCCTTGGCCATATCGATGGCGCGGAGGGCGCACTCCCGCTCGGTCTTGCCTGCATCCAGGAAGGTCTTGTAGCCGGACGCGGTATTCTCCACAGCCGCCAGAGCGGCTTCATCATAGGTTTTCCATGCATTGGGTCTTTCCATGATGGTATCCTCCATTTTTATCATTGCGCAGACAGCGCTTGCTTCTGCTTCTATGATACCCCGGTTTGCCGGGGGTGTCAACGATTCACTCTGCCGCCTGCCGAGGCTCCTCCAGCTGCCGGATCGCCCGTACACGCCGGAAAACAAGGCACACCGCCACCCCCGCAAAGCCGACGAGCAGGAACAGGAACGCTGCGCCGCTGCCTTTGCCGGTGCCGAAAAGCCCGGTAAGCAGCCGGGAGTCCGTCTGCGCCATCAGGGGCTCGAAAACATGATCCACCAGCGCGCCGCCCAGCAGATAGCCCAGCGGGATGGTGAAGAACTGCAGGCTGTTGCGCACCGAATACACCCTGCCCTGCACCTGCGCCGGAATGCGGCTGCGCATGACCACATCCAGATTGGCATTCATCAGCGGGATCACCAGCCAGCCAAGCACAGCGCCAAGATACCATACCCACGGGCTGCGCCCCAGCGAGAGCAGGAAGTTTTCCGTGCTCATGGAGATGAGCAGCGTGTTGCAGATCACCCGGACGCGGCTTTTGGGCGTGGGCAGCACTGTTACCAGCAGGCTGCCCAGCAGGGTGGCGATGCCCGTGGCAGCGTTGAGGATGCCCAGCACCCTTTCGCCGCCGAAGGGGCGGGACAGCACCAGCGCGGGCAGCGCCGCATTGTAGATGGAGGCGATCAGGTTGATGGCAGCCAGAAACAGGATGAGCCACAGGATGCCCGGGTTTTGGACAAGCCAGCGGAGGCCTTCTGCGGCGGCCTTGAGGATGCCCTCCTTCTTTTGGGCAGGCTTCTCCGCCTCCGGGATGCGGATGACCAGCAGCAGCGACAAAAAAGCCGCCCCGAAGGTGAACAGGTCAAAGGCGATGACCGCCTCCGTGCCCGCCAGCGCCACCAGCGCCGTTGCAAACACCGGCGTAAGGATCGTGACCAGCGAGTTGGAAAACGACCGGAGGCCGCTGGTTCTCTGGTAGTGCTTCTCCGGCGTGAGCAGCGTGACCGCCACATCCGCCGCCGGGGACTGAACGGTGTTCATCAGGCCGTTCAGCGCATTGAGCAGGTAGAGATGCCACGCCGCCAGCTGCCCCGTGCGCAGCAGGTACAGCACCACCAGCGTGCACAGCGCAGCAAGGCTGTCGCACACCAGCAGCACAGCCTTTTTGTTCCACCGGTCGCTGACGGCTCCCGCAAAGATGCTCACCAGCACATAGGGCGCATAGGAGCACACCGCAAGCAATGCGGTGGTGAGTGCAGAGCCGGTGCTGCCGTACAGCCAGAGCACCAGCGCAAAGTTGGTCATGGCGCTGCCAAGGGCAGAAAGGCTCTGGGTGAGCCACAGCGCCAGAAACTGTTTCAGTTCTCCGAAGGTTTGTGCGAAAGAAGATCTCTTGGTTTTCATGGTTTTCCTTGCTCCTTTTGTTTGTCAGGGTCGCTTTTTTCCCCCGTGCAAACGGGCAAGGCAGACGGCAGATCACCGGGGGGCTCCATGCAATGCCGTCCTATGCCTTGCATGGAGCGGCGGCAATGGCAAGCAGCATTGCGGATACAGCTCCTTTGGTTGGAATGGTTGCAGTATAGCGGAGGCGGGGGTGGGTTGTCAATGGCGGGGGCTTGGGCTTGGGGGGCACCCTCAGTCAGCTTCGCTG
>JAZQHO010000003.1:0-13080 GCA_045540635.1 Candidatus Limiplasma sp.
GCTCCAGCTGCACCTGATGGCAGATGCCGTTGCCGGGCTTGGAAAGATACACACCGTGCTTCTTGGTAACGGTGGCGATGTACTTATGGTCATCGGCGTTTTCAAAGCCGGTCTGCAGGGTGTTATGGTCGATGTAGGCAATGCTCTTCTCGGTCTTGACCCGGGGGATGCCCATGGCCTCGAACTGCAGGTATGCCATGGTACCGGTGGAGTCCTGCGTGAGGGTCTGGTCGATGCGGATGGAGATCTCCTCACCCCGCTTCAGCTCGCCGGATACCAGATGGGCTGCAAGGATCTTCTGCGTTACGTTCATTGTCTGCCTCCATAAAAATGCTTTGTCTGCTGCTGCGCCCGGCGGTGGGATCTGCCCGCTGCAAAAAAGCGGGGGCCTGCTGCACCAGCGGTTTTCAGTATACGAATGTATTTGAATTGTTTCAACGCCTACAGGGAAAAAGTGCAGGAAAGGAACACTGCATATCCGCCCGTACCGCCTGCGGGGGCGCAGGCGGTACGGGCGTGTACGCCCGAGGCCGGACGGACAGTTCCGCGGCTTAAAGGGGAAGGGGCCCTTCCCTTCCCCACGCCGCTTGCGTGAGGGCCCGTCCTCGCAGGTGGAGCGCCCGCTCGCCCGCCCTGCGGGCGGTCGGCGTTCGTCCCCCCTGCTGCGTTGCGGGCCCCGCTGGGCGGGGGTGGGTGCTGGAATGAGGGGGAGGAGGTCAGGGCGGGGGACTTCACCTGACAGCTCCCTTGCTTTGTGAAGAAGCCTTATGGGGTGGGCATTGCCGCACAAAAACAGGAGAGAGCCCCTGCGCTCTCTCCTGTTCTCATATCCATTCCTGTTTCTCTTACTCGGTGAGCCATGCAAAGATCTGTTTGGCAAGAGGCGCAGCCACCGCACCACCAAAGCCGCCGTTTTGCACAAACACGGAGACGGCGTAGGGAGCATCCGGCTCGTCAAGGTAGCCCACGAACCATGCATGGGTCACTTTGCTGCTGTCTATGCTGCTTTCGGCGCTGCCGGTCTTGCCTGCAACAGTGAGGCCCTCCACCGCAGCAGATCTGCCGGTGCCGTCCGCCACCACAGCCTTCATGTAGCCATCCAGCACCGCTGCCACCTCGGGGGTGCAGACGGTGCGGTACGGCTTGCTGGTAAAGCCCAGCCGAAGAGCACCCGCAGGGCTGTTGACCCGGAGCAACAGTCGGGGTTCCATCATAACGCCGTCGTTGGCAATAGCAGCCGCCACCATGCACATATGCATGGGCGTTGCCAGCACCCGGCTCTGCCCCACACCGCTCCAGGCCACCTCCAGATCGTTGCGGTCCTCGGTGGGATATACGCTGTTCTCCACCACCAGATCCCGGAAGAGGAAGTTATCGTTGAAGCCGAAGGCCTCCGCCGTGCGGCGCAGGTTCTGATCGCCCAGATGCAGCGCCGCCTGTGCAAAGGAGTTGTTGCAGCTGACCCGGAACGCATCCGCAAGGGTGACATACCCGTGATGAACATCCCCCGAATCGGTGATATACCCGTAATGAGCATCTCCGGGATCGGTGATGTTCTGCTTCTTGATCTGCGTAACGCCGGTGGTGCAGTCAAACAGGCGGGTGGTTGCATCCGGCAGGTACTTCAGCACCGATGCAGCCGTGACGATCTTGAATGTGGAGCCCGGTGCCTGCAGATCCTGCAGGGCACGGTTCCAAAAGGGGCGCTGAGGATGCTCCCGGATCGCATCCAGATCTCCCACAGGGTCGAAGTTGGGCACACTGAGCAGCGCCAGCACCTCTCCGGTGCGATAGTTCATCACCACAGCCGCGCCTGCTTTGCCGGCAGTGGACGGCAGGGTGGAAAAAGCAGTTGCGATCCTGCCTTGCAGAGCAGAATCCACCGTAAGGGTCACATGGTCGCCCCGGCGCTGTTCGCCGGTCAGCAGCGTGCCGATGCGCTCCCCCACGCTGGTCTTGAAGCCCCACAGATAGGAGGCCTGAAAGGTATCCACCGCATTGGCGACATTGCCTTTGGGATCACCGATGACATGCACCATGGCGCTGCGGATGGTTTGATCCGGATGGTAGGTACGGTTGCCTGCCTCATCCACACCGGCCAGCACAACGCCGTTGCGGTCCAGCACATCGCCGGGGATGACCACCTTCTTCGCCGCACGGTAACGGGTGTTATAGCGGTTGGCGAACCAGCGGCTGCCGTAGGTGGATACCGAGTACACACCGTAGCCGCCTGCCAACAGCAGCCCCAGAACCAGCAAAAACGCGATCACCCTGAATCGCCAGCATTGCTGCTTCACAGCCCTCACCTCCCGTAGGGTTCTTGTTCGAACGCCGGTGCTGCTGATGCACGGCTCATCTGATAATCGTAGGAAAGATCAGCCTGATTGATGGCGGATACACCCTGCAAAAGCCCGATCAACCCCATACTGCTGACCATGGAGCTGCCGCCGTAGCTGACAAAAGGCATGGTAACGCCGGTAAGGGGGATCATCTTGAGCACGCCGCCGATGATGATGAAGGTCTGCACCCCCAGCATGGCGGTAACGCCCATGGCGATGAGCGCATAGAAGCTGCGGCGCGCAGAAACGGCTGCATTGAGTCCCCGAAGGATCAGGATCACATACAGCACAAGGGTAAGGATACCGAAGATGACACCGAACTGCTCACAGATAACGGCGAAGATGCAGTCGGTAAAGTACACCGGGATCATTCTGGGCGAGCCCAGCCCCAGCCCCACGCCGAACAGGCCGCCCGATGCAATGGCCATGAGCACCTGCGCCAGCTGGTAGCCGCTGTTGGAATAATCGCTCCACGGGTTCTGCCATGCGGCAACACGCCGCTTTACATGGGCGAACATCTCATAGCCCAGCACAGCCGCACCGCCCGCACCCACCAGCCCCAGCGATGTGAGGGCAATATTGCCCGTGCTGGCATAGAACAGGATGATGGCGGTAACATAATAGACCAGCGCGGTGCCCAGATCCTTCTGGAGCATCAGAAGGAGCATGCAGGCTGCCATAAAGAGCAGGCAGGGCACCCAACGGCTGCGGCTCATAAAGTAGCTGAGCACCAGCACCAGTGCCAGTTTGACGGCCTCGCTGGGCTGTATGCTGACCCCCATGATCACCAGCCAGTTCTGCGCACCGTTCACCTCTTTGCCGAAAACCAGCGGCAGAATGAGGGAGGCAGCAGCCAGCGTACCGAAAAGCCAGACGAACCAGCCCCAGCGCCGGATCTTGCGCACCAGCTGGCTGCACACAAACATGACCACCAGACCGATGCCGTAATACAACGCCTGCTGGAAGCCGCGATTGGTGCCGGCCTCCGTATCGGTAGTGTAGAGGATGAGCACGCCCAGTGCGCAGAGGAAATTGACCACCGCCATGAGCAGCTTGTCTGCCGTGAGCACCTTGAGGATGACGATATTGGCAACATAAATGATAGCGGGCACTGCAAAAGCCAGCAGAATACCCATCCAGTCCACCTGCTTGCGGAAGGAGATGAGCAGGAACGCGCTGAAGAAGAACAGCATCTCTGCCTGGATCAGCTTGTGGGAAGGCTGCTTGCGCTCCTCCTGTCTGGCAAGCTTTCTTGCGGAAACGGGTTTATGGCGCATCACCGAAGGCCACCCCCCTTGAAGTACCGCTTAAGCCCGATGCGGGCAGTGAAGCCGCCTTCCGCATCGCTGCGGCAAGCGCTGCCGGGGGTGGCGGCATCGGTACCGTCCTCATCCAGCAGGTCGGCAAACAGAGCATCGGTCTGCCACTGTTCGGTACGGGACAGATAAGGCCAGTCCCCCTCCAGCGGATAGAAGATCTCCTGCGGGGCTTCGTTGCCGGTGTCCCAGTCCTCCTGCGGGGCAAGCTCATCCCAATCCTCCGCATCCACAAAGGGGTGGAAGGTCTCCTGCTGCACCGGCTCTGCAAAGACCGGCTCCCGAAGAGCTTCGGATTCGGCTGCAAAGCTGCGGGAGGCAGGATATGGGGGTCTGGCAGGCATCTCCGCCCCCCTTGCGCCGGGGTAACGGGGCTCCGCAGCACCGGCAGGCGCAACGTGCTGCCTGAGGTGTGCTGTTGTTTCGAAAGCGTCCGGGCGGACGGAGGATGCCGCCGGTCTTGATGCCATGCCGCGGGGCATGAGGCGGGTGCTGCTCTCTGCTGCTGCGCTGCGGAATGCTGCATCCGTTTCGCCTGCGGGCACAGGCCGGGGCTCTGCAAAGGGGTTCTGCGGCCTGCGGACAGGCTGCCCGGAAAAGCGGATCCGGTTTGCGGCGGCAGGCGCAGTGTGCGTGCCGGTCACGCCGGGGTCACTGCGGCGGGGAGCAAACGCCATAGACGGAGCCTCCGCCTGCCACTGACCGGGGCGGCTCTGCCGCTCCGGTGCGCAGGCATCGGACGCAAACTGCCGGTATTCGTACTGTCCGCGGGGTGCTGCCTGCATGCCGGGGGCATAGCCATACTCCGGTTCGAACGCAGGCTGTTGCCGGTATACAGGCTGCTGCATACTCTCTGCCGTTGCTGCACCGTGCATGCGCGCCATGGGCGGCAGGGGCTCGTGCACATCGTCCGGCAGCGGCAGCGGCTGCGGTCTGCGCTGCGGCTCCGGTGATGCGGCTGGCGCCGCGTTGCGCACCGGCTTTTCGGCCTCGTAGCCCTGAAACATGCGCAGGCGCAGCAGCAGATCGCCGATGCGCAGCCATGAGCCGTGCGCCACATACAACCCGTCGGGATGGTCTGCGGAGGAAAGCTCATCCACCATAAAATCGTTATCGCCCACAGGCACCAGAAGGAGGCCGCGCTTACGGTCATACTGGAACCAGATGTGGCGCGGGGCAATGCTTTCGCCCGCCTGCTCCATATGGATATCACCGGTGCGCAGCGTGCCCAGATAGCCCTCAAAAGGTACAGAAAACACAGCGCCGGCCTTCAGGCCGCCGCAGGTCTGCATAACCACTAATTCTCCAATAAAGCCCGCGTCCGGCAACTCTTCCAGGCGTTCCTTCCGCACACGGCGGTCCCGGGCATACCAGCGGTAGCTGTACCACACGATGACCACCATCAGAAACAAAAACCAGAACCGTGCCAAAAGGGCTAAAACTTCATAAACCTCGGCAGGCATCAGTCTTCCTCCTGTGCCTTGCTCTCCGCAAGCGATTTTTCAAGCTTGCGCTTTACGCGCTGCAGCGCATTGTCGATGGACTTGACATGCCGCCCCAGCATATCTGCGATCTCCTGATAGCTCTTGCCGTCCAGATAGGCGTTGAGCACATCCTGTTCCAGACCGCTGAGCACCTGCTCCACCTTATCCCTCAGGGTAAGGATCTCCTCCCGGCCGATGATCAGCTCCTCCGGGTTCTGGGCATGGCACTCCACGATCACATCCATCAGGGTGCGGTCGCTTTCCTCGTCGTAAATGGGCTTGTTGAGGGATACATAGCTGTTGAGCGGCACATGCTTCTGGCGGGTGGCGGTCTTGATGGCGGTAATGATCTGGCGGGTGATGCACAGCTCTGCAAAGGCGCGGAAGCTGCTGAGCCGTTCCGGCTGATAATCGCGCACCGCCTTGAACAGACCGATCATGCCCTCCTGCACGATGTCCTCATGGTCGGCACCGATCAGAAAATAACTGCGGGCCTTGGAACGCACAAAATTTTTGTATTTACCCAGCAGGTACTCCACCGCTACGGCATCGCCCTGCTGCGCCAGCATGACCACCTGCTCGTCTGTCTGGTCGGCAAACATGCCGGAGGCGCTCCACGCTTCGGCGGCGGTATCGGGCTCCTGGTCGGCGGCAGAGTCGTTCTCTGCGTCCTCCTCCAGCTCCTCCCTGTGGAGGAAAAGCTCCAGATCCTCTTCCTCCTCAAGGGGGAGACGGTCGTCATCCATATATGTCATAACGGTTTCACCTGCCTTTGAATAATGGAAAAAAGAAAGGGGAGCGTCACTTCTGCCTGCGCAGCTCGTCCAACAGGCGGAATTGCTCGGCACTGAGGGCGCTGCGCAGGGAGCCGCTGCCGCCGGATTGGGGGCGGCTGCGGTTCTGGGCGGTATACCTGCCCCGCCCCTGATCCCGCTCCTGACGCACCTCCCGCCAGAACTCTCTGGCGCTGAGGCGGGTAGCGCCCCGCCCCAGAATGAGGGTCTGCTCGATGCTGTCGCTGGTAGCGACGCGGGCCTCCCGGTATTTGGGCAGAAGCTGGCACATACGCTCTATGTAGTGGTCGGCGGTCTCGCCGTGGCGGGTGTAGACCACTGTCAGCTCCCGGCGGGGCTCCACGGTGCGCTGGGGGCGCTCGGTGCGGTAGCCGTCAAAGACTACCCACACCTCCTGCCCGGTGTAGCCCGCATAATCCTCCAAAAGAAGGATGAGCCTGTCCCGGCACTCATCCAGCGGCCAGTTTTCCCGCGCGGCCTCAGGCCATGCACCGATAATGTTGTAGCCGTCCACATAGAGAAGAGGCTTCATTGCGGTCAGCGGGCACGCATGGCGGCGTAGAGCAGAATGCCTGCCGCCACGCTGGCGTTGAGGCTGTCCAGCTTGCCGCGCATGGGCAGGGAAAGGGTCTTGTCGCAAAGGCTGAGCACACGGCGGCTCACACCCTCGCCCTCGGCACCGATGACCAGCGCCAGCGCGCCGGTGAGATCGGCCTCGGCATAGTTTTCGCCCTCCATATCGGCGGCGTAGACCCAGATGTTCTTGTTCTGCAGCTCAATGATGGTGTTGCCCAGATTGCTGACGCGGGCAACGGGCAGGTGCTCCACCGCACCGGCGCTGGCCTTGACGGCAGCGGGGGTGAGCCCTACGGCGCGGCGCTCCTGCACGATAACGCCGTGAGCGCCTGCGCACTCGGCGGTACGGATGATGGCACCAAGGTTATGGGGATCGGTGATGCCGTCCAGCAGCACAAGGAAGGGTTCCTCGCCCCGCTCCTCAGCCAGCGCCAGCATGGCCTCCACGGTGGAGTACTGGTAAGCGGAGGCAAAGGCCAGCATACCCTGATGGTTGTGGGTGATGGCATCCAGACGGACGCGATCCACCTCCTGCACAGGGATGCGGCGCTCCTTGGCCATCTGCACGATCTCGCGGGCGGAGCCGCTCAGCTCGCCGCGGGCCACCAGCAGCTTCTCGATATCGCGGCCACTCTTGAGCGCCTCGCGGATGGGGTTGCGGCCGGAGAGCAGGTTCTCGTTGGGCACTACTTCGCTCTCGGCACCGGCGGCGGGGTTATCATAGGCCACGGGGGCATCGTAGCGGTAGCGATCGTAGCCGCGCTCCTCCTGCGGGCGGGCGGGGCGGCGATCCTCCTCAAAGCGGGGGCGCTCGCTGCGGAAGCTGCCCTTGGCAGGGCGGCGGTCATCCTCGAAACGGGGACGTTCGAAGCTGCGGCCTTCACCACGGAAGCCGCCCTTCTGAGGCTTACGGTCGCTAAAGCGGCCTTCGCTGCGGCCTTCGCTGCGGAAGCCGCCCTTCTGGGGCTTGCGGTCGTCGAAGCGGTCATTGCCGCGGCCTTCGCTGCGGAAACCGCCCTTCTGGGGCTTGCCGCCGTCAAAACGGTTGCCGGGACGGCCTTCGCTGCGGTAGCCGCCCTTCTGGGACTTGCCGCCGTAGCGGCTGCCCTCATCGTCGAAGCCGCCGCGCATCATGGCGCGCTCTACCTTTTCCTTGCGGGATACCTTCTTGTGTTCATCGTAAAATGCCATGTTTCTTTCTCCTGTTCTGCTAACGCGCTTGGTTGGGGATATGGTGGCTTCCGGCGGAGACGGTAAGACCGCCGCCGGAATGGGGTTGGTCATTCATCTGCCTGATGGGCGGCAAGGAAGGCCTTGCGGGCTGCACGCACCTCCTGCAGCCTGCCGCAGCTGCGCCCGCCTTCGGGGCAGGGGCCGCTGATGCAGCCGGGGCCCGCATCGGCAAACAGGGCGGGGGCTACCGGGTACACCTGCTCAAACATCTTTTCTGCCATGGCCCGGATCTCCCACTGAGCCCGGTTGCACATGCGCAGGGCAAAGAAATGCCGCAGCTCTCTGGCATTCATGGTAAAGAGCACACGGGTCTCGCAGGCACCGGGCAGCACGAAACGGGCATCCTCGTTGCTCTTTTCGCCTGCATTGCCCAGCTTCTGCTGCCAGCCCTCGTACCACTGCTGCATCTGCGCCATCTGGTGGTTGTACTCCCTTACAGCATCCTCGCCCAAAGCGCGGATGGCAGGAGGCACGATGTAGCCAAAGCCGCTCTGGTAGCTGACATACCGCTGGCTCTGCACACTGAAGGAGGCAATACGGTGGCGGGTGAGCTGCGCCAGCAGCACCCGGCTGACCCCCTCCACCAGAAAAGTGAAGGAGGCATGCTCCAGCACGCTGTCGTGCCCCATGCCCATCACTTTTTGCACAAAGGCCTGCTGATCCTGCCCGGAGATCTTCTCCACAAGGGAATCCAGCGTGCCGCCTGCATAGCACAGGCGCGCGCCAAGAGCTACCAGCTCCTGCGGGTTATCGGTATGGCGCACAAGCTGCACCCGAAGGGAACGTTCCGGCATGAGTAAGATCTCCTCCCTGTATGGTTTGGATGGATATGGTTCAAGGTTGCCCGTCCGGCTGCGCAAGGGCGAACAGCTCGGCAATGCGCTCCTCCTGGCCGGACAGGTACAGGTACCCGAACAGTGCCTCCAGCCCGGTGGCTTTGGAATAAGCAACGGGATCCTGATTCTTTGGGGCAGCATGGTGGGCGTGGGCATTGCCGCCCCGGCGGACGATATCGCCCTCTGCTGCGGTAAGATACGGCTCGATGCGAAGAAGGGCTTCTGCCTGCGCACCGGCATTGACCATAGCTACTGCACGCTTGTGCAGCGTACCGGCCTGCGCATTGGAGCGGAGCAGCCTGCGGCGCACCAGCAGATCCCAGATGGTATCGCCCACGTAGGCCAAAGCCAGCGGGTTTTTCAATTTGGCCTCCGTGATGCTCAGCACGGCTTCCGAGATACGATCGTTCATCCTGCGCCCGCCTTCAAAAGTAAGATAGTATCCGTATACTGACCCAGTATGATGATAGCATGGCGGCGGGTCGGATTCAAGCTTGAAAGCAGTTTTTTTGCAAAAGAAATCATTCCCCGGGGATGCCTGAACACTGCCCGGAGCAGGCGGATGCATCCCTTTGGGGGCAAACGAGCTGCAAGCCGGGGCAACGGCAGAGACCGCCGTTGTCCCGGCTGCGTTTTCTTCGTTTTGAATCAAAATTGAAATGTTTTCGTAATGTTTTCCACGCCATTTGTGGAAAACTTTCAAAGCCTTGCAGTGCTTCATTTTTCTGTTTAGCGATTTCTGAAACCGTTGATTTTATTGGCTTTCGTACAAACTGGCCGATTCTGCACCAAAAGAGACAGCCAAAAACATTTTGCGGTTATTCACACGTTTTCCACATAGGGGCAAAAGTTTTCCACACACCTTTTTCAAGTGCCTTTGTCTGCTGAATTTTCGCCCTCTCCCCCGCCGCTCTGTCTGCGAAGCAGCAGCCGGTATTCCTCCAGCCCATCTGCCAGCGCGCAGGCGATCTTCGCCTGATAGGCAGGCTCCAGCAGCAGCTTTTCCTCCGCTGCGTTGCTCAGAAAGCCGCATTCCACCAAGGCAGAGGGCAGGGCGCTGCGCAGCACATAATAGTCCCCTGCCATGGCGCTGCGCTCTCTGAGAGGCTCCAGCCCCCGGATCAGCGCCGATTGCAACACCCCAGCCAGCAATCTGCCCGCCTCGCCGCCCTTCTGATAGAACACCTGCGGGCCGCTCTCCGCACGGGAGCGGTATTCGTTCAGATGAATACTGAGGAATACATCCGCTCCGGCAGCCTGCGCCAGATCGGTACGAGCCTTCAGATCCTCCCGCTTGCGGGCTTTGGAGGCTCCCTCACCTGCCGCCAGACACAGATCCTCCCGGCGGGTGAGCACCACCTGTGCACCCCGGGCCAGCAGCTCCTTTTCCACAGCCAGTGCGATCTGCAATGTGATCTCCTTTTCCCATATGCCGCTGTCATGGGCACGGGCACCGCCATCGTAACCGCCGTGACCGGGATCCAGCGCTACGGTGAACCCACTGAGCGCCCCTTCCCCTGCCGTCGGCACCACAGCCCCCTGCCGCTGACCCAGCAGCAGCCATACGCAGGTAATGCCCAGCACCAGCAGCGTACAGATCCGAAGCCTTCCCATCCGGCTGCGCAGCAGCGGATGCTTCCAATCCCTCATAGCATGCCTCCTGTTTTTATCCACAGCTTATGCGTTTTCCACGGGTATTTATGTGGAAAACTTTTGTTTGCTATGGATTATCCACGAACTTTATCCACAGTTTCCACATAGTTTTCCACGGAAAAAGCCTGTTCTTGTATGGTTTTACTATTTCGGCATGGAAAACCACCTGTGGACGGGTGCGGGAATCCACATTATCCACATGTCGATAAAGAGGATCTTTCCACGGAGCCGCAGCTGTTTTTCCACGGCATACCGGCTGTTATCCACCGATTGTCCACGGTATTTTCCTCATGGGGCGAAAGAAGGGAAAAAACCACGCCCTGTGGAATGTTATGAAGCAGATCAACAACCGAAAAGCGAGGGATGACCATGGCAGAAAAGCACTTTCTCCACGGTGCGGACTACAACCCGGAGCAATGGATCAAAAACAAGCGTGCCGTCTGGCAGGAGGATATGCGCCGTGCCAAGGAGGCGGGCATCAATGAGCTGAGCGTGGGCATCTTCAGCTGGGCCTTTCTGGAACCGGAGGACGGCGTATACGATTTTTCGTGGCTGGACGAGGTAATGGACATGCTCCACGAAAACGGGCTCAAGGCGATCCTTGCCACCCCCAGCGGCTCCCGCCCGCCGTGGATGGCGCAGAAGTATCCCTCCGTGCTGCGGATGGACAACGAGCGCAAGCCCTATGTATACGGCGCAAGACACAATGCCTGCTACTCCTCCCCGGACTTCCGGCGCAAGGTGACGGAGATCAACACCCGGCTGGCGCAGCGGTACGGAAACCACCCGGCGCTGTACATGTGGCATGTGAGCAACGAATACAACTACGACTGCCACTGCCCCCGCTGCCAGAAGGCGTTTCAGGAATGGCTCCGGGCACGCTACGGCACCATCGACAACCTGAACGACAGCTGGTGGAACACCTTCTGGTCCCACCGGTTTACAAGCTTTGCGCAGGTGGAGAGCCCCACCACCCCCAGCTTTCTGGGCGAGTGGGAGAGCCCCAACCACAATCTGGCATGGCGGCGTTTCTGCTCCGACCATCTGGCGGATTTCTTCCGGCTGGAATGCGAGCCGCTGCGCAAGTATGCGCCCCACATCCCCGTGACTGCCAACCTGATGCACACCTTTCCCGGCATCGACTACTTTGAGCTGGGCCGCCGGATGGATGTGGTCAGCTGGGACAACTACCCCCGCTGGAAGAACGACGAGCGGGACGGGGACATCAGCCTGTGGACAGGCTTCCGGCACGATCTGATGCGGGGCACCGGCGGGCAGAAGCCCTTCCTGATGATGGAAAGCTGCCCCGGTGCCGTCAACTGGGACGATGTGAATACCCTGCCCCCGCCGGGAACAGTGCTCTACCAGAGCCTGCAGGCCATTGCCCACGGCTCCGACTCGGTGCAGTATTTCCAGTTCCGGGCAGGGCGGGGCGGCAGCGAGCAGTTTCACGGCTCGGTATTGCCGCCGGACGGCAGCACCGACAACCGGGCTTTCCGTGAGGTATGTGAGGTATCCGGAGCGCTGGAGCGCATCGGGCAGGTATGCGGCAGTGAGACCCGCAACCCGGTGGCGCTGGTGTACGACTGGCATACCCGCTGGGCACTGGACTATGCGTGGACGGGGCACCGCTTCCACCAGAAATACGAGGAGACAGTGGAAAGTCACTACGCTGCCCTGTGCCAAGCGGGCTACGGGGTGGATCTGATCGACCAGAAGAGCGACCTGACCCCCTACAAGGCAGTGATCGCGCCCATGGTATTCCTGCTGCGGGATGGCTTTGCGGAGCGGCTGACCGCCTTTGCCGAGGCGGGTGGGCTGGTGTACCTGAGCTACATGAGCGGTTATGTGGATGAAGAGGATCTTCGCTTTATTACGCAGCCGCCGCTGGAAAAGCTGACCGGCGTGCGTACCGATGAGCTGGATGCATGGGACAAGGGGCACGAAAACCATTTCTGCTGGCAGGGCCGGGAGTGGCCCATCCATGAGGTGGCGCAACTGTGCAGCCTCCGGGGCGCAGAAGCGCTGGCAGTGTATGAAAAGCAGTTCTACAAAGGCCTGCCTGTGCTTACCCGGAACCGTACCGGCGAGGGTGTCTGCTACACCCTGCAGGCACGGGTGGACACCGATTGCCTTACCTATGTGCTGGGCGGGCTGCTCCGGGAGGCGGGCATCCTGCCGCTGGTGGAAGGGCTGCCGGAAGGCGTGACCGCTACCGCCCGCTACGCAGCGGACGGCACCATGTACCTGTTCCTGATCAACCGGAGCCGGGAGGCTAAAGAGGTACTGTTGGAAGGCAGGCTTCTGGATCTGCTCAGCGGGGAGAACGTGAGCGGGAGCATCGGGCTGAAGGCATTCAGCGTGAATGTTTTCCGCAGGCTGTAAGGGCTGCGGGGACACTCCCTCCCCTTCGGGGGCAGGGAGCCGGGCAGTGTTCCTGTGGAAGAGTTCCTTGAAAAACAAAGAAAGCGGGCATCCGGTCGCAAAAGCCGGATGCCCGCTTCAGACTGTCAAAGAAGTCCCAGAGGTATAGGAGGGCCGCAGGCCTCCGATTGTCAATCCGAAACCAGCGGCGTGTACGGTGGTTTCGGAAGCTTACGAAGTAAGCATTCCTATCGCCGTTTGCCGCCCGGGGAGCCGTAGGCTCCTAGGCAAACGGTGCAAAAGTCGTCAAAAAAGCCGCCGTAGGCGTGTTTTTTGACGAGCTGGGGCTGCCGCCCCGTGGGAGGGCGGCAGCCGCAGGGCGGACGGCGTTGCGTCAGCCTTTGTGTTGCTTACTGAGCGATCTTGGCCAGCAGATCGAGGAAATTGCCGATGCCCATGGTGGTGGTGGCACGCAGATCGGCGTC
>JAZQHO010000004.1:0-12811 GCA_045540635.1 Candidatus Limiplasma sp.
AAAAGGGGCGGAGGGGGGGGTGATATGCGGCATGGGGCTTGGTGCTGGGCGCCCCCCCCCAGCCCCTCCAGGGCAGCTCCCTCTGGCAAGAGGGGGCCTGCCGGGGTGGGTGTTTCCCGGGGGGCGAGTCTTACCCAGCCGCTAAAGTGCTGCCGCCGGGAAATTTTCGTCCCCATTTTCTCCACAAAATGCTTATTCCATGATATACTGTACCAACAGAGGAAAAACAGCCCTGTAGCCTTCGGGCTTGATATGCATACCTTCGATGGTATACTCTGCCTTCAGGCGGCCCTGTGCATCGGTCAGGGGCGCATTGACATCGATATAGCGCTGCCCGTGCCGTTTGGCCAGCTGCTCCACCTGCCGGTTCGCTTCGGCGATCTTCTCGTTGGTGCGTATGCGCAGGCAGGCCTTCATGCTCTCCTCTGCCGCATCGTAATTGATGGGATAGTACGCCATCAGATAGATCTGCACGCCGGGCACCTCCGCCTCGATCCTGCTGAGGATCTGATGGTACCTCCCGATCATTTCCTCAATGGGAACGGAGGCATCGCTCAGGTCGTTGGTGCCGATGTTGATAAACACCTTCCGGGGCATCAGGCCGGTCACACACAGATCCACGATGGGCAGCATATCGTCCGTGCGGTAGCCGCCCACACCGCGGTTGTAGACCTTGGGCGCACCCTCGCCCAGCTCCTTTGCCCACTCTTCCACCGGGAACATCTCCATCAGAGAGGAACCGGCAAACACCACCTGTCCCTTCTCCGCCAGACGATTTTTCTCCCGGAAGCCTTCCACCATTTTCTCTTTTTCCAGCCGCCATGCGGGTTTGCTCACATCTTCCGCCCTCCCTTTCCTGTGATCGTCGGCGCAGATATCCCGCCGCTGTTTTTCTGCACCATAGCATATCCAACGCCAAAAAACAAGCTGCCCCACCTGTTTTCTTGCAACAAATGGAAAATAATGCTAAAATAGTCCGTCCTGTACTATCAGCAGATCCAGAAAGGAGCACACCGCCTTGCAGCCATACCTTGCCTTGACCGGACAAATCCTTCTGTATCTGATCACCAGCCTGCCGGTGGTGCTGGGACTGTACCCCACCATACGCCGGGTGCTGGGCGTACCCTACAACCGACGGGATTTTCTGCTGTGCACCCTGCTGCTCTACGGCAACATCATCACCAACCGCCCGGTGGCAGCCATCCATGACGGGCTGAACCTTCTCTCTTCCACGTTTTTCTTCTTTCTGATCGTACGCTATGTGTTCGGGCGGCGGGGCATCAACTGCTTTGTGGATCTGATCAAGATGATCGCGCTGCTTACCGCCGAGGAAGCCTCCTGCATGCTGGTGTTCCTGATTATGAGCCATATGGGCTTTGACCAGAACAAGCTGATGGTGCTTACCCTGAGCGATTTTTACAAGACAGAGACCCTTTTCTACTCCTCACTGCTCAACGTGCTGGGCATCGTGCTGGTGTATAGCATCATCCTTGTCTGGGAAAGGCTGCGCAACCGCAACACCCCTGCCCGCCGGGATGACAGCATCAAGGCGTGGACCTATTTCACCATTTTCCTGCGGGTGATGGTGCTGGTGTTCGCCTGCATGGGAGCGCTCACCCTGCCCTTCGCCCTCTTCGGCGACCAGTCGCTGATCCAATTTCTGATCCTCAACAGCGAACAATATGCGCTGCTGACCCTGTGCTGCACCGTGCTGATGCTGGTGATCTTCTCCTATCTGGTGCAGGATCTGCGCCATGTGATGCAGGCCGACCGCCTGCGCCTGATGACCAGCCAGCAGAGCGCCTCCGCGGAGATGATCCGCAGCCTGCGGTACTTCCGGCACAACATGATCAATACCCTCTATGGGCTGGAAGGCATCATCCTCAGCGGCGATCAGGAAAAGCTGGCTGCCTACTACAACGAAATGCGCCAAACCTGTGCGCTGGTAAACAACGACAACGCCGCCGCGCTGGACAAGATCACAAACCCGGCGCTGAATGCGCTGCTGTTGCAGCACATGGGCAGAGCCAGCACGCTCCGCCTGCCCTTCAACCTGTGCGTGCAGGGGCCGCCGCCGGTGAACCACGCTCTGAGCGATGCCGAGCTGTGCCAGGTGCTGGGCGTGCTGCTGGATAACGCCATCGAAGCGGCGGATGCAGCCGCCGAGCGCAGTGTAACGGTGGAGATCGGCAGCGTGGAGGGGGCTATGGAGATCATCGTGCGCAACACCTACAGCGGCCCCGTCTCCGCGGCATCGCTCACCGGCAACGGCACCAGCTCCAAAGAGGGCCACGAGGGGCAGGGGCTCAAGAGCTGCTACCACATTCTGGAGCGCAGACGGGGCGCTCACCTGAACATCTGGCTTACCGGCCAGTATGTGCAGGCGCAGCTGCTTTTGCAAAGCTGAACCCACACAAAAGGAGGGCAGCCGCCCATGAACAGTCTTTGGTACCACTTTACCGGGCTGGTGCTGTATTGTCTGGCACTGAGTCCGGTGGCGCTGTTCCAGTACGGCACGATCCGCCGGCTGACGGGTGCGCCCTTTCGCAAGGAGCAGCTGGCTCAATGCGTGCTGCTGATGCTCTGCAGCTGGTGCTGCAACCGGCTGGTGATGCTGTACCTGAACGGCTGGAACGTGGCCTTTGCCATATTGTGGTATGCGGTCATCCTGCTGGCGGTGTTCCGGGTAAAGGGCTGGGGCTTCGCCATCGCGCTGCTCAAGCTGATGCTGATGCTGCTGTGTCTGGAGCTTGGGTGCGCTCTGCTGGTGATGCTGGCAGGGCAGCTGGGGCTGGATACGGAAATGTTCATAGTGGCAGAGCTGGCGCACATGCACGACCCCCACCGGCTGCTGGGTGCAGGACTCATCAACGCGCTGGCAGCCATGCTCATCTGGCTGGCGGTACTGGTCTGGCAGCACCTTTTCTACCTGCACCGCACTGCGCCGCCCACACTGCGCAAGCGCCGCTGGCACATCGCTTTCTCCATCCTCCGGCTGACAGTGATCGTCGGCGCAGCCGTCAGCCTGCTGGCAATGCCCCACTACCTGTTCGGTGCCAAATCCCTCAAAGATTTGCTGCTGCCCAACCAGAATGGCTACATCCTGCTGGCAGCCAGCGTGACCGCACTGGTGGCTGTGGCGCTGAGCTACCTGTTTCAGGATATCAACTATCTGGTGCAGTCCCAGCGGCTGAACACGCTGGAGCAGCAGCAGAACATCTCCCGGGGACTGATGCAGAACCTGCGGTTCTTCCGCCACAATACCATCAACATGCTCTATGGGCTGGAGGGCGCGCTCCTCTCCGACGACCGGGAAAAGATCGAAACCTATTTTGCCGAGATCAAGGAAAAATGCGCTCTTATCAACAACGAAAACATCTTGGCGCTGGAGAGGGTCACAAACCCGCCCATCAATGCGCTTCTCCTCCGCGCCATCGACAGGGCACGGGTGCTGAATCTGCCCATCAATCTGTATGTGCAGGAAAACATCAGCCTGAGCCATACCATCGGCGATGCGGATCTGTGCCAGCTGGTGGGCGTACTTCTGGACAATGCACTGGAAGCCGCCAACGAGGCCGCAGAGCGCTATGTGCTTCTGGAACTGCGTAATGTGGATGGTGCGCTGGAGCTGATCGTGAGCAACACCTATTCCGGCACCATTACCACAGAGCAGCTCTCCCGGGGCGGCACCAGCACCAAGGAAGGCCACGCCGGGCAGGGGCTGCTGAGCTGCTACAGTATTCTGAGCCGCACCAAAAACGCCTGTCTCAACTTCTGGGTGAGCGGGCAGTACGTACGGGCGCAGCTATTGCTGCACCGCTGATACCTTTTTTTCCAACATACATAACGGAGGCTTTGACCATATGCTGCATGTGATCCTTTGCGACGACAACCCGCGCCACAACCAGACCATGACCCACCACCTTACGCAGATCCTGCCCCATCTGCCCAGAGAGGCAGAGATCACCCTTGCCACCACCGACCCCCAGCAGGTGATCGAGTACGCCACCAAGCAGGCAGGCGATGCTGTCTACCTGCTGGATCTGGAGCTGGACAACAAAATGAGCGGGTTGGAGCTGTGCGCAGAACTGCACCGGCTGCAGCCCACCTCTATGGTGATCTATGTTTCCGCCTATGCGGAGTACGCCATGGAGTGCTTCCGCTCCCACGCCTTCGATTTTATTCTGAAGCCCTACACCCCACAGCGGCTGGAGAATGCCCTGCGGGACGTGATCCTGCACTACGAGCGCAGCCGAACCGTCTACCCCCTCAACGTGACTGCAGGCTCCATGATCCGTATGCTGGACCAGAAGGAGATCATCTGGCTGCAGATGGAGCGGGAGTATGTGACCGCCCATATGAACACCGGCACCTTCACATGGCGGGAGAGCCTCACCAAGCTGATGCCCCGGCTGAACCCGGCGTGGTTCGTGCGCATCCACAAAAGCTGCGCCGTCAACCGGCTCTATGTGGAGCGGGTGGATGCCAAAAACCATGAGGTAATCATGCGAAACGGCGAGGTACTCAGCGCCTCCCGCCGCCTGCTGGGCGGGCTGACTGCCGTTGAAGGCTGACGCAGTGTACCCAAAACAGATGTACACCCGTGCTACCAACGGCGCTTCTCCCGCTACCAACAACTTGCAGCATTATTCCCGACACTCTACAATGGATACAGACACCGCCGCTGCAGCACCACCACCTGCTGCCCCGCATATCACGAACGTCAGACATTCGTGCGGCGGTGTCTTTTTTGTACCTTTCTTTATCGGTTGCTTTTTGCGTTGGGGCTGGCGCTTTTGACAACGTCCCGCCCGCTGTGCTATGCTGTTTTCTGCCTTACCAAACAGGTCTGTATACCAAAGGAGAGACATGTATGAACTGGAAACCGATCATCCTTATCGTTGCCACCCTTACCAGCCTGTACCGGATGCTGCTCAACTACATCCAGTACCGCAGCGCAGCCAATCCGGTGCCTGCCAACGTAAGCGACATATACGACCCGGAGACCCACAAGCGCTGGGAGGAATACCACGGCGAAAAGAGCCGTCTGCAAATCCTTTCCACGCTGATGAGCTGGGCCGTGACCGTGGTGCTGCTCCTTTTGAATGCCCACGCTGCCGTGGCAAAGCTGTTTTCTGCCAATGCATATGTGCAGCTTATGGTGGTGGTGGCCTTCCAGACCGTGGTGGAGGCACTCTTTGCTGCTGCACTGAACTATGTGGATACCATGAAAATCGAGCAGAAATACGGCTTTAACCGCTCCACCATGAAAACCTTTGTGGTGGATCAGATCCGCGGGCTGCTGATCGAGCTGGTGCTGGGCACGCTGCTGGCTGCCCTTCTGTGCGCCCTGCACCTGTGGCTGGGCGATGGCATGGTGCTGCTCTTTGCGGGCTGCGTGTTTGCCGTGGCGCTGTTCATTTCCTTCCTCTACCCCATCCTGAGCCGCATCAGCAACAAGTTTGTGCCGCTGGAGGAGGGCGAGCTGAAGGACAAGCTGACCGCCCTGCTGAATAAGCACGGCTACCATGTAAAAGCCATTGAGGTGATGGACGCCTCCCGCCGCACCACCAAGAGCAACGCCTATTTTACCGGCTTTGGCAAGCTGAAAACCATCGTGCTTTATGATAATCTGGTCAACAGCATGACCCCCGACGAGATCTGCGCCGTATTCGCCCATGAGCTGGGCCATGGCCTCAACAGGGATGTGCTCAAGCAGCAGCTGATGAACTTCGCCAACATGCTGCTGATGGCTGTGCTGGCATGGCTCACCGTGCGCACCACCGGCATGCACACCGCCTTCGGCTTCGATACGGTCAACTACGGCTTTGCCTACATCCTGCTGGGCTGCGCATGGCTGGCGCTGCTGAACCCCCTGATCGGGTTTCTGTCCAACGCCTACAGCCGCTATGCGGAGTACCGGGCAGACCGGCAGGCAGTGACAGAGGGCTACGGCGCAGGGCTGATCTCCGGCCTCAAAAAGCTGGCAAAGGATAACTTCTCCCATCTTGCCCCCTCGCCCCTTCTGGTAAAGCTCTCCTACAGCCATCCCCCGCTGAGCCAGCGCATTGCCGCCATTGAGGAGGCCATGGCAAAGCAGGAAAAGTAAAACATGTTTTCCCAATCAATTGTATACATCAGCGCCCCGGCAGGACATTCCCTGCCGGGGTCGAATGTTTTACAGCAATAAACTGCGGTGCCTTATGCCGCAACAAAAAGAGAGGGAAACCAATATGCGCATTTTCGAAGGCTACCAGAAGGGCATCAATCTGGGCGGCTGGCTGAGCCAGCTGGTGGGCAACGATGACCACCACTTCAACACCTTTATTACCGAAAGCGACATCGCCCGTATCGCCTCCTTCGGCTGCGACCATGTACGCCTGCCTGTGGACTGCGATACCGTCTTTGCCGATGAGGGCAACACCATCCTGCCCCGGATCGAATACATCGACAAGTGCATCGACTGGTGCGGCAAACATGGCCTCAACCTGATCATCGACCTGCACAAGACCTTCGGCTACATGTTCTCCACCATCGACCGGGACTACGGTGCCACCTTCTTCCACGATGAAAAGCTGCAGGCCGCTTTCCTGCGCATCTGGACGGTGTTCGCCCAGCGCTGGGGCAAGTACGCCGACCGGGTGGCCTTTGAGCTGCTCAATGAGGTGGATCTGCCCGATGTGGTCAACGAGTGGAATGGCATCATCCGCAAGGCCATCGAGACCATTCGCCCCATTGCGCCGGATACGTGGATCCTTGTGGGCGGCGTGCGCTACAACGCCGTTACCAGCGTGCCCACGCTGGATATGCCCTACGACGATAAGATCGTCTACAACTTCCACTGCTACGAGCCGCTGATCTTTACCCATCAGGCTGCGCCGTGGGTAAACCATATGCCCCACGATTTCCACATCGCCTACCCGCTGCCGGTGGGTGCCTATGCCAAGACCGCCGAGGAGCTGGGCATGTGGCAGGCCGGCGAAGCCAAGCCCGGCGATGAGGATCTGATCAGCCCCGAATACTTCGAAAAAATGTTCCAGCCCGCCATCGAGGCAGCTAAGGAGCGCAATGCGCCCCTGTACTGCGGCGAGTACGGCGTGATCGACCGGGCCCCCACTCCCGACACCCTGCGCTGGCTCCGGGATATCAATGCCGCCTTTGCCAAGTACGGCATCGGCCGTGCCATCTGGACCTACAAGGTACATTCCTTCGGCCTGACGGATGCCCACTATGACGATATCCGCGAGGAAATGGTCAAGGTGCTGTGACGTCAGCTCGTCAAAAAACTCGCCTGCGGCGGCTTTTTTGACGACTTTGCACCGTTTGCCTAGGAGCCTACGGCTCCCCGGGCGGCAAACGGCGATAGGAATGCTTACTTCGTAAGCTTCCGAAACCACCGGAAGGGTGTACGCAGTGAACCGTGGCGTGAGGACAGCGCAATAGCGCTCCCGCAGCGCCGAAGCCCAAAGCCGACCACAGGGCGGCTTTGGGGCGCAATACACGCCGCTGGTTTCGGTTTGGCAATCGGAGGGCTGCGGCCCTCCAATACCTCTGGGGTTTATCAACAACCTGAGCCCTGCTTCCTTTTTACAGAAAGGAAGCAGGGTTTTTGCATGCGAAGGCAGTGCCTTTTGCGGATGGGCGGCGTGTGACCACATACACAAAAATGGTGTACAATCAAAAAACGTGCAAAAAAATCAAGTGTTGCAAATACCAAAATTTGTGCTACAATAAAGCCAAACCCAAAAATGGAGGGGAAAAAAATGAAAAAGAATCTTGCGCTGCTTTGTTCTTTTATCATGTTGTTCACAATGCTGTGCCCAACGGATGCGCACTTCCATGCGCATGCGGAGGAGAACGTATGCGAACACACCAGCACATCGTATGCCTACGATGGCACCCACCACTGGAGCGCCTGCGATGCCTGCGGGCAGGTCGTCTCTGAGGTGGCAGAGCATACCAGCTACTGCTCGAATCCCAACGTCTGCAACATTTGCGGTAACGTAGACATTACCGTTACGGATGCCAACCTCTGCCATTATGATTTTTACGGCGAGATGAGCCACGATGCCGACAGCCACTGGGAAGCCTGCCCCGAGTGCGGTTTCCGGCTCACCGAGCCCCAGCTGCATGAGGGCTGGTGCAGCGACGGCTACTGCTCCGTCTGCAATGCCACCGATATCAACATCACCGCCGAGCTGCTCAACCACGGCAATTTCGGTGTTGTTTACGATGCGGATGCCCACTGGAGCGGCTGCTGGGATTGCGGGATGGTGGAAGAGGGCAACGAACGCCTCCCCCATACTTTCACCTGCGACAGCAGCTACTGTCAGGGCTGCAGCGCGGATGTGTATAATGTCAACGAACCGGAGATCTCCCACAGCGGCCAGCAGATCCTCAAGACCGACTGGGTAGACCACTGGCTGGAATGGGATTGCTGCGGCGAGATGGCCACTGAGTATCAGCGGCACGTTGTTTCCTGCTCCGATCCCGAGCACTGCTCCGTCTGCGATTATGCGATCGATACCAGCGAGATCGGCAGCTACTTCCAGCTGGAGCATACCGGCACCGAAGAATACCGCCACAACGACGACGGCCACTGGCTGGGCTGCAGCGACTGCACCTATGGCAGCGATAACCCGCAGCCCCATACCGTCAGCTGCAACGATCTTACCACCTGCACCGTCTGCGGTGCCATCGGTATGGATGTGGCCGATGAAAATGTCGTGCATGCGGAGAATGTCTACCGGGGCGATGAAAACAACCACTGGTACGTCTGCTCTGCCTGCGAGGCAGTTACCGGCTATGACTCCTGCCACACCGTCACCTGTACGGCTCCCACCACCTGCGTGGAGTGCGGCATGGAGGGCGTGGTCGTTGACGAAGAGTATTATGAGCACGGCGAGAGCGAACTTGTCAGCGATGCAGACCACCACTGGTCCGTCTGTCTGGATTGCGATGCCATCATCAGCGATCTGCGGGATCACACCGGCGATTGCACCAGCAACCGCTGCGTGGAATGCGGCGCTGAGAACGTCAACATTCCCAGCTACAATCTGGAGCATTACGAGTGGGATTATGTCCATGATGAAAACAGCCACTGGTACGCCTGCGTCAATTGCGGCTATACCGACGAATCCCCCTCTGCCCACTGGGGCTATTGCGATACCACCGTCTGCGATATCTGCGGTGCGGAGGATGCGGTCATCCCCGCTGAAAAGAGCAACCACAGAGAAACCGAACTTACCGGCGATGAGACCCGCCACTGGTACCGCTGCGTAAACTGCGGCGAGGATCTGGAGGAGACCTACCCGCACTACGGCGACTGTACCGACACCGACCTCTGCACCGAATGCGGGCTGGACGGTGTGGTAATCGATGAGCTCTACATCTGTCACGGCCGGGAGTACCGCAGCGATGCCACCCACCACTGGATGGCCTGTCCGGATTGCGGCAAACAGGACGGCGAGAAGGAATACCACTCCACCAGCTGCGATGACCCGAACCATTGCTACACTTGTGAGAGCGAGTCCGTCGACCTCCCGTCGGAGAAGATGTTTCATGCGTTCGGCTACACCATCCATTGGGACGAGACCCACCACTGGTCTTCCTGCAATGGCTGCGAGGGGCTTGCGGAGGAGCGCCAGGAGCACTATGGCAGCTGTGATATGCCCGGCACCTGCTACGGATGCAACGGTGAGAATCTGACGATCACCAACGAGAACCTGAGCCACACCGACAGCACCGGCGAATGGGGCTATGATGCCGGTTCCCACTGGCGGATCTGCGCCGGCTGCGGCGGCCAGTACAGCGAGCCGGAACACCACGCCGGCTACTGCACCGAAAACGTGTGCTTTGTTTGCGGTACCGAAGGCATCGACATTTTGGAGCTGTACCACATCCGCTCCGCTTTCCTCTACGATGGGGATAACCACTGGCTGGGCTGTCCGGATTGTGGTGCCATGGGCGAAGACCAGGAGCCCACGCCCCATGTGCTCTACTGCGGCAGCAGCTGCTGTGTGGTATGCGGCCTGCCCGAAGAGCAGATAAACGGCGAGCGCCAGCCTCATACGGGTACGCTGGAGATGTACAGCAACGATTACCAGCACTGGCAGGAGTGGTCCTGCTGCTACCAGATGGAGGGCGGCGCCGAATACCATAAGGTGCTTTGCACCGATCAGGAGCATTGCTCTGTCTGCGACTACAGCATCAGCACGGACGATCTGCCGGTTTTCGACGGCCTCCAGCATACCGCTACAGCGGAGTACCTGTACGATGCGGACAGCCACTGGCTGGGCTGCGCCGATTGCAACGGCGAAGGCGCCCAGAGTGAGCCTCACGTCTCCTACTGCGATACACCCACCACCTGCTACATCTGCGGTGCGACCGATCTTGAGATCTCTGAGGGATATATGGTGCATCGGGTGCTGGGCAACTATGTGTTCGATACGGAGGATCCCTACTACCACTACGAGTACTGCACGGCCTGCGATGAGATCCTTGGCTACTACCCGCATTGGGCCGAATGTGCTCTGCCGGATACCTGTGCCGTCTGCGGCGAGTCGGGGTTGGAGATCACCGATCTGGAGCATGATGAGTATGAGGCATTTGTGACCGATACGCATCACGGCGACCGGTGCACCACCTGCGGCGATGTGGTCTGGCAAGACCGGCATTACTTCTACTGCGATTCTGACAACCAGACCGTTTGCGCCTACTGCAACGTCGCATATAACGATATGGAGATGCGCCATGCCTACACCACCTCCGGCTACGATGATCTGTACCATTTCGAGACCTGCGACAACTGCGGGCTGAAGCTGAACGAAAATCCCCATCTGGGCGACTGCTCCGATCCCGGGTACTGCTATTACTGCTACGCCGAGGGGATCCAGATCCAGGAAGAGAATCTGGAACACTGGAGCGGCTATGTGTACCATCACGATGAGGATGCCCACTGGTATGCCTGCAGCGAGTGCGGAGAAGCGGTCGGCGAGCGGGAGGAGCATATCATCTACTGCTACAGCGACTACTGCTACATCTGTGATGTACATATCGACGAGACCTCTGTGGAAACCAAGCAGCATCCCGGTGCTGTAGAGTCCCAGTACGACGATTACAATCATTGGGAGGGCTGGACCTGCTGCGGCGAGGCAACGGTTGCGCCCGAGGAGCACATCGTGTATTGCGATGCCCCGGGTATCTGCGCTACCTGCGGCTACGATGAGGGGGATCTCTCCTGGTTGACTGTCACCCATACCGGCACCGAAGAGTACAAGCATGACGAGCAGTTCCACTGGATGGGCTGCACCGCCTGCGACCTTCCCGCTGATGACAGCAAGGATCGGCACATGGCTTACTGCGATGCGCCCACCACCTGCTATATCTGCGGAGCCACGGATGTATCCATCGAATGGGATTGCCTGTCCCACAAGAACGAAGTTTTCGTATTTTTGGATGAGGGAGCCCACCAGAAGGTGTGCCTGACCTGCGGCGAGGCCGAGAGCGACCTCTACGCCCACTTGATCAAGTGCGATAATCCGGGTGTTTGCGTTGACTGCGGCGCAGAGAATGTAAGCGGCGATCAGGAGCATGTGGCCACCGAGCTGTTTACTACAGAAACCACCTGCGGTGACAGATGCACCCACTGCGGTGTGGTGCTTTGGGAGATTGACCACTATACTGTGTGCACGCAGCCGGAGCAGACCATCTGCTACAACTGCGGTACGCAGACGAACAGCCAGCTGAAGATCCTGCATGCCTATTGCGAATTCGGCGGCAGCAACGAGACGCAGCATTGGAACCGCTGCACGCACTGCGGAGAAACGGTTGACTACGAGAACCATTCCGTCTATTGCGACAACCCCACATGGTGCTATATCTGCGGTAGCGACGGGGTTGTTATTCCCGAAGAGGACTATTGGCACTGGGACGAAGTGTATGTGGGCGACGATCTCAACCACTGGCTGGCCTGCAGTGAGTGCGGCAAGGCGACCAGTGAGACGTGGCAGCACACTGTTCGGTGCTATGACCTCAACCATTGCCAGGTCTGCAATGCTACCTTCGACTGGCCCGAGGAGCTGGTGATACACGAGTGGGCCAACAGATACGACTACAATGAAGATATTCACTGGGCACTCTGTGCCTGCGGCGCAGTCAAGCTGTCCGGAGATGAGAATCACTACGTTACGTGCGATGAACCCGACCATTGCCAGGTCTGCAATGCTACCTTCGACTGGCCCGAGGAGCGGATCAGCCATCAGGGGCCCGATTATGAGGCAGGTCCCCGGCACGATGGGTCTATGCACTGGTTCAACTGCATCGGCTGCGGCGGCAAGCTGCAGGAGCGCGTCCACTACGTCTACTGTATCGACAACTGCTGCGCCCAGTGCTATGTCCCGCTTGATGAGATGGAGATCTACGAGATCGTCCACTACTCCGATCTGATGGATTACGATACCAAGTGCCACTGGTGGATCTGTGAAGATTGCGGCGAAGCCTTCGATCACGAATCGCACTATGAGGATGATGGTTCGGGCGAATGTTTCTGCGGCTACAACTACGGAGCCCAGACAGAGCTGAAGATCACCAAGCAGCCGGTAAACGCCGAGGCGCTGGAGGGCAAGACCGCCACCGTCAGCCTGACCGCCACCGGTGACGGCATCACCTACGCTTGGTTCGCCAAGGATGCTGGTGCTACCACGTTCACCGCCGTATCCGGCGCTACTGCTGCCAGCTGCACCGTTACCATGAACGCCGCTGCCGATGGCCGCCAGCTCTACTGCGTTGTCACCGACCAGTATGGCAACAA
>JAZQHO010000005.1:0-17507 GCA_045540635.1 Candidatus Limiplasma sp.
AAGGAAGTCGTGATCAAGACCGCTGATGCCGAGATCGCTGCTGCCGGCGCCGAGCTGGAGTACGAAGTTGGCACCATGATCGAGATCCCCCGTGCCTGCCTGACCGCTGACGAGATCGCTCAGAACGCCGACTTCTTCTGCTTCGGCACCAACGACCTGACTCAGATGACCTATGGCTTCTCTCGTGACGACGCCGGCAAGTTCCTGTCTGCGTACTACGACACCAAGATCTTTGAGAACGATCCCTTCGCCAAGCTGGACCAGACCGGCGTTGGTAAGCTGATGAACCTGGCTTGCAAGCTGGGCCGCGAGAACAACAAGAAGCTGCACATCGGCATCTGCGGCGAGCACGGCGGCGATCCCACGTCCGTTGAGTTCTGCCACAAGATCGGTCTGGATTATGTATCCTGCTCGCCCTTCCGCGTTCCGATCGCTCGTCTGGCTGCTGCTCAGGCTGCTATCGCCAACAAGTAAGGGTAACGCACTTGCGGTAAACCTGTTCATCTGAACAACCCCAGCCCCCATGATCTGCAAAGGTCATGGGGGCTTTTTCAAATGAGTATTTCTGTCAAGCCGGGTTCTTGGGACAGTTTTTCATTGTCATATTACTTAAAATCGCAAAGAGAGATGATAGGAAGGAGATTCATATACATTCCATCAAATCGGAAGGCTTTTACAGGTTCCTCCTTTTCAAGAATGAATTGTGACAGTTCCTCAAGACTATTACGAACCATTTCTTGTATCATCCCAGACCGATCACTGATCTGATCAATGGTGGCATAGGCATCTTCGGAATGGATCGTCAAGCGGTAAAGCGCAGCAGCAACTTTCAGATTCTTGGCATCAGCGAATGGCCTTATCACGGTTGAGATGTGGCGTGCATCCGTATTTGTCAACATCAAATTCTTGTTGTTTGAGAAGAAAACGGTGCTGTGTCTCATTGTCGTAGTCATCTCTGGAATGCAACAGCAGGAATACCCCCATTCAGCGTTTTCGGCGTGTTCGATCGCCTCATCCGCATCCCATCCGGGATTCATGTTGTCTTTCGTCATTTCTTTGGACAGAATAATCGTGTGCAGAGCAGCTGCCATTCTGTAAACGAAATCAAAGTCTTCGCCCTTTGGTAAAGATTCGATATGTTTACGAACAGCAAGCGTAATATCTCCGGCTGCTGAAACAGGCGTATATCCGAGAAGCTCATCCACCGACACATCAAAGAACTTTGCCAGATCGGGGAGGAGCTGAATATCTGGACAGCATTGAGCCGATTCCCATTTCGAAACAGCCTGATTAGATACCCCCAGTGCCTTGGCAAGGTCTTCCTGAGTGAGCCTCCTCTGCTTTCTGAGAAAGGCAATTTGTTCATTGATCGTTATTGCGGCCATATCTGCTTTCCTCCTGAATTTCTATTGATTGCTACACTCATATTTTAGGCGAAACACAACCAAATAACAATGACGCTCTGGTTTAGGTGGAGAACATGCATCCCAACTTCCGGTTGGATATGATGGTGCGATCTTCTATCTATAACTGAATCACAAAAACAATGCGCCCGACAAGTCGATTGTCAGGCGCATTATTTCAATCAGTTGTTCTTTCCATGCTTTGCCGTATGGTTTCCTGAAGATGGCCTTCCTGCATATCTGCGATCCGCTTTCGCAGATCATAGAGTGCGGTGCCGATGGTGTCAAAGGCAGAGGCAGCGACTTCTTCGTTGTTCTTCATGCCCAGCCGGTGAAGAGGTTCGGCATCACTCTCGTACAGTGCCAACGCTCCTTCTGCCAGCAGACGGATGTCGGCGATGTCATTCCCCACATTCCAGAAGTAGGTGCCCGGTGCCTTGAGCTGTTCATTCATCACACATACACCAGCTCTGCCAAGATGATTTCTTCGGCGCAGGCGTGAAGGTTATTCATTGCGCCCACCCAAGCCATCGGGTCACGGGCTTTGAGTGCCTCGGTGATCCCGTTCTGCTCCATGAGCAGGGGTATCATGGTTTCAAGGCGTTCCTCTGCCTGTTCGCTGATCTCCACCAGATGCTTGTGCAGGGTTCCGGTCAGAAGCATGTTCTGGTACAGGAGCGGAAGATGCTCCTTCAGGTACTGCCTGCGCATTCTGCCGTACTTGTTGAGCGTGCCGGGTTCCTCCGGAACCGTGATGTTTGGGATGAAGTAGTCGCCGCAGCGGGTGTAAGTGAGTTCACACATGAGATCGTCTCCTTTCGATTATCGTATGGGGATTGGGTACGGGTATATCGTACTGCAATGCGGCTGAGAAGACGAATGTGTGGATTGATATTTAGAAGTAGCGATAAAATAATAGCGACAAAATGTAGCGATAAATAGTAGCGATAAAAGGCGACGATAAAAAAGTGACGATAAAAAATCGGCGATATATGTCGGTGATAAATAGTCGGCGATAAATAGTCGGCGATAAAATCGACGATAAGAGTCCTCATTAATTTGACATATGACAAAGAAAAGTGTTTCCGCACTTGACATATGACAAGTGAGAAAGTACAATGAATGTGAAGAGGTGAACAGCAATGAACAGAATCATCCATGAGAAGCAGGATATGACCTATCTGTCCTGGTCGAAGATCCGCAATTCATCTGGTACTGCCGGTTCTTTTCTGAAGGCTTACTCCATGCTGGGTGGTAAGAAAACCTATTACAAGCTTTCCAACTTTGATCAGATGGGCGGCATCATCGGTCATGAATGCGTCAATGAGATCATTGTGGACCGGCTGCTGGATATTCTGGGTATCCCCCATCTTCACTATCAGCTGATCCATGCGGATGTGCTCATTGCCGGGAAAACCCATGAGGTCTACCTCTGCGCCTCTGAAGATTTCAAGCAGCGGGGCGAAAGCAAGCTGGCGCTGGATGCCTATTGGGATATCGAGCATCAGGAGGGCGAGTCCGCTTTGGACTTTTGCGTCCGCAACGGCTGGGAAGAGTATATCTATCAGATGCTGGTGGTTGACTTCCTGATCCTGAATCGTGACCGGCACGGAGCGAACATCGAGGTGTTGCGAAACAGCCGTAAGAAGACCATCCATCTGGCCCCGCTTTTCGATCACGGTCTGTCCCTACTGTTCAATTGCCGGGATGATGCGGCTGTAGAAGAATACGATGTGATGGCCGATAAGCGGGTCAACAACTACATCGGCTCCGGCTCTACATGGGAAAACTTGAAACTGATCCCGAAAGGGAAGGAGCCGCAGCTGAATCCTCTGAAGGAATCTGACAAGGCCGTTTTGCTGAACGGTCTGGACGGTATCATCTCTCAAGCGTTACAGGATAAAATCTGGGAGATGATCTGGAGAAGGTGGTGTGCGTATGAAGATCTTTGCCATTCGAGATGAATCTGCTGCTGATCAAATCGATCTTGCTTACCTGCTTTACTACGAGATGGAGAAGCGTTTCTATATCGAGCTGCCGGAGAATGCAGATCCATGGGAAACGCCGCTGCTTCTCTCCTCTTTCGTAAAGAACGGCGAAACCTCCATCAACTCTTATTGGAGCAAGATGTGGGTACAGCAGCGCATTGTTCCCACAGATCGTCAGAACCTTGGACAGGTGCTCAAGGACAACAACCTGAACGAGTACGATGAGTTTGGTCTGCTGATGCTTTCCATGGGACGGTGTGCGCAGGATGATTACTACCTTGTGTCCATTGAGGAAACGCAGCTGCCTGATAACATCCGGAAGCGTTTTGCCAAGCTGATCGAGGATGTGGTTCCTCTTGATGACTATTCGCTGCTGGTGTTCTTCCGTGATGGTACAGTAAAGAAGTGCAGCATCAAAGAGCGCTACGAAGATGCAGCGTCTTTTCAGGTGCTATTCAGGAACGAGAATTACTTCTATGCGGTCATTCTTCAGCCGGGAGGCCATGGCGTGGAGTGGGATGTGAGCCTGAGCGTCAGTGCAGCCACGCTGTACCGCATCGGCAAGAAGGTGCCGCTGAGTGTTTCTGACTTCCGGAACTTCGTTGTTCATCGTGTTGTGAATGTGGCTGAAGCTGCGGAGATCTTGGGCTGCAGCAGGCAGAATATAGATTATTTGACAAGGGCGGGGAAGCTGCATCCGATTAAGCGTTCGGGGAAGGATACGCTGTATTTGAAAAGTGAGATTTTGAAGCGGAATTGGCAGTGATATCCGGAGCCTTTGTCGGCTTCTCAAGAAAGACCGGAGCCAGCGCCTTTTGTGTTCCATAATGCAGATGTATTTCCCAAACACCCAATCACATTTTTATACGTTTTTTCTGCTTACATATCACTCTTTTATCAAAACAATCATCATCCCAATCGCTCCTGCATCAATTTCCGGAGGAGCATCACCCTCCCAACTGCAAAAGGCGGACATGGTCGCCCATGCCCGCCTCAGCCCTTACCTTACCCGAACAGCGGTAGCCATATCGGCAGCACCGCCCTCCATCGGGGCCAGCCACAGCTGCTCCGGCAGCGCAGCGGGATCCATGTAGGGATAGATGTACTCAGCCCATGTATCACTGTAGCCGCTGTTTCCGTAACCATAATCCGTGAAAACAGGGCAGCCGTTGCCATCCACAAGCTCCAGCGACCCAAGCCAATCACCGTAAACATCCATGCCGGTGTATTCCCACAGCAGGGTGCCGTCTTCAGCACAGAAGCCCTCGCCATGCTCGGCCTTATAGGCGGCAAGACTGTCGGGGTCAGGCTCCAGCGCAAGGGTGATATAGGTCATCAGAGGAGTAAAGGCAGCCTCGGCGACTTTGGCGGTCACATCCGGCGTAACGGTCTCCGCAGCGGGCTTCAGTTTTACCACCCTGCTGAGGGTGTCTCCGGTATCGAAAGTAAAGGTAACAACACCTTTATCCGGCTTGATAAGGTTCTGCTCCGCATCGTATTTCTCCGGGTGCTCCTGCAAAGAGTATTCGCTCAACGGCTGCCGTTCACCGATCGGCAGTGCGATCTCAACCTGGCCGGTCAGCTCAACACCAATAGCATCCAAACGCCAGTATTCGGTGTGGATGATCTCGCCCGGCTTCTCACCGGGGCGGTCTTCGCTGCCGGAACCGGCAGCCATATCCATGCGCTGCCCGTTGATCCAGAAAGCATCGATCCACCAGCCAACGTTATACTGGTCAAACAGTGCCAGATCTTCTTCGGTCAGCATGCGCTCCCCCTTCCTGTCCACTGCCTCGCCCAGCTGCTCTATAATGCCGGGGAAACGGTAGCTGTATTGCAGGAACAAGGTTCTGCCATCGTACCCGGCTTCCCTGATCGTGATCTCGACCCCGTTGACCGTCTCGGTGTGAAGCTTGCCCTGCATCACGCTGTCTGCCGTTGGCGGCTGCGCACCAAGCATCAGCCAGAATGCGTCGAAGATGCCCCACTTGGTTGCGGCAACGGCAACCGTACCCACCAGCAGCACGGCGACCAATGCAAAGACCAGAGCACGCCTGCTGAGACGTCCGTCCATAGATCGGGTGCATTTTGTTGTTTTCTCCATATTGACCTCCTGATCGACCTTCTCCTGCAGGAAGGCTTCCACACGCCGGTGGAACACTTCCGGCACATCGGGGGTCAGATCACAGAGTTCGCGGCGAAAGGTCTCTTGTTTCATACCTCTTCCTCCCATTCCACGAGGAGTGTCTGCTTCAGACGTTTCCGGGCGCTTCTCATGCGCGTTTTCACGGTACTCAGAGGAATACCCAAACCGTCGGCGATCTGCTGTACCGTCCAGCCATCCACATAGTAGAGAACCATCACGATGCGCCATTCAGGCTTTAATTCGCCAATGGCCTCCATGACCGGCGGCTGGGGCGGCGGCATCTCGACCGCTATGGTATCCTCCTCAAGCGGATAGAAGCTCTTTTTTCTGCGTTTACGCAGCATGTCCTTGCACTGGTTTGCGAGGATCCTCATAACCCATGGCTTGAACTGCTCCGGGCGGGAGAGAGTATTCCGCTTTTCCCAGGCTTTGGCAAGCGCATCCTGTACGGCATCGGCAGCATCTTCCACATTGCCGAGGTATGACATACCGACCCGGTACATCAGCTTCTCGATCCGCCTGACCTCCGCTTGAAACATCAAAGCATCCACAATATCTGTCCCCTTTGGTTAAGTGTCTGTCAGCAGGCCTGCATGGCAGTTGGAACCCGCCGTTGGCGGCTGTTCCACTTATCTGACGTTTGAAGAGCTCAAATGGTTTTCCTTCTCCCGGATTCTTTTTTCCAAAAGCTCCGCAGGTACGCCGGAAAACTCCATTTGCTTCAGATAGTCGATAACGACTCTCATGCTCTGGGATACCCACTTGTTTTTGTGGTAGATCAGCTGTTTGTAGATCGCCAGATCGATGTCGCAAACATCCAGATAGCACAGTTCCCCGCTCTTCACCCTGGCGGCGGTCACAAAATCCGGCAGGAAGGATATCATATCGCTTTGCGCCAAAACAGAGGTGATCATATCCGTGCGGCCGATCTCCAAAACAGGTACGATCTCCAGCGAATACTTTGCCAGCTCCTTATCCAGCACGCGCCGGTAGCCCTGCCCGTACTCGGTGAGCACAAAGGGCTCCGCCGCAATATCGCGTACAGAAAGGCCTTTTCTTTGTGCATAGGGCGAGGCAGGGCTGGCAACAAAATGCATGGAAAGCGGTTCTTCTTTGGCAATAACATAATCCTTGCGGTACATATGGCTATCCAGCGTAATGATCAGATCCGCCTCGTTACGGTCCAGCATTTCGACCATGACAGAGGTATCCGCCGGTGTAAACTTCAACGATATGGAGGGATACCGGTTGTGAAAATCGATATAGTGGGCGTTGATCAGCTCCTCGCAGACGGAGTCCGGCGCAACAATGTGGATATGCCCGCTGTACTCGTTTTCGCTGTTGAGGCTGTCTTTGAACTCATCCGTCAGGGCAAGGATCCGGTGTGCATAGGAGAGCAGCTGGTGCCCACGCTGGGTGAGCCGGATCGTGTGATTGATGCGCTCAAACAAAAGACAGCCCAGTTCCTCCTCCAATTGTTTGATCTGAAACGAAATGGTGGACTGGGAATAGCCCAGCACCTCGGCTGTTTTTGAAAAACCGCCAAGCTCCGCAACATGGATGAAGGTGGTCAAATTCCGCAATTCCATTGGTTTCCTCCGCCGCATCGATATTTTCGAACGTATATATCTATACTATCCGTTTTACTAATGGACATTGCCATTATATAATACACCCAACCAAAGAGCAAGACAGCAAAGCAGGTCATTCCAACCATTTTTGCTGCCTTAACTCTCTGGAAAGATAATGAGGTGAAGTACATGACAAACGCACAACTCTACACGATCGTTGCGCTGGCTGTATATGCCATTGCGATGGCACTGATCGGATGCATCAGCTACGGCAAATCCAAAACACTGGACGGTTTCCTGATCGGCGGCAGAAACATCGGCGCTTGGGTGACTGCGTTTGCTTATGGCACCACATACTTCTCGGCAGTGGTATTCGTTGGTTATGCCGGACAGCACGGCTGGAACATCGGTCTGGGTGCGATCTGGATCGGCATCGGCAATGCAGTTCTCGGCTGTCTGCTTTCCTGGCTGCTGTTTGCAAACCGCACCCGCAAGATGACCAAGCGGCTGAACGCAAGAACCATGCCCGACTATTTTGAGAAGCGCTACAACTCCAAGGGCATGAAGATCCTTGCGGCAGTGATCGTATTCGTCTTTCTGGTGCCCTACTCCGCTGCTGTATACAAGGGTCTGGGTTCCCTCTTCGGAGCGGTGTTCCCCGGCGTTGAAAGCTGGGTTTGGATGCTGATCATCGCCGCACTGACGGCGGTCTATCTGGTGGCCGGCGGCTACATTGCCACTGCCTATACCGATCTGATCCAAGGCATCATTATGATCGTTGGCGTTGTCTGTCTGGTGGCTGCGATACTGAGCCATGACAGTGTGGGCGGCCTGAGCGGTCTGGTGCAGAATCTGGCCAACTTCGAATCCCTGCCCGGCGACCCCAACCCCATCACCGGCAGCCAGCTGACCAATATCTTCGGTGGCTCCTCCTTCAAGTTCCTCTGCTTCAACATCATGCTCACCAGCTTTGGTACATGGGGTCTGCCGCAGATGATCGGCAAGTTCTACGCCATCAAGGATACGGCTGCCATCAAGCGCGGCACGATCATCTCCACCATCTTCTGCGCAGTGATCGGCTGCGGTGCCTACCTGATCGGCAGCACCTCCCGTCTGATCCTTGGCGGTCAGCTGCCTGCGGGCGGCATCGACTCCATCATTCCCGCCCTGCTGATGGAGGTACTGGGCGGCGGTACCCTTGGCATCATCCTGCTGGCGGTGATCATGATCCTGCTGCTGTCGGCATCCATGTCCACCCTTGAGGCTGTGGTGCTCACCTCCGCCTCCGCCGTCGCGGTGGACCTGATCCCCGCTGTGCGCAAGAAGGAGACCAAGCCCGAGACCCAGATGCTGCTCACCCGTCTGCTGTGTCTGGTATTCGTGGCCTGCTCGTTCATCTTTGCGACCCAGAACATCCCGATCATCGTCAGCCTGATGTCCTTCTCCTGGGGCGTTGTATCCGGCTGCTTCATCGGCCCGTACATCTGGGGTCTGTTCTCCAAGAAAATCACTAGGATCGGCGCTTATGCCGGCATCCTGACCGGCCTTCTCACCGTTGGCGGCGCTACGCTGGTGATCTCGCTGACCTCCGGTTTCTCTGCCGCAGCCGCCAAGTCTCCCGAGATGGGCGTTGCTGCCATGGCGCTTTCCCTGATCGTTGTGCCCCTTGTGAGCGCTGTTACCAAGAACAGCCCGCAGGAAGCGGAGCGTGTGGAAGAGCTCTTCGAGTGCTATCAGGCAGACTGATGGCAAACCGATACTCAACATTGAATGCCCGGCGGAGCCTATGGCTCTGCCGGGCATTCTGTATGCTGTTATTCTGCCTTGCCAAGTGGCAGGGAAGCCGCAAAACCCTTGGTATAGCCGGGAACATCCTCCCGGAGCCGAAGCTCTCCCCCATGCAGCTGAACGATGCGCCTTGCAATAGCCAGCCCGAGACCGCTTCCGTCCTTGGCGGTGCGGGACTCGTCCGAGCACTGGAAGGGCTCGAACAGGGTGTTTTTCATCCCTGCCGGAATGGGGTTGCCGGAATCCGCCACGAGGATCTCCACATCATTCTTCCGCACATCAACAGCGACCAGCAGCCGGATGCCGGGTTCGTTGTGCCTGAGCGCGTTGGAGATCAAATTGTCCACCACCCGTGTCAGCTCCGGCGCATCCACAGAGCAAAGCACAGGCTCATCGGGAATACAGATCTCCGGTTCGGCACCGGTGGCCTCCATATCGCCGTAGCGCAGGGCTGCGCACTCCCGCACCAGAGCGCACACGTCCCCATCCCGCAGCGCAAGGGTATAGCCCTCCGTTTCCAACTTAGCATAGCGAAACAGCTTCTGCACCATATCATCCACCTGCAGGGCTTTGGCAGAGATGGTGCGGCACACCGCATCCTGCTCGGCAGAGGATACATTGCCTGACTCCAGCGCCCGGGCATAGCCCAGTATGGAAGCCATGGGGTTTTTGAGATCGTGGGCGATATTGGCAAAGAGCAGGTTACGCTCCCGCACCCGGCGTGCCGTCTCCGCCGCAATGGCCTGCGATACCTTGTGGTAGTAAGCAAAAGAAAAGCCCGCCAGCAGCAAAAGCATCAGCAGCAGCCCCACGCAGCCAAAAACCGTTTCCGGTATACCGGTCTTTGCCTCCAGCGCCGGAGCGCCTGCAAACAGCAGGCCGTACAGCCCTACCGCCAGCGCCGTCTGCACAAAGGTAAAAACAATGTAGTGATAGATCAGATCAGTCTTTAGCTTATTCATACTTCCAGCCTGTACCCCAATCCTCTGATGGTTCGGATCCTGTCATTACCGATCTTGTCTCTGAGACGGCTTACCGCGACACGGACGGTGTTATCATCCACACAGCCGCCCTCCCACGCATGGGCGCAGAGCTGATCCTTGGTAAAGACCCGCCCGGGCTGGCTTATGAACAGTTCCATCAGCGCCAGCTCCACACGGGTCAGATCGATCTGCTTTTCCCCCAACCGAAGCGCACAGCTGTCCATATCCAGCTGCATGTCTCCGGCTGCAAGGGCTGCCTGCCGCCGCCCGGTGTTCCGGTCGTGTCTGCGCAGGTTGGCCTTGACCCGTGCCACCACCTCCCGGGGTTCAAAAGGCTTGGTGATGTAATCATCTGCTCCCAGCTCCAGCCCCAGCACCTTGTCATCCAGCTGAACTTTGGCAGAGAGGATCATCACCGGGATATCGCTCTCCCGGCGGATGCGGCGCAGCACCTCGTAGCCGTTCATGCGGGGCATCATGATGTCCAGAATGGCAAGGTCGATGGGATAGTTGGCTGCCACAAGGCTGGCCATCTCCCCGTCGTATGCCTCGTAGACATTGATGTTCTCCTTTTCCAGAAACAGCCGCAGCGCCGAGACCAGCTCCTTCTCATCATCTGCGATGAGCACATTGTATGGCTTATCCATTCAGCGTCACCTGCTTTACAAAGCGGTTGCCCTCATACTCGAAGCTCTTGCCCGCACACAGACCGGTGATCTCCTTCTCTTCGATATTCTCCCGATCCGCACGCACCAGAAGCTGCCTGCCGCCCCGCTCCACCAGACAATACAGGCCAAGGTCGGAGATCAGATCCGCCGTTTCGGTGATCTCCGGCATGGGCGTAAGCAGGCACACCAGTGCATCCAGCGCCCGTGCCAGTGGCTTTTTCACCTTGCTCCGCCGCAAAACAACGATCCGTTCCGCATCCTGATAAGCTTCCTTCACTTTACCAAGCAGATCCATATGCACAACTTCCTTTCCTGTCTATCAAACAAAGATCATCCAGATACAAACGGCCAGACAGCCCAACACAAACAGCAGCATCGGGATGGCACGGAGAAAACCGGCGCATAGCCGGAGCGCATCGCCCGTACCTGCGGGCAGCAGCTGCGCTCCGCATTGCCCTGCTCTGACGGCCCGAACCGCCAGCCACGCCAGAAACAGAATGCCCATCGCACCCTCTGCGATGCTGAGCGAAACCGCATCTACCGCAAAGGCGGTGGTAAGCACCATCAGCGAGTTGTTGAGGAGGTGCAGCAGCATGGCATAGCGCAGTTTGCCGCTGCGCTCGTACACCTGACAGAGGATGAGCCCCATGGCAAAAGCAAAGAGCAGCTGCAGCACATTGAGATGAATGAGGCCGAACACCAGCGAAGAGGCAAGGGCGGCGAACAGCCTGCCGTGCCTGCGCAGGTAGCGGTAGAGAAAGCCCCGGAAGATGAGTTCCTCCACAATGGCAGGAAACACCGCCACCGTTACCAGCAAAAGCAGGGGATCCGCATCCGGCTGGGTAAGCGCCGGTACAGTGAGCGACAGGCCGGTGAGCGCTGTAAACAGCGTGTTGACGGACGATGCCAGCCCGTTCACCCCCAGCACAGCCAGCAGGTACAGCGCCAGCTGCCCCACAGGCATTTCTGCCCCGGGCGGCGTCTGAGCCTGCACCGCCTCCCGGTTGCGTAGCCAGAACACCAGATACACCAGCCCAGAGATTAGCATGGCCGCATCGGAGCAGATATAGAGAAGCCCCGATCCCATCCCGGGCAGCTGGGCAAGGGTCATAACAAGGGCCGCACCGGCAAGGATCGCTCCGCTGAGCAGCTGAAACAGCACCAGATGGATCATGGCAGCGATGCCGGTGGCCCGCCCCGCACGGCGCAGGGCGATATCGGCTTCATTCATGGTTTATTCCTCCCCGAAAAGCAGCTCCCGGCAGTGAGAGAGCGCAGTATGGACAGCCGTCTGCCTGTCCTCCGGCAAAAACCAGCTGCCCTCCTCCGAGAGCAGGGTCAAATCATCGGCACAGGTGCAGGCGTAGTAGGTATCGGAGCCATTGTCGCTCCAGAAAAGGGTATACACAGGCTCCTCAAAGCCAACCTCCATACCATAAGTGACGGTAAACTGGAAGGGTACGGCGGCGAAGCTGTCCGCAACCGCCGGATCATAGTTGCTGAAGAGCACACAGCCAAGCTCCCGTGCATCAGCCGGAAGGGTCTCCATATCCGTGTACCAGCCACAGCGTGCAAGGCGCTCCGGCGTAATATGGGCGGTGATCGTCTCCCAATCCACAATGCTTTGTACCGCCGGTGCGGAGGCGGCGTTTTCCCCACGAGTGCAGCTGCACAGCGTAAGGCACAGCAGCAGGGCAAGAGCGGCAAAGGAAAGGATCCAGCGTTTCATTGGCATAACTTCCTTTCGGTGTTTCGTTTACAGAACGGATGATACCGCTGCAATCTTACACCGGAGCAGGAGAAGTCTTACAGTTGTCTTACAGTTTCCAGAATATTGTAGCATGGCTTCTGCGGGATTTTCAAGAAAAAGCCCCTGCCCGGGCGGGCAGGGGCTCCATTTGGGAGTTTTACGACCTGAACAGCGTGGGTGCGCCGGGCTTACGCCTGCGGTGCACAAGCATGCAAACAAGGGTCAGCACAAGCCCCGCTGCGGAGGTAAGCATAAACTGCAGGGCAAGCCCGCTGCCGCTCCCAGCACCGAACACAGGCGCAAGCAGGTGCTGCGCCGTGCCGCCGGTGCTCATCAGCGGTTCGAATACCCGGTCGGCCAGCGCGCCGCCCAGATAAAGCCCCAGCGGAATGGTGCCGTTTTGCAGCGTATCTCTGGCGGAGTACACACGCCCCTGCAGTTCCAGAGGCACCTGCCTGCGCATGAGCGTGTTCCAGTGCACATTCATTACAGCGGCGCACAGGTACAGCAGAAAGGCCAGCACACACCAGCCCACAGGCCTGCGGCACAGCGCCAGACCGATGCCCGCAAGAAAGATACCGGCGCACGCCCGGTAAACGGCCCGGCAGCCATCAGAAGAAGGCTTGCGGGCCGCCATGAGCATACCGCCCGCCATAATCCCAAGCGCAGTACAGGTCTGCACAGCGCCGTAGGCCATCTGGCTGCTCCGGCTGAGCACAAAGGGGGACATCTGCCCGTCCGGGCCCAGCTTGCCCAGCAGATTGACCGCCGCCACATACAGGATCATCCGAAGCAGCCGGGGATGCGCATTCAGGTAGCGCACCCCGCCCAGACAGTTCTGCCAGAAGCTTTCGGCGGCTGCCTGGGCGCTCTGCTGCCATTTGGGGATGCGGATCATCAGCAGGGTGATCCATGCAATGGCAAAGGTGCACAGATCGATGATCAGCACCATCGTCAACCCTCCCCATGCCATCACCGCACCTGCCAGCGCCGGGGAGAGAATGGAGACCGCAGCGCCGGAAGCAGCCTGCAGACCGCCGGTGCGCTGGTAGTGCTCCTCGGGCACCAGCTGGCTGGTGGCCACATAGGCGGCGGGCACCTGAAAGGCATTCATCAGGCTCAGCACAAAGCAGATGGCGTACAGATTGGCAGCGCAAAGCGAACCACCAAGGTACAGCAGCAAAATCGCCAGCGAGCCCGCCGCAGCAAAGAGATCCGCAGCAAGCATCACATACTTCTTGTTCCAGCGATCCGCCACCGCACCTGCGGCAAAACGGAAAAGAATGGTCGGCAAAAAGGAACTCAGGGTCAGAAGGGATACGCCGGAGGCGGTGCCGGTCTGCCCGTAGATCCAGATGGCAAGGGCATATTCCGTCATGGCAGTGCCCACGGAGGATATGCTCTGAGAAACCCACAGCGCCAGAAAGCTGCGCAGGGCATAGAATGTTCTGTTTTTTTCATTTTTCATGGCTTGTTGCTCCTTACGGCATTGTTTATGGTATCCGTTCAGCAGCACAAAGCCTTATCGGACGGCACTCTGCCCCTTACAGGGCACATCCGCTCCGCACACATACCGTCCGGTCAGGCGATGTGCGGAGCGCCCACTTGGGCAGCCAAAGCGCGGTTGAATGAACCAAGACTCATACGGGGATCACCTCTTTACAGTAATGATAGCATGCCCTCAAAACAGCGTCAAGCCGCAGCGGTGTTGCTGCGGCTTGACCGATCCCCTCTTTACTTTTTGACCACCGGGCGCACATACTTCCAGTACCTTGTGCAATCGTGGTAGAAATAGAACACACGTCCCTGCGCCATATCCAGCCGGTAGCCGGTGGCTTCGTAGTCGAAGGCCTGCATGGCCTGCTCGATCTTGGCCTCCACGGCTGCATTCTCCTCTTCAAAATCAAAGGGGCCATGCTCAAAAACGATGTATTCGCCCTCCGGCACATCCATCAGCTGCATGCCGGGCGGGATCTGCCCTGCATAGTCCGCAGGCAGCCGTGCGCCGTAGGCTTCCGCCAGCGGGATGCCCCAGCTGCACAGCCGCCCCTCCGGCTCGTTGATGAATGCCATGATCTGCCCGCTGCTGCTGTCGGCCCCGCTGCCGCCCAGATCGTCCAGCTTGCCGGGCACGCTGTCCAGGAGGCCGCAGATGGTCTCGCAATCCTGCCCCGGCACAAGGCTCTGCTTCTGCCAGAAATCCCAGTAGCCGATGCTCTCGTAATTGCGGATGTGCAGAAACTTGTGGGCTGGAATGGTAATGAAATAGCTCTTTACTTCTTCGTTTGTATTGTGCATGCCGAAACCTCCGGTATCCAGAAGATAGCAGTCGAAAGGATGCAGAATGGTGCGCAGGATCACAGGCACAGGGTTTCTCCGGTACTCGCTGGGGGTGATGCCGTAGGCCTCCCGGAACGCCCGGGTAAAGGCTTCGTGGGAGGAAAAGCCGAAATCCAGCGCGATCTCCAGAAGCCCGTCCCGGGTATCCCGTACACGCTTGAGGGCAAAGGCCAGCCTGCGGTAGCGCAGATAGTCCCGGAACGCCATGCCGGAGATCTCTCTGAACTTGCGCGAAAAATGATACTCCGAGTACCCAAACCGCTCCGCAAGATGGCTGAGGGATAGCACATCATCCGTGCCGGCGCGGATGCATGCATCGATCTCCTCCACCAACTGCTGGATATTCCTGTGCCACTCGCTCATGGTCTGCTCCTCCTTTGGCTGCTTCCCATTCAGTATATCGCAGCTGCGGCTGTACGGCTTGATCTCATTTGCGCACTTGCCCGCTGCTGAGCCGCTGCACAGCACAAGCATAGCACAACCCTGTGCAGCCGGCAATTGTCAAACGGCAGATGCCCATGCTACAATAGCGGCAGAAGTACCCTACCCTGCAAAAGAGGTGAGTCTCATGCTATCGCTGGCAAAGCGCTACCACCCCATTACAGGGCAGCCCTTCCAGCGGGATGAGACCTATTGGGAGCTGCCGCCCTGCGATGCGCTGAAGCCGTACATCCGCTGCTTCTGGGGCTCTCTGCGCCCGGTGGCTGCCCGCCCGCGGCCGGAGCCGGGGCTGGTGATCCCCGATACCTGCATGGATGTGATCTTTCACATCGACTACACAAGCAACCGCTATACCGCCGCCTTCTGCACGCTGGATGAGCACAGCTACCGCACCGGCGGCTGCGATGCGCCGCAGCCCTGTGTGACCGCCACCTTCGCCATCCGCTTTTACGCATGGACAACCGCTCTTTTTGCCCGGATGGATCTGACGGGCACCCGCAACACCGCCTTTGATGCGGAGGATATCTTCCGCCCGCTGGTGGCAGCGCTGCGCCCGCTCCTGTTCGATGTGCCCAGCCTCAGCGGCAAGATCGCTGCGGCAGAAACCTTTCTGCTGGGGCAGCTGGAGGGGCTCAGGCCGCAGCCGGGGCTGCTCAACGCCGTGCATTGCCTTATCCAAAGCGAAGGCCGTGCCCGCATGAACGATCTGGCGGGCTATGCAGCCCTTTCGCCCCGCACACTGGAGAGGCTCTTCCAGCGGCATATGGGCATATCGCCCAAAGGCTTTGCGTCGCTGGTGCGCTACCAGCTGCTGTGGCAGAGCATGGTCTTTGACCCGGCCTTTCGCACGCTGGATGCGGCAGAGCGTTTCGGCTATACCGATCAGGCGCATCTGCTGCGAGATTTCAGACAGCGGCATCTGATGAACCCGAAAACTGCGCTGACCTTTGCAAGAGCAGACCTTGCGAAGCAGCGTGTCGGATTTTTACAAGACAACACGCCATAGACCCGCTATGCTTGTTGCTGCCGAAAAACACGCAAAGGAGAGAACCACCATGACCATCTTTGAAAAAGCCCGACAGTATATGTATCTCTGCGCCAGACCGGTAGATCTTGCCCGCTGGCAGTATCATTTTGAGGGCGGCAGCCGGGAGAATGTACTCCATGCCCTCCGGTACTATCAGAACGAGGACGGCGGCTTCGGGCACGGGCTGGAGGCGGACAACTGGAACCCGGCCTCTTCCCCCATCACCACGCTGACGGCAGCGGACATCCTTGCCGAGATCGGCTGGCAGGAGGCAGACCACCCCATCGTGCAGGGGATGCTGCGCTATCTTGACAGCGGCGACAGTTTTGACCCGGAGCACCGGCAGTGGCGCAACACCATCCCCTCCAACAACGATCACCCCCACGCCTGCTGGTGGGGCTATGACGGCAAGGACGAATTCCGCTACAACCCCACCGCCGGGCTTACGGCCTTTATTCTCCGCTTTGCCCCGGAGGGCAGCGCCCTGCGGCAGAAGGGCGAACAGCTTGCCAGAGAAGCAGTGGATTGGTTCCTTGGCGGCGAGGGCAAGGGCGAAAGGCATGTGGTCGGCTGCTTTGTGCCCCTGTACCATGCACTGCGGGAGCTGGCGCTGCCGGGTATCGACTGTGCAGGGCTGGCAGAAGAGCTGAAGCTACAGGTGCAGGCCTCCCTGAGCCCGGATGTATCCAAATGGGCGGTGGAGTACGCCACCAAGCCTTCCGCCTTCGGCATCGTGCCCGGCAGCTTGTTCTATGCCGGCAACGAAGCTTTGGCGAAGGCGGAATGTACCTTCATCAAAGATATGCAGCAGGAGGACGGCTCGTGGCCCATCACATGGCAATGGTGGAACGATCACAAGGAATTCACCACCGCTGCCGTGTGGTGGCGGGGCGTATTCTGCATCGAAAACATGCTGTATCTGCGTGCCCACGAGGGGCTGTGATCTGCTGTGCTGCCCTGCACTGTGAAAGTGGCGGAACCATCCGTTCGGCGTTGACATTCCTGCGGCGAACCGTTATGATACAAATAACAGTTTCTCCCACAGCACCCATAGAAAAGGAGCATCCACATGAAGCACTCACGCCGCATTCTGGTATTCCTCGTTGCAATGCTGCTGCAGTTCGCTCTCCTTACCACCGCTACGGCGGCTACGGTAGAGAGAAACGGGCTCAAGCTGGACTTCACCACCGATCAGACCAGCTACAGCGCAGGCGACAGCATCATCTGCACTCTCGATCTGAACAACACCGGCGAGGAGGAACTGTCCTTCTCTTACGAGGTTGTCCTGCCCGAAGGCCTTGAGCTCGTTACCGCCGAGCGCAGCGCCATCGTTGTGGGCTCCGAAGAGAAAGCCACCTCCACCTTCTCTCTGAGCGCTCCCGGCAAGGGCGCAGACAGCGTG
>JAZQHO010000006.1:0-6491 GCA_045540635.1 Candidatus Limiplasma sp.
CGCACGGCAGAGCCGGAGGTGTACCCCGGCGGCCTTGCCTACAGCGTGCATTTTGCCTACAGCCGCGATGGGGAGACCTTTCTGCCCCTGAACCGGAACTATGGCATCGTTTTTGAAAAAGGCGATATCAGCTTTGATAACCGCATCCTGCCCCGGGGCGTGCAGGATCCGCAGCTGGTGCGTATGCACAACGGTGTGTACGCCATCTGCGCCCGCAGAGTGCTGGAAAACGGCGACCCCGACCCGGATTGGGAGGGGATGCGGGTGCTGTGGATGACCCGCGACTTTATCCATTTTGAGCGGATGGAGCCTGTTACCGCCGAAGCCCTTGCCATGCTGCAGCCCGCCGACCGGCTGGCGGTGGATGCCGCTGTTGCCGAACGCGCCATCACCCACTGGTCGCCGGTGGAGAATACCGGGCTGGAAGTGCCTGAGAGCATCACCGTTGCCACGGCGGAGGAGCTGGACGGCCTGTATGCCACCGCCCTGTACAGCGACGGCTCCACCGCCATGAAGAAGCTGCACTGGAACAAAACGGAGCTTTCCGCCCCCGGCACCTACCGGCTTGTGGCGCAGGTGGGGGAGAAGCCCCTGCCCTTCCCGCTGGCCACCGGCTACGGCGACCCGGTGCTCCTCAAATGGGAGGGCAAGTGGCATTTCATCGCCACCAACGATAATCTGGACGATGTGGGTCTCTACATCCGTCAGGGCGATACGGTGGAGGAGCTTTTCCGGGAGGACGTTACGGAGCACCTGATCCTGCCCCTTGACCCGTCCCGCCACCTGATCCAGACCTTCTGGGCCCCCGAATTCCACCTGATCGGCGGGGAGCTGTACATCCTCTTTGCGGTGGGGCCGGAAAAATGGGGCCCCCAGTGCCATATGATGAAGCTGAAGAAGGGCTGCTCCCTCATCCGGGAGGACAGCTGGGAGGATCCCGTCCGGGTGCTCAAAAAGGACGGCACCCCTCTTGCGGAGGATGCCATCACGCTGGATATGACCTTTATCCCCGCCAAAAGCGGATCCTATGTGGTCTGGTCGTACCGGGAAAACATTATGACGCCCATGGACAGCGGCTCCATGCTCTACATCGCCACCATTGATGAGCGGGAGCCATGGCGGCTCACCAGTGACCCGGTGCTGCTCACCCGTCCCCTCTACGGCTGGGAGAACGTGGATGGTACCATCAACAACGAAGGCCCCTATGCCTTTATCAAGGACGGCACGGTGTACCTGACCTACTCCGGCGGCTCTGCCAATGCCTACACCTATGCGCTGGGTCTGCTCACCGCCGATACCCGGGTTGATCTGCTGGATGTGGAGAACTGGCGCAAGAGTATGGCTCCGGTGCTGAGCTATTACTCCGTACCCGGCCAGTACGGCCCCGGGCACAACTCCTTTTACCGCAGCGATGACGGCGACCTGATGATCGCCTTCCATGCCGAGACCGGGCTTGGGGAGCATCTGCGCTGCGACGGTATCCGCCGGGTGCATTTCCGCGCAGACGGCAGGCCAGATTTTGAGCTTTCCCACCGGCAGGATCTGCGGGAGGAAAGGCGGCACGTTACGGTGCAGGTCACGATCACCGGCGGCTGACGGAAAAAACGGGCGGGATGCATCCCCTGCCCGGTGCGGCGTATCGAAAAGCAGCAGGCGCGGCATACTGCCGCGCCTGCTGCATCTCTCTTATACACTCCCTCAGCGGTTGCTGGGGCTGTCCTTGATCATCCTGCGGATGTCGTCCATCACGTTGACCACGCTCTGGCTGGCTTTCATGCTCTTTTCCACCTTCTCGATGGAGCTCATCACCGTGGTGTAGTGCCGCCCGCCGAAGGCCTCGCCGATCTTGGTCAGGCTCAGACCCATCATCTCGCGCACCAGATAGATGGCCATCTGCCGGGGCACGGTGATGTCGTGGTTGCGCTTGGGGCTCTTGAGATCCTCCACGGTGGTGCCGTAGTAGGTGGCTACGGATTCCTGGATCAGCTCGGTGCTGATGGGGCGGGTATCCCGCTTGAACAGCTCCTTGAGCGCTTCCTGCGCCAGCTGCATGTCCACCGGCCGGCGGGTGATGCCGGAGTAGGCGGTCAAACGGGTCAGGCTGCCCTCCAGCTCGCGCACGTTGGTATCGATCCGCTCGGCAATGAGCACCAGCACATCGTCGGAGATGATCAGATGCTCAAACTCTGCCTTCTTGCGCAGAATGGCAAGGCGGGTCTCGAAATCCGGGCGCTGGATGTCGGCATTCAGACCGCCCTCAAAGCGGCTGCAAAGGCGCTCCTCCAGCTTCTGGATCTCCCGGGGCGGCTTGTCGCTGGTCATGATGATCTGCTTGCCCGCTTCTTTCAGGTGGTTGAAGGTGTGGAAAAACTCCTCCTCGGTAGCGATCTTGCCGGCAATGAACTGGATATCGTCCACCATGAGGATATCTGCGTTGCGGAACCGGTCGCGGAACTGCTGGTTGCGGTTGGTCTGCATGGCGTTTACCAGCTGGTTGGTAAAGTCCTCGCTGGTAATGTAGACGATGTTCATCTCCGGGTGCAGCTCGTGGGCGTAGTGACCGATGGCATGCATCAGGTGGGTCTTGCCCAGACCCACGCCGCCGTAGATGAACAGGGGGTTGTAGGCCTGGGAGGGCACCTCTGCCACCGCCAGCGATACCGCATGGGCGAAGCGGTTGCCGCCGCCCACCACGAAGGTGTCGAAGGTGTACTTGGGGTTCAGGTTGGCCAGCCGTTCGCCGTGCTGCTGGCTCAGCTCCCGGGCGCGGGCTTCCACCTCGTCGCTGCAGAGCACCTCAACGGTGATGGTCTTGCCTGCGGCTCTGCACACGGCTTCGGTAATGTTGGGCAGGAAACGCTTGATGCCGATATCGAGGATCAGCTTGTTCACGCACTGCAAAAGCAGGTGGTCATTGATCAGATCGTGCAGCTTCAGGGAGGATTCCACCCATGTCTCATAGCTGAGACGGTTCATCTCGGCCTGCAGCGTTTGGCAGGCAGCGAACCAGATTCTTTCGGCTTCGGTCATATTCGGTACCCCTTTGTGGTATAAATGATGTATAAGAGCTGGTTGGTTTTCCACATGTAATGGATAAATACAAGATGTGTGTGGAAAACCCGTCTGGATGTGGAAAACACATTTCCGCCGGTTTTCGGCGGGGTACTAATCATATCAAAAGTGCGGTTTTTTGGCAAGTACATACACTTTTTGCACTTTGTATAGCGGGGCGGGTTTCCGGGCGGGGCAAAAACAAGCCCTTGTATGTGGAAAAATGTCAAGCACAAGAAATAGCGCTTGACATTTTCGGCACGTTTTTTTATACAACGATTTCTGCATAAAGATTAAACTTTAACAAGATGTTACCGTTTCCGGCAGGGGGAATTTCGCTCCGGACAACAAGGAATCTGCCTGCTCGGTGTAGAATGTTACAAAAACATGCGAAAAATGTCGCTTTTATCATGAACATGGATCGAAGGGAGTGAGGGTATGGCCATTCCTGTTATGCGGGAGGAGCTGGAAAGAGTGCTCCTGCCGCTGCTGGGCTCCACCTTGATGGATTCCTGCCCTCTGGCAGAGGATCTGACCGGGCTTCTGCGCACCTACGCCCCCTACAAGCAGGGGCTGGAGGACTTCCGCGACATGGTGGAGGCGCAGCTTGCCACGCTGCTCAAGCGCTACACCCACGGCAGCATGCTGGTCATCGACGACCGCTACCAGCCCATACAGCTGGGGCCGGAGCAGCTGCGCCGCCTGACCGACGAGGTGATGGGCGTTCTTTTCGACAAGCTGACCCCCTTCTCCGCCAACTTTCTCAAGCTGAACAACTACAGCCTCCGGGTGCAGAGTCTCAGCGTGCTGCGGGTGCTTGTTACCCGCTATGCTTCCTTCTACAACGAGGAGGAGCTGCACTTTATGGCAGATATGATCCGTGGCATCTATCCCCCGGAGCGCTATGCCGACTGGTTGCCGCCCACGCTTTGATCGCCGGAGGGCAGCGTATATTCCCGCAGACGGAGTCATATCCTATGCGGGAGTTTTCGTTTTGACACAAAACTTGTTATAGGATACAATAGCCATGTGATCCCGAAAAAACCCGAGGGAGGTGCCGCCATGATGGCGCAGCAGCTGGAAAACGTATATCAGAAGCTCCGGGAGAGCTATCCTTCCCAGCAGCTGGGGCGCAGCGTGCCCATGAGCACCTGCACCACCCTGCATCTGGGCGGCCCGGCGGATCTGCTGGCAAGCCCCGCCTCGGTGGAGCAGCTTTCCCGTGCGCTCAAGGCCGCCCGGGAGGAGCAGGTGCCTGTTACCATCATTGGCAACGGCTCCAACCTGCTGGTACGGGATGGGGGCATCCGGGGGCTGGTCATCCGTCTGGGAGATGGCTTTGCCGCCGTTACCGAACCCACGCCCCTGCCGGACGGCAGCTTTTCCCTTACGGCGCAGGCCGGTGCAACGGTGCAGAAGCTGTGCAACGCAGCTGCGGAGCATGCCCTCAGCGGGTTGGAGTTTGCCTTCGGCATCCCCGGCACGGTGGGCGGTGCCGTCTATATGAACGCCGGTGCCTACGGCGGCGAAATGAAGGATGTGCTCCATTCCGTTACCGCCATGGACGGGGAGGGCAACACCCATGTGTATACCGCAGCGGAGCTTGAGCTGGGCTACCGCCGCAGCGCACTGATGCAGAACGGGCATGTAGTCACCTCTGCCACGGTGATCCTGCGCCCCGGCGACGGGGATACCATCCGCACCGCCATGCGGGAGTTCATCCAGCGTAGGCGGCAGAAGCAGCCCATCCATCTGCCCAGCTGCGGCAGCACCTTCAAGCGCCCGGAGGGGCATTTTGCAGGCACCCTCATCGAGGGCTGCGGCCTCAAGGGCTTCCGCATTGGCGGGGCCAGCGTGTCCGAGCTGCATGCGGGCTTTCTGGTAAACGATCAGGAGGGCACCGCCGCCGATTATCTGGCGTTGATCGCCCATGTGCAAAAGACTGTTCTGGAGCAGACCGGTGTGCTGCTGGAGCCCGAAGTACGTATTTTGGGCGAGGACGCGCCCCTTACCGCTATCTGACCCACAAAAGGAGACTGAACCATGCAATTTTTTCTGCTTACCGGCATGAGCGGTGCCGGAAAGACCGTAGCCATCCGCTATCTGGAGGATCTGGGTGCCCTCTGTGTGGACAACCTGCCCCCCATGATGCTGGTGCCTTTTCTGGAGGCTTGCCAGAGCAACAACCTGCGCAACGATATGGTCGCCATCGGCACGGATATCCGCTCCGGCGAATTTTTTGATGCCAAGGCTGTTACCCGCATGATCAACGAGGCCCGTCTGGTGGGCTTCCACATCAACACCCTGTTTCTCACAGCCAGCGACGAGGTGCTGGTGAACCGCTACAAGGAGCAGCGCCGGGAGCATCCCCTCACCGGCGAGGGCTTGACGCTGGAGAGCGCCATCCGGGAGGAGCGCAACCGTCTGCAGCCCCTGCGGGAGACAGCCGACTATCTGATCGATACCACCACCCTGCGCCCCCGCATGCTGCAAAAGCGCATCAGCGAGATCGTATCGCAGGCAGGCGGCGAGCCGTCCCTGCGGGTGGATGTGCTCAGCTTCGGCTTCAAGCGCGGTCTGCCCCGTGAGGGCGACTTGGTGTTTGATGTGCGCTTCCTGCCCAACCCCTTCTACATTCCCGAGCTGGGGCACCACACGGGGCTGGATGAGGATGTGCGCACCTTTGTGCTGGAGCATCCCGTTACGCAGGAGTTCCTTGTCAAGTGTATGGATATGATCACCTATCTGCTCCCCAATTACATCAACGAAGGCAAGCACCGGCTGGTGATCGCTGTCGGCTGCACCGGTGGTGCCCACCGCAGTGTTGCCATTGCGGAGTATATCGGGCAGCAGATCCGGGAGCTGGGGTACAACGTGAATGTGAACCACCGGGATATCGCGCTGGAGCAGGCGCACTGGGCTGCCAAGAGCGAGTACCAGAAGGGCGAGCCCTGAGGGAAAAGTGAAAATACAAGCATCCGGCCAGTCAGCCGGATGCTTCAGATCGTTGAAAAACACAAACCAAAAGGGGCTGCTGCGGATTCGCAGCAGCCCCTTGGCAGAATGTCGAAAAAGCCCAGAGGTATCGGAGGGCCGCAGCCCTCTGATTGCCAATCCGAAACCAGCGGCGTGTACGGTGGTTTCGGAACCCTTGCGCAGCAAGGGATTCCTATCACCGGTTGCCGCCCGGGGAGCCGTAGGCTCCTAGGCAAACGGTGCAAAAGTCGTCAAAAAAGTCGCCACAGGCGAGTTTTTTGACAAGTCGGAGGCCAAGCGGGCTTAGGAAGACAACATGTTTCCCCAACTCCTTGGCTCACAGAACGACATGGCTCCGATCCGACTTGGGATTCCTACCACCGGTTGCCGCCCGGGGAGCCGTAGGCTCCTAGGCAAACGGTGCAAAAGTCGTCAAAAAAGTCGCCACAGGCGAGTTTTTTGAC
>JAZQHO010000007.1:0-18087 GCA_045540635.1 Candidatus Limiplasma sp.
CACCTATGAGGAGTGGATCTCCTGGTTTGACATGGATGTGGCCCGCCCGGATATGGGCAAGCTGGACAAGTACCACCGCAGCCATCTGCCCGTGTGGGTGGAGGGCAATGTGTACCTTGGCGGCGCAAAGCCCTGCAAGCATGAGAAGCACAATCTGGTCATGGCCGAGAAGCCCGTTGTGGAGCTGGTGGAGGAGAACGGCCAGTATCGGCTCAAGACCAACCTGCCGGAGCTGATCGGCGCCTTCCGCTGCGGCATGATCAACTCCGACATTCTGGGCTGCGCCTTTGAGCCGGAGCAGCGCTTTGAGAACAACGACGGCTCTGCCATCGTCTTTGACCGGGACTACAACGGCAACCACCGGGGCATGGAGGTGCTGCCGGGGCCGTTCGCCACGGCGGAGGCTGTGGGGGAAGGGTTGTGGTGATGGAATGGTATGCAGGTGCGCCCTGATACCTGCATCAATAGCATAAGAAAGGGCTGTCTGCGGTGCATTTCCGCAGACAGCCCTTTTGTATTATTGCGGGTTCTGTTATTCTCCCTCCCCCACAAACACCCCTCTCCACCCCAGCGCATCCTTGAACACAAATCGCTTCTCCATCCATGCGGAGCACTGCCCGATCAGCCAGCCGTTGATGAGGGCGCACAGCACCGTGCCCCACTTCACGCCTACGAACTGCCACAGGCCGAAGGCGCAGAAGCTCATCACCAGCGCCACAAGGCAGCTTGCGCAGTCGTACCCGGTCTTGAAGCGGTGGATCTCCACTTTGAAGTGGGCAGAGCATTCCTTCACCAGCAGCTCGTACACCTCCGGCGACAGGTAGGTGTGGAACATGCAGGCCACGCCCATGGAGCAAAGCAGCATGCCCAGCACATACCAGCATACCCGCCAGACCATGCCCGCAGGCAGCAGACCGGCCAAAAGCATCAGCCCGTCCAGAATAAAGCCGTAGATCACCGCCGTCAGAAAACTGAACAGCCAGCTGATCCGGAACCGCCGCAGCGCCAGCGCCATGATGGCAAGCAGCACCGCCTGCAGGCAGTATTCCGCAGCGCCGAAGGTAAACCAGCTGTAGCTGGGGCTCAGCCAGCGGTAGATCACATACGCCGGGGCAACGATCATGGATACGCCGAAATCCGCCCGCTCCATCAGCGCAACGCCGAGGGCGATCAGGATCAGCCCGGCCACATAGGCTGCTTCGGTATAGAAAACATGCTTTTTCATTGGTATCAGCTCCCCAAAAAATAAAATGCCCTCCACGTTTGGTAACAGAAACGTGAAAAGCTACAGGCAGCTTACCATAGCACGGGCATTTTGGCAAGAGGGGAAAAAAGAAGGGGCCGCCGCACAGCGGCAGCCCCGGACTGCTCAATAGTCAGCGCCGTAGGGGAACACAGCCACGATCTCGCTCTCGATGTAGATGATCGTGTAGAAGGTCTGGCCGTAGTTCTGATAGTTGGCGATAAACTCTTCGATGTTGTTGGCACGGATGGGGTTCTGCTTGGTGCCGTAGTACAGGATGCAGTGGGGATCTACCACATAGTCGTAGTGATCCATACCCGCATTGTTGTAGGTGGAGCGGTTGCCGCTTGCATAATCCTCGCCCAGATACTTGAGCGTCACCAGATCGGCATCGATGCGCCATTCATCCTTCTTGGCGTAGATCTTGGTAATGAAGCCGGCGGAGATGCGGGTGCGCTTCTCGCTGGGGCGGCGCTGCAGGTAGATGGTGTAGGTGGTGGAGGCCTCGTTGTTGGTCACTTGGATGGTAACGGCCTGGGGCTCATCGGTCATTTCGATGGGCTGGCTGGTAGCGCCGCTGCGCACCACCTTGCCGTTGACGGTGGTCACCGCATTGGGGTCCACAGCCACGGGGGTGGAGGGGGGGGGGGATACCCAGCTGGCAACGGTGAGCAGATAGGTGGTCTGCAGGGGGCTGAACAGTTCGGGCAGCATGATGCCGGTGTTGGGGCAGTTGTGGGTCAGGCTGGAAAGCAGGGTGCTGCCGGTGGCAGCGTTGCCGTTGGCAAGGCCGAAGTTGCCGGTCTCGGAGATGTGCTGGGGCTCATCTGCCAGCGCGGGCACGCAGCCAAGGAGAAGGACGCATGCAACAAGCAGGGAAAGGATACGACGGGTCATGTGTGTTTACCTCCTGTTCTTCCTTCATGGTGAGGGCGAAACAGGGTCTTGCATCCTGCTTCACCTATACAACGGGGAAAGGCTGTGTTTTCTTGCAGCTTATTCCGGGTTTTACCAAAAATATTCTCTGCGGCGGGCGCAGTTTCCTGCCGGGGCGGAAAAGCACTGCCTGTGCGGCCTCAGCGCACGCTGGACAGCAGCGCCCGGCCTTTGCCGCTCAGGCTTACCGCCGGGCAAGCGGCAGGCAGCAGCACGCTCATGCCTGCGGTCATAGGCAGGGAGGCACCCTCCCAGACAAGGGTCATGGCATCTAGCGGGGTCAGCATCACAAAGCCGCCACGGTTTTCCAGCGGCAGAACGCCGTCCACGCAGGCGCAGTCCAGCTTGAAGGCGGGCACATCCAAGAGGCGGGTCACGCCGTGGCCGCCCTCGGGCATCTGCGCCAGCTGCCCCTTCAGGGCCGGGTCGATCACATCCAGCGACTGGCGGATGTGCAGGGGGCGCTTCTCGCCCTTGTCGTTTACACGGTTGAAGTCCCACAGGCGGTAGGTTACATCGCTGCTCTGCTGGATCTCGTAGAGCACGATGCCGCCGCCGATGGCATGCACCATGCCGCTGGGCATGTAGTATACGTCCCCAGCCTTTACGGGCACACGGTGGATCATGGGCTCGATGTCCTCACCGGCGGTAAGGGCCTTGCCCAGCGCATCGATGGTCACGCCGTCCTCGATGCCGTAGAGGATGCTGGCACCCTCCTCCGCATGCAGAATGACCCATGCTTCGGTCTTGCCCAGCTTATTTTCGTGCTTGCCGGAGTACTCATCATCCGGGTGCACCTGCACGCTTAGGCTGCCCTTGGCGCACAGCAGCTTCAGCAGCAGGGGAAAGGGCTCCTCGCCGCTGAGGCCGGTCATGGCCTCCGGATCCCAGCTGATGAGCTCGGTCAGGTTCTCCCCGAAGGGGGAAACGCTCTCCAGCCCGGGAATGGCGCTGATCTCCAGCGCCTCGCCGGTGCGGGGGTCGGGAATGCTCTTGCCGAAAATGCTGCCCAGCTTGTCGCCGCCCCAGGGGGTCATTTCGCCGTAGCGGTAGGCGGGCTGCATGGGAATGGGCAGGATGGGGCAATCGCCCAGCGTCAGCTCAAAGCACACATCCCCGGCGGCGGTGCGGCCTGCGGCATGGGCAAAATCGGTCTCCAGAAGAGCGGCGGTGGCAGTATCGGCAGCAGGTACCAGCATGCGGATGCAGTCGTAGCTTTGGTCGCAGGAGCTGCCCTCCAGCGTAGCCAGCTCATCTTCGGTCAGGTTCTCCGCCTGCACATACAGGGGCTTTACGCCGTAGAGCCAGCAGCCGTGGGTGGGGGTGAATGCGTTTTCAATGGTCTTGTACATGGGTTTATGCCTCCTCGGTATACATCTGGTACAGCTGGTGATACAAGCCTTTTTTCTCCATAAGCTCCTTGTGGGCGCCCTGCTCCTCGATGCCGTTTTCCGTAAGCACCCAGATGGTGTCTGCGCCCCGGATGGTGGTAAGCCGGTGGGCGATGGTGAAGGTGGTGCGTCCCACGCTCAGCTTCTCCAGCGAGCGCTGCACCAGCCGTTCGCTTTCGTTGTCCAGCGCGCTGGTGGCTTCGTCAAGGATCAGGATGGGCGGGTTTTTGAGGAACACCCGGGCAATGGAGATGCGCTGTTTCTGCCCGCCGGATAGCTTGACGCCTCTTTCGCCCACAAAGGTATCGTAGCCGTCCTTCAGCTGGGTGATGAACTCGTGGGCACCGGCCAGTTTGGCCGCCTCCTCGATCTGCTGCTGGGTAGCGCCCGGCAGGCCGTAAGCGATGTTCTCGCCAATGGTGCCGGAGAACATGTATACCTCCTGCTGCACCATGCCGATGCTTTCCCTGAGGCTGCGCTGGGTAAGGGTGGTGATATCCTTGCCGTCGATGAGGATGCGCCCGCCGGTCAGGTTGTAAAAGCGGGGGATCAGGTTGCAGAGCGTGGTCTTGCCGGAGCCGCTGGGGCCTACCAGCGCCACCCGCTGGCCTGCGGGCACATGCACGTTGATATCCGCCAGAACGGTCTTCTCGTTGTCGTTATAGTGGAAGCTGACATGGTCGAAGGTCACATCGCCCTTTACATCGGTCAGCTCGGCAGCGTCGGGGGCATCCTTAACATCCGGCTCATCATCCATGATCTCGCAGAAGCGCTCAATGCCGGTCATGCCCTGCTGGAACTGCTCCATAAACTCCACAATGCGGCGTATGGAGGTAAGCAGCGTGCTCACATACAAAAGGTATGCCATGTAGTCCGGGGCGGTCAGCTTGCCGGCGATCATAAACAGCGCACCGGCGATCACCACCACGATGTACATCAGGCCGTCGAACACACGGGTGGTGGTGTGGAAGCCGCCCATGTAGATGTAGCTCTTGTTTTTGATCCTGACGAACTGCTCGTTGCCCCTGTCGAATTTGTCAAGCTCCATGGGCTCGTTGGCAAAGCTCTTGACCACGCGGATGCCCAGCAGGCTGTCCTCCACCTGTGCGTTGATCTCGCCCACCTGATGGTTCCGCTCCTTGAAGGTGCGGCGCATCTTGCGGTTAAAGAAGCGGGTGCAGATGAGCATCAGCGGCAGCATGGCGAACACAATGAGGGTGAGGACAGGGTTCATGCCCATCAGGATGACGAAAGGCACCGTGATCTTGATGGCGGCAATGAAGAACTCCTCCGGGCAGTGGTGGGCGAACTCTGTCACCTCGAACAGGTCGCTTGTGATGCGGGCCATCAGCTGGCCGATCTTGGCGGAGGAGTAGTAGGCAAAGCCCAGCTTCTGCAAATGCTGGAACAGGTCGTGCCGCATATCGCTTTCGATAAAGGTGCCCATGTGGTGGCCCCGGGTGGTCATGTAGAAATTGGCGGCGGCATCCACAATGCGCAAAAGGATGTACAGCCCGCCGATGCGCAGCACAAATTCCACCGTGAGGGCGGCAGCGCCGCCGGTGGCCCGGTCAGTGATGGCCCGCACGATCATGGGCAGCACCAGCTCGCACAGGGTGGTCAGCGCGGCGCAGAGCAGGTCGAAGATAAGAATGGGCAGGTACTTTTTGAAATACGGCAGAAAACGCCGGATGAGCACACCGGTTTTCAGCGTGCGGATCTCAGTTTGCATGGCGGTACTTCCTTTTGTGGTCAAAGTTGGGGGGATCAGCGGGTCTCGGGGGTTACAAGCAGGGTCTGCTTCAGAAGGTTCTCCAGCTCCGCCTCGGCGGTGCGGGGCAGGGTGATGGCGTAGACCGCCCCCTCGCCCTGACCGAAAACGCAGATGCGGTCATCGTTCTGCATGCGTGCCGCATCCAGCCCTGCCATGGCGTAGAGCCGGTCGGCCTGCAAAATGTAGTCGCCTTCCAGCAGGGTGATGGCATCGATGGGGCGGATGCTCTCCAGCAGCATTTCGCCGCCGTCGGGCAGCTGGTAGGTGAGCGTGACCCGGCGGGCATATTCGCCGCCGAAGGCGGTATCGTACACCCGGGCGTGCTGCAGGGCGATATCGCTCCTGCGGTAGCCGAGGATGGGCTGCCCGAAGGTCTCTGCCAGCGAGGGCAGGTTGGCCCCTGCGGGAGCCTCCAGGGCGTTCATGGGTACGGTGATGGGCTGTGCGGTGGGCACAGCGGCGGTCAGATCCAGCTTCTCGTCCGGCTCGCCCATGAGCAGGAACAGGTAGCCCAGCACCAGCGCCACCACCAGCAGCAAAGCCAGCACGATGCGGGTGAGCAGCTTCTGCCACAGGGGCGTGGGCTTGGGCGGCGGCGGGGCATCATCGTCCACAGGCCGCTGGACGGGTGCGTTCTGCGGTGTGCGCATGCGGATCACATTGGCGGGGTTGGGGATGGGGGTCGTATCCTGTACAGGCTTTTTGCTGCGTTTGGCCATTGGCTTCCCTCCGGAAACGGCCTCCGGGAGAAAAAGCCGGAAGGCCGTGGTCGTTCACAGGTGATTATAACATATCGGGCGGCGGGATGCCAGCCGGTAAGGCGGCCGGTGGCCTGCGGGCGGGGAGCCGTGCGGCCGGCGGATACCCGTCAGTATAAGAACTGCCGCAGGAGATCCCTTCCTGCGGCAGCCATCTTTTGTTTCAATCATCACATCAACAGCCCCAGGCTGCGAAGGATCAGCACCCAGAAAAACACGGTGATCACCGAGAACGTGGTGGTAAACACCACCTGTGCGCCTGCCAGATCGTCGTTGCCGCCCATCTGCTGAGCCATGGGGTAGCTGCTTACCGAGCAGGGGCTGGCGTAGACGGCGATGAGGGAGGCCAGCGCCACATCCCGGATGCCGATGAGGGCAGCGCCGGTCAGGAACACACCGGGCACGAACACCAGCCGTCCCAGCACGCTCCAGGTGAGCCGCTTGGCATTGGCTCTGGCCTTGCCGAAGTCCAGCGAAGCGCCCAGTACGAACAGCGCCAGAGGCGAGGAGATGTTGGCCAGTTTGCGCAGCGGCGTATCGATCACGCCGGGCAGACGGATGCCCAGCCGCCACAGGATGAGCCCCGCCACCGTGGCAATGATCAGCGGATTGGTGACTACGCCCTTCAGAATGCGCTTGGCATCGGGCTTCTGGTCGCTGCCGTTGATCATCAGGGCAATGGTGCTCATCACGTTAAAGACGGGCACCACGATGGCCACCATCATGGCAGCGATGGAGACATCCGCATTGGGGTACATCATGTTCACCAGCGGGATGCCGAAGATGGCGTAGTTGCTGCGGGCAACGCACTGGATGATCACGCCCCGGTCGCGGCGCTCCGGGATCAGCTTGGGCACAACGAGGAACAGCACCGCAAAGCACAGCAGCGTGGTGATGAGGGCGTAGACCAGCGTGCGCACGTCCACAGCGGCATCCCGCGGGGTATCGATGATGTTGAAGGCCAGCAGCAGCGGCAGAAAGATCTTGAAAACGCAGGCGTTGATCTGCTTGGTGGCCTGAGCATTCACCAGCCCGAAATGCCTTGCGGCGAAGCCTACCGCCATCATAATGAGCAGGGGCAGTACGGTATTGACGGAGAAAAGCAGGTTTTCCAAAGAAATTCACCTCTTTGGGATCGGTTTACCGCTTTATTATAACACAGTGAGGGCGCTGATACCAAGAGGAAACTGCGCCGTGCAGCAGATCCCCGGACTGATGTACTGGCAGGTATGATGACCGCCCATGTAAGGAGCAGCATCATGGACAGAAGGATGGGCAGGAGCATGGGAAACCTTCTTCATGTTGCATGTACAGCACCAAGCAGCACCGGCAAACACACCCCGGTCATCCCGTCGCCTTACGCCTTCCCCACCGAGCCGAACAGCTTCATCTTCCGGATGGTCTCGGCCTTTACAGCCTCCACCTGCAGGTTCATCAGGTCGGTCATGGCGCATTTCTCCTGCTGCACCGCCTCCCGGATGGCCTTGGCACCGGCTACGTTGATATCGGTAAAGATATTCACCTTGGCAATGCCCCGGGCGATGGCAGTGCGGAAGTCCTCATCGCTGAGACCGCTGCCGCCGTGGAGCACCAGCGGGGTCTCCGGGATGGCCTCCCGGATGGCGGTGATGCGCTCAAAATCCAGCTTGGGGGTAAAGCGGTATGCCCCGTGCGCCGTGCCCACGGCGATGGCAAGGGCATCCACATGGGTCTTGTTGACAAAATCCTTCGCCTGTGCGGGATCGGTGTAGAAGGCGGCGGGATCCTGGGGATTCTCCTCCATGTTGTCGTTGTCGCCCACATGGCCCAGCTCCGCCTCCACCGTGGCACCGAAGGCATGAGCGATCTTCGTCAGCTCGCAGAGCTTGCGCACGTTCTCTTCGTAGGGATCGGTAGAGCAGTCGTACATCAGGGAGGTGAAGCCCAGCTTCAGCGCCTCCATGCATTTTTCAAAGGTAAGGCCGTGGTCGTAGTGGAGCACCACCGGCACCGTGCTGCGCTTTGCCATGGAAAGCAGGGCATCTTTGACGCACTCCAGCGGTGAATAGGGCAGCAGGATCTCCGCCGTGCCCACGATCACCGGGCTGCGCAGCGCTTCGGCAGCGCCGATCACGCCCCGTGCCATTTCGGTGTTGAGGGCATTGAACAGCCCCACCGCATAATGCTCCTTCTGCGCCTTTGGCAGTATGTGACTGAAATTGACCAACATACAGATAACTCCTTATCGAAAGAATAAATGCTCCCGGCAGTGTCCGGCTGAACGCCCCATTGCACCGTAAAACGGTGCAAAACCGGGTTTCCAAAGGATCCCTTTGGCGGGGTGTGGGGCAGCGCCCCACCGTTCCCCCCGGCGCTCCACCGTCCTCCCTGTGCTTACACGCTCTCCCACCCGGCGGCAATGCGCTGCCGCAGCTCGCTGAGGGGTTTGAGGCCGCTGAGGGCATCGTAGCTTTCCACGCAGCAGGCACCGGTGGCGGCAGCCAGCTGCACACACTCACGGGGCGGGCAGCCCTCCAGCATGGAAAGCAGGAAGGCGGCGATGCTGGTATCCCCTGCGCCGGTGCCGGAAAGCACCTTGCCGGGCTTGTAGCTCTTTTGGAAGAAGCGCTGCTCCGCCCATGCGGCAGGGTCGATGCCGCTGCGGCTGCCCACCTGCGCCAGCGCAGCCGCAGCGGCGGTGCGCAGGTACATGCCCGGTGCGCCGCATTTCAGCAGCACGGCCTTTGCGCCAAGGCGCAGGCATTGCTCCGCAAGGGGCGCGATGTCCTCCTCCGGGTCAAGGATGCGGGTTAACTCGCTTTCGCCTGCACGCCGCAGCCAGCTTTCGTAGCGGGGGCGATCCAGCATGAAGCAAAGCTCCTCGATGCTGGGCACGAAGAAATCCACATGGGGCAGCACATTGGCAAGCACCGTCTGCCAGTCCAGCTGCCCGGCTTCGGTGGCGGGATCCACCGCCGCCAGATCCAGCGAGGTGGATAAGCCCACAAGCTTGGCGCGCCGGAAGAGGGAGCAAAGCTCCGCACCGCCGTTTTCGTACATGCGGCGCATCAGGGGCGGGTAGCCGAAGTGCAGGTGATCCGCATCTTCCAGCATGCGCTCGGGGATATCGCGGGAAATAAAGGTGTTGTTCACACCGGGGTGGTGCAGGAAGATCCTGTCCACCCCCGGCGGGGCAATGACCACCGAATAGGAGGTGGTGCCGCCCTCATCGGTCAGCAGGCCGCTTTCGGCTTCGTATTTGCGCAGCCGCTCCCGGATCATGCTGCCGAAGGGGTCGCTGCCCACCTTGCCCGCCAGCTGTACCTGTGCCCCCAGCAGCTTGAGGGCAAGGCCTGTATTGGCTACGCTGCCGCCGGTGTGGATATCCGCAGCATCCACATGGGTCAGCTTGCCGGGGGACAGCGCCTCCGAAAAGGTCATGGCGTGGCGGTGGGGGAATACGGGGGTCACATCGATGCAGATATGCCCTGCGGCAAGGATGCGTTTGGGTTGCTCGTTCATTGGCGATCCTCCCGGAAAAAAAGGGGTAGAAAAGCCCGGGGGCGACTGTGCGCCCCCGGCCTGTGCACGGGCAGTGTTATTCCAGCCCCATCAAAAGGCGCATGGTATACATCTCCAGCCCTTCGAAATCCCGCCGGGCCACCAGCTCGTCCCGGAGGGCGTAGTCGAAGCGCTCGGCCTTTTCCTCCAGCGCCTTGAAGATGTTCAGGCTGTTTTCCAGATGCTTGTAGCTGTCCTCATTGGTGGTGGTGCGCATGGCCTTTACATCCAGACCCACGTACTCGCCGTTCTTGCCGTAGCCATTCTCCAGCAGCACCCGCACCTGATTGAAGGCTACCCGCAGGTTTTCCACGCCGAAGGACTTGTCCTGATCGAACTTGATGCCGTTCTGGTCGTTGAGGTGCACGGTAAAGAGCTTGTCAAAGGCCATGGCAAAGCCGATCTCGTGGGCGGGATCCAGCCCTGCCAGCATGGCATGGGCGCTTTCCAGATTGCCGCCCACACGCTTGGGATCCTTGGTGGCGGCGGAGACCGCCAGCACATGCCCCATGGTGCCGCAGATGGAGCGGTCGATGGGCTCGTTGGGCTTGGGCTCGATGCAGATGCGGATGGTGGGGTCGTAGTCCAGCATTTCGTCGATGGCGCTGACCAGCTGCTTGGTGGCCCACACCGGGCTCTTGCTCTCGGCGCAGAGGGTACCCTCACGGGCCAGCCAGAGCACGATCAGGTCGCAGCCCAGCTCCCGGGCGATATCGATGGAGCGGAAGGAGCGCCACATGGCAAACTCCCTGTCCTCCTTGCAGGTGGACATGTAGCCGCCGTCGATGGTGTGGGGATCCATCCACAGACGGGGGGCCACAAACTCGGCCTTGAGGCCGTACTTGTCCAGAAGCGCCTTTACCTTGCGGGCTTCCAGCTTGATCTCCTCGTCGTTCATGTGGTTCATGCCCGGCACGGCATCGTCATCGTGGAACTGGATGGCGGAAAAACCGATCTCTGCAAAGCGCTTGATCTTTTCCTCAAAGCTGATCTCATCACGGGTGGCGGGGCCATAGGAGTCTGCGCCGGAGTGTACATTCCATGGGCCTACGGAAAACTTGAACTTGGACATGGTGGTTTTTCCTCCCTGTTCTGTAGTGGGTGCTATGTGTTTTTTCTCGCTGCGGCTGCGCCGCCTGTTGCTTCTATTATAGGCGGCAACACCGGTTTTGGCAAGTGTCGGTGTGCAACTGCCCCGCGATGGCACGGGGCAGGATTTCGCCCCCCGAAGGGAGAAATGTAACGGGTAGCCTTTTTTGCAATCATTCCGGCGCAGACCCCCGGCAGAGCGCGCCGCTGCCATCCCGAAAGGAGCGTTCATTCTATGCAGAACCAGAAAAAGACCCGTGCCGAAATGTGGCAGGCAATCAAGTTCACGCTGTTCTCCGTCAGTGCGGGCATCATCCAGATCGGCAGCTTTGAGCTGTTCTCCAAGGCCTTCGGCTGGGAGTACCTGCCGGCGTACCTGACCTCCCTTGTGCTCAGCGTGCTGTGGAACTTTACTTTCAACCGCCGCTACACCTTCCGCAGCGATGCCAATGTGCCCCGCGCCATGGCGCTGGTGGCGCTGTTCTATGCTGTGTTCACGCCGCTCAGCGGCTGGTGGGGCAAGGCGCTGACCGATCTGGGCTGGAATGAGGATCTGGTGATGATCGGCACCATGCTCATCAATTTTGTTACCGAATTTCTCTACCAGAAGTTCGTGGTCTACCGCGGCATGATCGATACCAACGATGTAGCCAAGCGTGCCCGGGAAAAGGAAAACCGGGAGGCGTAAGCACCCCGGCAGCCGGTTTCGAAACCATCACAGCAGGGAGGCCTTTACCATGACCCAAACCACCCCGAAGCGCGGGCTCAACTGGAAAAAGATCATCACCATGGCGCTGTTCGTGGTGCTTATTGTGCTGCTGGCGTGGTATGTGTGGCAGAACCGGGCGGATATGGCGCGCCTGTTGTCGCTGGATGCGGGCACGGTGGCGCTGCTGCTGCTGTTTGCCTTCTGCGGCTGCGTGATGAACTGCATCTACCACCGCATCGTGCTCAGCACCTTCCGGGTGCCGCTTTCCCTTGTGGACTGGATGGGCGTGGTGATGGTGGCCAACACCATGGCCTATGTGCTGCCCCTCCGGGCCGATCTGGTCTTTTCCGCCGCCTACTACAAAAAGGTGAAGGGACTGGCCTACACCCGCAGCGTATCCATTGCGGCGGGCAACATCGTTTTCGGCGTAACGTTTTCGCTGCTGGAGATTCTTGTGGCGCTGGTGCTCTGCGGTATCCGGGACGGGCTCTGGCCCCTGCCCCTCTGGCTTGTGGCGGTGGGCGGACTTTTGTGCGTGGCGGTGTTCTGGGCGGTGGCGCTGCTGCTGGGCGAGAAGCAGCCTGCCTTTGTGCGCAAATACCGCATCCTGCGGGAGACGGTGGAGGGCTTCGTTCAGCTGCTCAAGGACCGGCGTATGCTGGCGCAGGTGGTGTGCTGCCTTGCCGCCAACCATTGCTTCCACCTGCTGCTGTATATGGTGTGCTTCCACGCCGTGGGCATGGATATCACCATCTATGAGGCGCTGCTCTACAACCGCATGAGCTGGCTGAGCACCATTCTCACCATCGTGCCGGGCAACATCGGCATCAAGGAGGCGGTCATGGGTACAGTTACCGGGCTGATGGGCGCTATGTTCCAAAGCGGCGTGATGGTCTCCCTGCTGCAGCGCGTTACCATTATGATCATCTACATCGTCTGCGGCTCGGCCTTTGCATGGCCTGTGTTCCGCAATATGAAGAAAGCCGATGAGGTGGCGGAGGTCTCCCATGAATGACCGTTTGAGGGAAAAGATCGCCATGCTGCCGGAGAACCCGGGCTGTTATATTATGAAGAGCAAGGGCGAGATCATCTATATCGGCAAGGCGGTCAATCTGAAAAACCGGGTGCGGCAGTACTTCCACGGCAGCCACACCCCCAAGGTGGCCGCCATGGCTGCCCGGGTGGATGACTTCGACCTGATGCTCTGCGAGACCAACTTCGAAGCCCTTACCCTTGAGTGCAACCTCAAGAAGCACAAGCCCTTTTACAACATTCTTCTGAAGGATGACAAGCACTATCCCTACCTTCGCATCGACCTCAGCGAGACCTACCCCCGGCTGACCCTTGCCCGGCGCATGCAGGCAAGGGACGGCGCCAGGTACTTCGGCCCCTACATCGGCGCAACGGCGGTCAGGCAGGTAATGGAGGAGGTACGCCGGTTTTTTCCCCTGCGCACCTGCAAGCAGAATCTGCCTCTGAAAACGCCCCGCCGCCCGTGTATGAACCACCAGATCGGCAAATGCCTTGCGCCCTGCGCCGGGCTGGTGAGCGAGAGCGACTACCGCGCCATTCTTGACCGGGTGATCGCCTTCCTCAGCGGTGACAGCCGGGAATTGCTCAAACAGCTGGAAAAAGAGATGCTTGCCGCCAGCATGCGCATGGAATACGAGCAGGCGGCCATCATACGGGATAAGATCTCCGATATTAAACAGCTGATGGAGGAGCAGCACGCCATCCAGACCAAAGAAGTGGAGCAGGATATTCTCGCTGTGGCGGTGGACGGGATCGATGCCATGGTGCAGCTCACCCACATCCGTGCGGGACGCATGGAGGGCGGGCGCGCCATCCTGATGGAAGGCTGCGGCAGCGACGAGCCGGAGCAGATTCTTGCCCAGTTCCTTACCCAGTATTACGATGATGAGCAGCTCATTCCCCGCAATGTACTGGTGCAGTGCCTGCCCGAGCCCGTCGGCGAGCTGGAGCAGTGGCTGCGGGAGCGCAAGGGCGGGGCGGTGACGCTGGCCTGTCCCCAGCGGGGCGATAAGGCCGACCTGATCCGTCTGGCGGTGAAGAATGCGGAAAATGCCCTTTTCCATCACCGGGAGAGCCAACAGGTCAAGTATGCCCGCACCACCCTTGCCATGGAGGAGCTGAAGGAGGCACTGGCTCTGCCCACGCTGCCCCGGCGCATCGAGGGCTACGATATTTCCAACACGCAGGGCATCCTCAGCGTGGCGGCCATGGTGGTCTTTGAGGAGGGTCAGCCCGCCAAGAAGGAGTACCGGCATTTCCGCATCAAGACTGTGGAGGGCCCCAACGATTTCGCCTCCATGTATGAGGTTATCTTCCGCCGCCTGAGCCACGGGCTGGAGGAATACCGGGAGCGCACCGAAAACGGGCTGGATCCCGCTGCGGGGCGGTTTTCCAAGCTGCCGGATGTCATTTTGATCGACGGCGGCCCGGAGCAGCTGCGCTATGCCCAGCGGGCCATGAAGGCTGCCGGCGCGGATATTCCCATGTTCAGCCTTGCGGAGCGGTTCGAGATTATCTTCGTGCCGGATCGGGAGGAGCCCATTGTGCTGGATCGCCGATCCAATGCCCAGCTGCTCATCCAGCACATCCGCGATGAAGCGCACCGCTTTGGCATCACCCATCACCGGGCGCTGCGGGGCAAGAGCAACCTGCAAAGCGAGCTGGATAACATCGAGGGCATCGGCCCCAAGCGCCGCACCGCCCTCATCCGCCATTTCGGCGGCGTGAAGCCCATCTTTACCGCCTCCAAAGAAGCGCTGATGGAGGTGGAGGGTATCAGCAGTGAGATGGCAGAGCGGATCATGGCGTATGCCAAGAACCGAAAATAAAAAGCACAGAAAGACACCCCGGTAAGACTCACTCAACACCCACCCATGCAGGCTCCCTCTTGCCGGAGGGAACTCCCGCCTCCAACCCGCCACATTTTTCAAAAACAAACGTTCTCCATCAGTGGCAAGGATTGTCGTAAATATCGCCGCCTGCGCCTGCGCACAATAGCCGCGAGGAGGCGAACAGCTTTGAAAAAGAAAACCGGAACCCTATTGGCGATCTCTCTTCTGTGCACAGGTCTGTTCACGGCCTGCACCAGCAATGCGGACACGATGCCCCAGCCCACCGCAGGCCCCAACGGTATGGTGAGTGCCGCCCCGCAGGTGACTACCTCTCCTGCGGCTACCCAGAGCACGATGCCCGCCGCCACGGCTGAGCCTGCCACCGTGGGCGCAGCAGGCACCGTGGAGGATGCCCGCCGTCTCAGCGACCGTGTGGAGGACGAGGTGGAAAAGCTCTCCGAGGTGGATGATGCCTCTGCCGTGGTGGTAGGCAACATTGCGCTGGTGGGCGTAAGCTACGATGGACAGTATCAGGGCGGCATGACCGACCGCCTCAAGGGCATGATCACCGAGCGGGTGGAGATGACCGACAAGACCATCACCGCCGTGCATGTGACCGACAGCGCCACCCTGCGCAAGTCCATTGCTGCCCTCAACGACATGATGGACGATGCAGGCGCCAGCTTTGAGCAGCTGCAGACCAAGACGCTGGAGATCGCCGCTCAGCTGACCGGCGGCGGGCTTACCCAGCCCGGCACCGCCAACGGCCAGAAGCAGAGCGCTACGTAAAGAGAAAACGAGCTGCCGCAGTAAAACTGCGGCAGCTCGTTTTAGCTGGTCTGCTCCCCTTACACATGAAATTTTTTGTGGTATTCCAGCCCCATGGGCTTCCAGTACAGCACCAGCATCAGCAGCTGTATGCCAAGGCTCACGCTGCCCACCACGATCATGGGCCACGAAAGCCGGATGCGCAGCGCCAGCATGATCAGCGTGGAGACCATGCCCGCCAGCAGCATTTCGAACAGCGGCAGAAAATGCCGCTTCTGCCTGCGGAAGTAGAACAGAAAATACAGCCCCAGCAGGATCAGCATGCCAAAATAGACGATCTGCGCCACAAATGCGCCCCATTGGCCGCCCACCACGCTCTCCAGCAGCAGCAGGTACAGGCACACCGCCACCAGCACATCGCAGCCTTTCTTGATGAGCGTGTTCTCCACCTGCGGGCGGTAGAGCAGGGCGATCCACAGCACGCCCAGCCCGCCGATCACGATCAGGCTCCAGTGGATGCCGGGGGTGAGGATATCCACGATCAGGCAGGTGTAGGCGATCAGCGTGAACAGCGCCCGCCACAGGTCACGGGCATTGCGCACAAAGAAATTGCGTTTTTTCACCTGGGGGTAGGTGATCTGTACATCCATCCGGGCTCGCTCCCTTCCGGCTCAGCTGCTGCCCTCCATCACGGGGGTCAGCCCCAGCTGGCAAAGATAGTGGTAGAGCGCATCCTCAAAGAGGGTCACATGCGTGTTTTTGACGACCGTCAGCACACTTTTGCTGCTGTAGCTGCACAGGGAGCAGATGGCCCGGTTCTCCACCGGCGGGCCCAGCACAAAATCGAATTTGTCCACATAGGGCTGCATCTCCTCCGGCAGCCGGATCGCCCCCAGATTGCTGAACGTGGTGGTGAAAACGCCATCGCCCAGCTTGCCGTAGATAAAGTAGGCAATGGGGCGCTTGATGCTCAGGGGGATAAAGCGCAGCCAGCGCACCAGCCGGCAGCTCATCCGCATGGATTCCTCCAGCGGCTCTTGGGCTGTGCCCGTGCGGATCTGCTCCATGATCTCCGGCAGCATCTCCTCCACCGTGGTGATCCGGGAGGGATGCAGCCGGATGCTGGTATACATGGAAAAATTGCGCAGGGTTTTGACCGGGTAAAACTTGCGCATGTTTACCGGCAGCTGGATCTGTATCTTCTTTTTGCTGCGGGGGCGGATGTGGGTGGCATCCCGGCAGGCCAGCATCAGAACAGCCAGCAGCAGCCCCGTAACGGTGCAGCCCCGGCTGCGGGCGGCAGCCAGCAGGGCATCGGTGTTCAGGTTGTAGTGCAGCACCCGGTTGGGCTGCTCAAGGGGCAGCATGCCCCGCATCTGCAGGGCGAGCTTGTCGGAAAAACCCTTGGCTGCGCCATCTCCTGTGATGGGGAAGGCATCCTCCCATTCGGCGGGGTCGGGCGCTTCCTCCAGCGAAAAGGCTCCGTCAAAGTCGGGCAGCACTGCGCCGGTCAGCTCCAGATAGGTCTTTACCAGCGTGCGCAGGAACTGGCTGCCGCCGCTGCCGTCGGTCAGAATGTGGAAAAACTCCACGCTGATGCGGTTGCGGTAGTACACCACCCGCAGGGAAGGGGAGCGCACAGCACCCACCTTCATCACAGCGCAGGGCAGCTCGTTTTCCGGGCTCACTGCCCAGCGGCGCATCACCGAATCCAGATAGTGCCAGAAAAAACCGCACTTGATGGATGTGGCGAACACCGGGAAGCGGCGCATGGTGTAGGAAAGCGCCATTTGCAGCAGCTCCGGCTCAACGGGCTTTGTCAGGTAGCAGCTCAGACGGAATACCATCATCCGCTTGGTGCTCATGCTCAGAGGGTAGATCTTCGCCGCATGATCCAGCGGGTACCAGTCGGTGCGCTCCTTTTGGTAAAAGGTGCCCAGCCGTGCCGGGCTCAGGCGTGCCATGGCCTCCTCCAGCGAAAGCCCCTTGTCGCACAGGCAGCGCAGCGCTTTTACATGATCCTCCAGCATTTCTCTGGTGTGGCGGCGGCTCAGGCTGAGCCGGTGGCGCACGGTTACCAGATACTCGCTCAGAGCAGGCTGCTGCCCCGGTGGGAAGAGTTTTTCCGTCAGGTGGCTCATGGCACTCCTTTCCCCGAAAAAACGGATGGTTTGTTTGCGGCGGTCATTCTCCCTGCCGTCTGCGGCGGCGGGGGCTGCCGGCGCTGTTGTCTGCGCCGGGCGCTGTGGCAGACCCGTTTGCAGGCTCGGTGCTGTCTGTGGCAGGCGGCTCATCGGCAGAGTGCCCCTTGCGGGTACGCCGGAGCGTCTGCATGGCGGCTTCTGTTTGCGCCATGGCCTCCTGTACGCTGCGTTCGATCTCCAGATTCTGCAGCTCCATGCGTCTGCGCTCGGCTTCACCGGGCTGGAAGAGGGCGTTGTTCTTTCTGCCTTTGCCCTTCTTCAGCGCCATACCGGGCAGCTGGAAGGGCTTTGCAGGCTCCTCGTGCACCAGCTGAGTGGTGAGCATACGGTAGAAGTTCTTCTGCAATGCAGCGCTCAGCAGGAAGCGCAGCTTTACAAACAGGTTCTGGCTCTTGTATACCGCACGGAAGGTATCCCGCGCCTGATCCGCCAGCATCTGGGTAGGCGTGCGGCGGCTGTAGTTGCAAAGGGTCATGGAGCGCCACAGGGGCGTAATGGGCACGGAGGCTGTACGGGCTTTATCCATGCGGCGGGCAAAGAGCATGGGCGTTTCGCCGGGCTGCGCTTTCTGGCCCCGCATGCGCAGCACCTGCGCCACAGCATTGCCGTAGACGAACAGCTTGCCGGAGATCTCCTTCTCGCGGGCGGCTACCCTGTCGGGGGTGCGCAGGGCAATGCGCAGGAACAGCGCTGCCAGCAGCACCCGCGCCAGCAGCCACCACAGCCATTTCCAATCCTGCTCCTCGGGCGGCTGGATCTCCGGCTCCGGGGTAATGACCGGCGGCTCGGGGGTCTCCTGCTCATGGGGCGG
>JAZQHO010000008.1:0-3389 GCA_045540635.1 Candidatus Limiplasma sp.
CACGAGGATACCTTCCGGGGCGTTACCAACAGCTACCGCCTGACCGCTTCGGACAGCGGCGTCAGCCGGGCCTTTGCGCTGGAGGACGGCCGCTACCGCCCGTTGACCGACAGCGACGCCACCGACGTGACCATCACCGGCAAGGAACAACATCTGCTGGCCATTTTCAACAAGCAGCTGAAGCCTGCCGCCGCCCTGCTCACCGGCAAGCTGAAGGTGAAGGGCAGTCTGGCTGCCCTCAATACGCTGGCTGCATTTCTGTAAAGGAAAGGGGACTGCTATGAAAAAGCAGTCCCTTCAGCTCGTCAAAAAACTCGCCTGCGGCGACTTTTTCGACGACTTTTGCACCGTTTGCCTAGGAGCCTACGGCTCCCCGGGCGGCAAACGGCGATAGGAATGCTTACTTCGTAAGCTTCCGAAACCACCAGAAGGGTGAACGCAGTGAACCGAGGCGTGAGGACAGCGCGATAGCGCTCCCGCAGCGCCGAAGCCCTAAGCCGCCCCGTGGTCGGCTTTGGGCCGCAATGCACGCCGCTGGTTTCGGATTGACAATCGGAGGGCTGCGGCCCTCCGATACCTCTGGGGTTTTTCAGCAGTCTGAGGCTCCCTCCTTTCAGAAGGAGCCTCGATCAGCATCACGCCAGCTCTGCCCGCATCTTCAGCCGGAACACCTCGGCGGCGCAGACCGTGAGCAGCGCCGCACAGCAGCACACCACCAGCAGGGGCAGCCAGAAGGCTTCGCCGGTCAGCTCCAGCCGCACGGCAGCACGGACAGACTTGGTGCAGTAGTAAAACGGCAGGCATTTGCTGATCCTGAGCAGCACGCCGCCGGTGGCCTCCGCATCAAACCAGATGGAGCCCAGAAAGGATCCCAGCGAAATAACGATGGAGCACAGCCCCGGGGCGGCCTTCTCATTGAACAGGGTGCCGAACAGCAAGCCCAGCGCCGTAAACAGCAGCGCCGAGGGCACCAGTGCCGGAAGGCTCACAAGCAGCCCGCCCACAGTGAGCCCGCCGTCCGTCACCAGCGAAATGATCAGCGATGCAGCGGCGATCAGCAGCCCCTGCACCAGCGAAATGGCCAGCATGGGCAGCTGATAGCCCACGGTAAAATCCAGCGCCCGCATGGGGGTGGCGTACATGCGCATCAGAAATGCGCCGCTGCGATCCTTGGCAACGGTCATGGCGGTAAAGAGCATCACAAAGGTGAGGCCGAAGATCATCACGCCGCCGCAAAGGCTGGGAATGCGGAAGATGGTCATGCCCACCGCTTTGGGGATGCTGCGGTCCACCAGCGTCATAATCAGCAGCATCACGATGGGAAAGCCCACGCAGAAAATGTAACTGAGGGGATCCCGCAGGATCTCCTTTGCGCAGCGCAGCGCGAATGCCCGTATCTTATGCATCTTCGTTCAGGCTCCCTTCTGCAATGGCAACGAATGCTTCCTCCAGACCGGCTTTGCCGGTGAGGGTCTCCAGCTCCGCCAGCGTGCCGCAGGCGGCAATGCGCCCGCCGATCATCACGGCGATACGATCCGCCAGCTGCTCCGCCTCCTCCATGTAATGGGTGGTCAGCAGGATGGTGATGCTGCCCTTCAGCTCCCGGATCACCTTCCACAGCTCCCGGCGGGCCAGCACATCCAGCCCCAGGGTGGGCTCATCCAGAAACAGCACACGGGGCTGACCGATCAGCGCCATGGCGATGGACAACTTGCGCTTCCAGCCGCCGGAAAGGGTCTTGGCCCGGCTGTCCGCCACCTCCTGCATGCGGAAGCGGTCGATCATCTCCTCGGTGCGGCGGGCGGTCTCCCCCGCATCGCAGCCGTATACCTGCGCCATAAAGCGCAGGTTCTCCCGCACGGTCAGGTTCTCCGCCACCGCCGTATCCTGCGGCGAGATGCCCACCGCCGCCTTGACCGCCTCCGGCTGACGGATACAGTCTGCACCGCAGACGGCACATTCGCCCTCTGTAGGGGCAGAAAGGCAGGTAAGCATGCGGATGGTGGTGGTCTTACCGGCGCCGTTCACGCCCAGCAGGGCAAACAGCTGCCCCTCCGGCACGGCAAGGTCGATATGATCCACGGCGGTCTTGTTACCAAAGCGCTTGGTGAGCGCCCTTGCTTCGATGGCATTCATTCTTCTCTCTGTTCCTTTCCTTCCGTATGGGACCCAACCGGGAATACCATGTTCTCCTCCGGCCCGCACATGTTGACCAGTGCGATGCCCTTCTCCGTATCCGCCAGAACAAGGATCATATTGCCGGGCTTGAGCCCAAAGACCTCCCGAACCTGTGCCGGGAGGGTGATCTGTCCTTTCTCGTTCATGCGCACGCAGCCGAACATTTTCTGCCCATCTGCGCTGTCGCCGTTTTCCTTGATGCCTCTGACCAGCGAATCCAGCGGTACGCGGAACAGATCCGCAAGATGGATGCAGCTTTCGATATCCGGCAGGGTATCGCCTTTTTCCCATTTGGCCACCGCCTGCCGGGATACGCCCACCGCTTCGGCTACCTGCTCCTGCGTAAGACCCATGCGGCTGCGCAGCAGCTTGATCTGGTTTACGATCATTGCCATATGTTTTCACCTCCCTCTCAGTATGCCACGGCGAAAAAGGAAGGTCAACCAATCAAAGATAACACTATGTATCTTTTGGTTGCGTTTTCCGAAACATGCAACTGCCACGACCGGTGCGAATCGAGTTTCTTCATTATATATATGTTTGCAGCGGAACCACAGAGCGGGACAAAACAAGCCTTTATCATTTTTTACCAGTGCAAACGTTTGCGTCAATGGCTGTCCGTAGCGTGCTATGCATTGCTGCATGCAATATTTGCTCACGGGCAGCCAGAGCCCTCATCTCTGTTTTGTACAAAAAATGATTTTCGGCTTAATTACTATTTATTGGTAAAATAAGTCTTGCACCCGATCGTATCAACGTGCTAAAATGCTAAAGCGAAAGAGGAAAGTCTCTGCCGCAGCCCCGTCTGCGGAACGCTGATCGATGGGAAAAGAGGTGGCCTTGGGTGCAGCAGTATACCGCCGAGCAACAGCTGGTGCTCACACTGCTCCGGGAGCTTCTTGCCCAGCGCTGTCCGGAGACCCCGCAGATCCCGCTGCAGCGGTACGGCTTTGCGCTGCGCAGCCTGATCTACGCCAGCCCCCGCACCGCCGAAGGGCACGATACCACCGCCGCCTGCCATGTGCTGGTGGAGGCCATGCATCAGATCTGCCAGAAAAACGAAAGCGACCCGCTTCCGTGGATGAAGCAGGTGGAAGAAACCACATACGATGCCTTTTTACGGCTGCAGCGGCTGTGAATGGAGGGTATAACCAAAAGCGGCTGCCGCGTTTCTGCGGCACCCGCTTTCAGCTCGTCAAAAAACACGCCTG
>JAZQHO010000009.1:0-3066 GCA_045540635.1 Candidatus Limiplasma sp.
CGCCACGCCTTGGCGGCGTGCCGGACGTGCATCACTGGTAGACGGATACCTCCGCCAGCCGTACCTCATTGAGCACGATGCGGCCTTCCTCCACGTTGATCTCCTGGAGCACATCCTTGAGACCGGGGGTCATCAGGGTGCCCTTGGGGGTCTTGAACACGAACACATCCACTCCGCCGGGGGTGAGCACATCCTCCAGCGTGCCGATGGGATTGCCCTTGGTATCAAACGCAGGCAGACCGAGAATATCCGCGATAAAGACCTCATCCTCCGGCAGGGGGCGGGCGTGGGCGCGATCCACATACAGCTTGGCACCCCGCAGCTTCTCCGCCTGATCCCGGTCGGCGATGCCCTCAAAGGTCAGGTACACATCATCCCCGTTGACCCGGGCATGGGTGACGGTCAGCTCCCGGAAGCTGCTGCCATCCGGGATGAGCACGGACTCCAGATCGAAAAAACGGTCGATATCATCGGTATAATGGCGCAGCTTCACCTCGCCCCGGATGCCCTGCGGCTTGGTGATCTCGCCAATGAGCAAATGCTCCTGCTTCATAGGGGTGTTTCTCCTTCAAACATGGCAAAAGGGAACCGCCCAAGGCCGCCGGGCGGCGTACCACGGGGGTTCCCTGTTTGACCGGAATTACTGAATTTCCACGAAAACGGGCTTCTGGTTCTTGGCGGTAGCGGCACGAACCACGGCACGGATGGCCTTGGCGATGCGGCCCTGCTTGCCGATGACCTTGCCCATATCCTCGGGCGCAACATGAAGCTCCAGAATGGTGGCCTCAGGCCCGACAGTCTCCTCCACGGTCACGGCGTCCTTGTTGTCCACCAGAGACCGGGCGACGTATTCCACCAGTTCTTTCATGTGGCTTAGCCCTCGATGATGCCGCTCTTCTTGAGCAGAACCTTCACGGTGTCGGTGGGCTGAGCGCCGTTGGCCAGCCACTGCTTGGCGGCTTCCACATCAAACTTGATGGTGGCGGGCTCGGTCATGGGGTTGTAGTAGCCGATCTCGGCGATGTTGCGGCCATCGCGGGGGCAGCGCTCATCGGCGACGACGACACGGTAGAAAGGCTTCTTCTTCATACCCATTCTCTTCAGACGAATCTTGACCATTTTGGTATTCCTCCTGCTTTCGGTTGGTGTGTGTGGTTGATGTATCTGTAAACCATAATTGGGTTAACAGCGGGGTGTACAATCCCTCCGTCAGCCCTTCGGGCTGCTACCTTCCTTTACACAAGGGAGGCTTTCAGGGAGGGGTCTTCTTTTGCGCCGTGAAACGGCGCAATCTGCGGGGTGCAGGGGCCTCAGGCCCCTGCCGGGGTTTGGGGCGGAGCCCCAACGTTCCCATCAAAACGGCATCTTCATGCGGCCGAACTTGCCCTTGCGGCTCATCATCTGCTTCATCATCTGCTTGGATTGCTCGAATTGGCGGATGAGGGCGTTCACATCCTGCACGGTGGTGCCGCTGCCGGCGGCGATGCGCTTGCGGCGGCTGGCATTCAGGATGCCGGGGTTGCGGCGCTCGCGGGGGGTCATGGAGCGGATGATGGCTTCAGGCTTCTTCATGGCATCATCGTCGATCTCCACATCAGCCAACTTGTTGCCGATGCCGGGGAGCATGCTGAGCATGCTGGAAAGGCCGCCCATCTTCTTCATTTGCTGCATCTGCTGGAGGAAATCTTCCAGCGTCAGCTCGGTGGGCTTGCGACCTGCGAGGCGCTCCACATCCTTCTCGTCCATGGCCTCGCCGGCCTTTTCGATGAGGGTGAGCACGTCGCCCATGCCAAGGATGCGGCTGGCCATGCGGTCGGGGTGGAACAGCTCCAGATCGGACATTTTTTCGCCGATACCGCAGAACTTGATGGGCTTGCCCACCACAGCCTTGATGCTGAGGGCGGCACCGCCGCGGGTATCGCCGTCCAGCTTGGTGAGGATAACGCCGTCGATGCCCAGATTCTCGTCGAAGGTCTTGGCAACGTTGACTGCGTCCTGACCGGTCATGGCATCCACGGTGAAGAGGATCTCCTGGGGCTTGATCTCTGCCTTGATGCGGCGGAGCTCCTCCATGAGCGCCTCGTCGATGTGGAGGCGGCCGGCGGTATCGATGATGAGCACATCCCGGCCGTAGTAGCGGGCCTGCTCGATGGCTTCCTTGGCGGTCTTGACCGGATCCTGCGTGCCGTGCTCGTAGACGGGGATATCGATCTGCTTGCCCACCACCTGCAGCTGCTGGATGGCGGCGGGGCGGTAGATATCGCAGGCGGCCAGCATGGGCTTTTTGCCCTGCTTGCGCAGGTAGTTGGCCAGCTTGCCGCACATGGTGGTCTTACCGGCGCCCTGCAGGCCGCACAGCATATAGATGGTAGGAACGGAGCTGGACCAGGTGAGGCGGCTGTGCTCGGTGCCCATAAGGGCGGTCATCTCTTCATTAACAATCTTGATGACATGCTGGGCAGGCTGGAGGCTTTCCATGACCTGCTGGCCCACGGCCCGCTCGGTAACGGTCTTGCAGAAATCCTTGACCACCTTGTAGTTGACGTCGGCCTCCAGAAGCGCCATACGCACTTCCTTCATGGCCTCCTTGACGGCGGCTTCGTTCAGCTTGCCGCGTCCGGTCAGCTTGGAGAGCGCCCCGGAAAGCTTTTGGCTGAGCCCTTCAAATGCCATGGTCCCTCTCCTCCTGTTCGATGGTTTGCTGAATGAGGCGGAGCGCCTTTTGTGCCTCGCTGCGGGCTTCCGGAGGCAGGTCGCGCTCCGAGAGGCTTGTGAGCAGGGCGGCGGCGGCTTCCAGCCGATCCACCACCTGCCGCATGCGCTCTGCTGCGCCCACGGCGTTTTCGTAGCTGCGGAGCTTTTCACCCGAGCGGGTGATGAGCTCGTGCACGCTCTGCCGGGAGCAGCCCAGCTGCTCGGCGATCTCGCCCAGAGAGTAGTCCTCCTCGTAGTGGAGCAGCAGCGCCTGCCGCTGCTTATCGGTGAGCAGTGTGCCGTAGAAGGCGCACAGGGTGCCCATTTCCACGCTGGTATCCAGCCTGCTTTCCGGCTTTGGGGCGTGGGGGG
>JAZQHO010000010.1:0-10906 GCA_045540635.1 Candidatus Limiplasma sp.
GCTGCGTTTCAGCCGTGCGGCGGGGGATTTGTGTGCTGCTTGCAGCTTCAGCCGGTGGCCTGTCCGATCCGCTTCAGCATATCTTCGGCAAAGGTGTGGGCAGCTGTTTCTTCCACGGTCATAGCGTTGCCGGAGGCATAACAGCTCAGCGCAAGCTCTATCAGCGGGCGGTACGCTTCCGGCAGACGGGAAAGCCCCCACTGCCCGCCCTCCTGCTTGGAGAGCACCAGCCCCTTCTCTGCAAAGGCCAGCACCCGGCACAGGTTCAGCGTGATGTACAGAGGATCGGTCAGGATATCTTCGGCGGCCTCTGCCACATCCTGACGGATGCTGTCCAGATAAGCCTCTTTGGGCACTTCTCCGAACAACTCGGGGACGGGTGCGCCATACAGCACGATGCCACGGCTGCGCAGAACGGTGCAGTGCGCCGCCAGATCGGGATCCACGCCCCGCATACCGGTCACATATGCGGCGGCATCTTGCCGGAACCGGTCAAGGTGCATGGGGGAGAAGTGCAGCACAAAGGGCGTGGGATACTGAAAGGGCTTTACGGCGGCTTGGGTAACGATGCTCATCTCGATGCCCTTGGCAGGGGCTTCCTCATTGAGCCTGACCAGCTCGTGCATAAAGGAAAGCTTGCTTTCGTCCGAAGGCTCATCCTTCACCACCACCATCAGGTCGATGTCGCTTTTTTCCGGGTTGAAGCAGCCCATGGCCATGGAGCCGTGCAGGTAAACGCCGGTCAGATTTTCTGCGAAGGTCTCCCGGCAGAGGAAAGCGAAGCGGTCGATCAACGCTCGGTACATATCATCCCTCCGTTACAGCCGCTTCTCCGGCTGCGTTCTGCGACACCCGGAGAAACTGCTCGGCGTGTGCACCGGCTGCATCCTGCTTGTCGGTACAGGAAAGGAAGGTCTGCAAATGCTCGGTGGCCCGCAGCAGAGCACTGCGGCGGCGGATGTCCAGCTCGCTGAAAACATCATCCAGCAGCAGCGCAGGCAGCTCGCCCATTTCGTTTTCGATCAGGCTGATCTCGCCCAGCTTCATGGAAAGCACGGCGGTGCGCAGCTGCCCCTGACTGCCGTAGGCACGCAGCTCCTTGCCGCAGAGGGTCATGGCGATGTCGTCCCGGTGAGGGCCGAAGTGGGTAAAGAGCCGCTGCATATCCTCCTTACGGGTGCGGGCGAGTCCTGCCAGCATATCCCGGTAGGGGGTATCGGTCTGAGCCAGAGGGCCGGTGTAGCGGATCTCAAATGGCTCGGATGGGTTTTCGGAAATATCGGCATATTGGCGGGAGGCGTAGCCGGAAAGCTCGTTGAGGAACCATCTGCGGGCATTTACGATGGGTGCGGCGGCGGCAGCCAGCTGCTCGTCCCATGCGGCAAGCTCGTTTTCAAAATCGCCGGTGCTGCCGAATTTGGCCTGCTTCAGAAGCGCATTGCGGTTCTCCAGCGTGCTCAGGTAGGTTTTCAGCGCCTTTACATAGCTGGGGCGGATCTGGCTCAGCTGCATATCCACAAAGCGGCGGCGCGCAGCAGGGCCGTCCCTGACGATGCGGATATCCTCCGGCGAGAACATGACCACGGTGGCATGACCCATCAGGTCGGAGATGCGGGAGGCGGGTTTGCCGTAGAGCAGCACCCGTTTGCGGGGCTTTTCGAAGGGGTAGAGGCGCACCTCCAACTCATGCCCGCCATCCAAACGCTCGGTCTGCCCGTGCACGATGGCTACATGCTGCCCGGTGGCGATCATCTCCTGATCCTGCGAGGTGCGGTGGCTGCGCCCCAAAGACAGCAGGTGCATGGCCTCCAGCAGATTGGTCTTGCCGCTGCCGTTGGGGCCGTAGAGCACGGTAACGCCCTCGCCGGGGTGCAGCTCTAAAAACGGATAGTTCCGGAATTGCTGCAAACGCAGGGAGGTAAACTTCATATTCGATTTTCCTCCCTTTCGTTGTAGTTTATGTGGGGCAGCGCCCCGACGTCCTTCCCCGTTACCGGCTGATCCTCACAAAGATCTCGTCGCCCTCGATGGGGTTGCCGAAAACATCCTTGCCCTCCACGGCAAAGCGCTTGATGATGAGCGCATCGGAGCCGTCAGCCTCCACGCTCAGGTGGCCGGTCTGCAGCATGGGCGTGTTCAGGCGCTTGTTGAGCATGGTGCGCACGGCATCCTGCACGGCGGCATCCGCATGCTCCCAGTCCATGGGCGCACGGTTCCACGGGTCTGCCATGCCCTGCATACCGATCTCGTCGCCGTAATAAATAGTGGGCGCACCGGGCAGGGCACACAGCAGCCGAATGGCCTCCAGCACCTTCTTTTGCGCAGCGGCACGGGTATCCTTATCCAGATAGATCCGGCTGGCTTCCATGCGATCCATCTGCGCAGCGCCCTCCCGGTCCCAGCCTGCCATGGCGTTGAGGATGCGTACCCGGTCATGGCTGCCCAGCAGGTTCATCAGGGAGTAGAAGAAGGGGGCAGGGTAGACCTCCTGCTGGTGCAGGATCACCCGGCGCAGATGGTGCGCATCGCAGGCACCGGTAAAGAAATCGATCACAGCGCGACGCAGGGGATAGTTCATCACGCTGTCCAGCGTATCACCAAGGCAGTAGCAGCGCTGCTGGTTGTAGGCCACCTTGTTGCTGGCATCTTCCCACACCTCGCCCAGCAGCACCGCGTCCTCACGCACGGAGCGGATGGCGGTGCGCATATCCCGGAGCATGCTCATGGGCAGCTCGTCGGCCACATCCAGCCGCCAGCCGCAGGCACCCCGGCGCACCCAGCGGGGCAGAATACCGTCCTTGGCATCCAGCAGGTACCGGCGGTATTCGGGGTGATCCTTGTTCACGGTGGGCAGGGTCTGAAAGCCCCACCATGTGCGGTAGCGGTGGGGATGTTCCTCAAAGCTGTACCACGGGTAGTAGGGGGAACCCAGACTCTGGTATGCCCCCAGAGTGTTGTAGCGCCCGAAACGGTTAAAATACATGCTGTCGGAGCCGGTATGGCTGAAAACGCCGTCCAGCATCACCCGCATGCCGCGCTTTTCCGCCTCGGCGATCAGCAGATCAAAGTCTGTATCGCTGCCCAGAATGGGATCGATTTCTTCATAGCTGCCGGTATCGTAGCGGTGATTGGTGCGGGCCCGGAATACAGGGTTGATGTACAGGACGCTGATGCCCAGCGTCTTGAGGTAATCCAGTTTTTTGGTAATGCCCTTCAGCGTGCCGCCGAAAAAGTCCAGCGCACGGTTATCGCCGGTCTCAGGGTCAAGGTCAAGGGTGGGGCGTTCGTTCCACTCGCTGTGGAAGGTGGCTTCCGGGTGAGCGGCCTCTACCTGCGCCTCCCGTCCGGCAATGCCGTTTGCATCCTTGAAGAAGCGGTCGGGAAAGATCTGGTACACCACGCCGTGGCGGATGTATTCGGGGGTCTTGTAGGCCGGGTCGTAAACGGTGATCTGGTAACTGGCAGGCTGCCAGATGGTGGGGAAGCCCTCACCACCCAGCTGGTCGCCGGAGTTGCCGTAGCGCAGGTCGCCGTCCTTGCCGTGAATGATGAAATCGTACCAGAAAAGCATGGGCGTTTCGGGTACGGTGATCTTTGCCTCAAAGAGATGCTCTTCCACCTGTGCCATGGGGGTCAGGTGCTCGCTGCCGTCCCATGTGCGCAGGGTTACGGCGCTGCTCTCGTTGCACAGAAAGCGGATGCTCACCTTTCCGCCCGCAGGGATGGGGCCCAGCGGATCGCGGTAGCGCAGAAGGTGAGAGTCGTGGTGCAGCATGGTTCTTCCTCCGATCGATGGGATTCGTTTTGTCTTTTGTTATCCCGCCTATCATACCACGAAGGGGCTTTTGGCGCAATGCGGTTTCTTTGGAGAAAAGGTATGCCTTGCATGCCATTTATGGAAATGATATAATAAAGGGTACCCCAGTTGGCGGCCGCTGCGATTGTGTTTTTTATCGTTCGGCAGCCTGCCGGCGGTGCTACAGCTAAGGAGGCCTTTACGTTGAATCTGAAAGAGTACATCCGTAAGAACGCCAATGTTCCCAATGCCCTTACCCTGCTCCGCCTTTTGCTGGTGCCGGTGTATGTGGTGCTGTTTATGCGGGGGCGCAAGTACTGGGCGCTGTTCACCTTCCTGCTTGCCAGCTTTACCGACCTGCTGGACGGCTACATTGCCCGCAAGTACAATCTCATTACCGATTTTGGCAAGCTGATGGATCCCCTTGCGGACAAGGTGATGGTGCTTACCGCCATGTTTTCCATGGTGTTCGGCAACCGCTTCATCCCCGGCGTGATCCCGCTGGCGGCAGTGCTGGTGCTTTTTGCCAAGGAAGCCTATCTCATGTACGGCAGCTACCGCCTGCTGAAGCGGGGACTGGTGGTGCATAGCCAGATGTCCGGCAAGGTGGCGCACTGCGCCTTTATTCTGGGGCTGCTGCTCAGCTTTTTCCACGATCAGCTGGCACAAGCGCTGCCGTGGCTGCCCATCGGCATCGATGTGATCATCATCTGGCTGGCGGTGGGCATTGCGCTCTATGCCATGGTTTTCTATACCCGCGACAGTTTGCAGAAGCTGAAGGAATACGAGGCAGCGCAGCCCCACTGAGCTGCCCGGGAAAGGATCCTCAGGCGATGAACGAATTTCTTGCCCCTCTCAACTACCGTCGTGCCAGAGATGTGCTGCATAAGCTGGATGCCTATACCGGCTACACCGCCGAGGGGGCGGAGCAGGCGATGCAGGTGCTCCGGGAGAGCTATCCGCTGGTGTTCTCCCGCATGGAGCAGCAGACCTTCGAGTGCGGAGCCGTGCTGCTGGAGCTGCGCGGTGCCAGTGTGACCGACCCCCTTGTTTTTACCGCCCGTCTGGATGTGCCGGAGGGGCAGCACGGAGAGCAGGGCTGGCAATCGGAGCAGATGCCGCTGCATGTGCCCTTGAGCCGTGCCCATGTGGTGGCGCTGCTGGAGGCGCTGGAGGAGCTGCTGCGGGATGGCTACTGCCCCGGTGGTGATCTGATCCTTGCCCTCAGCATGGATGGGCTCAGCGGCGGCAAGGGCGCCCGCAGCATGGCAGCCCATTTGAAGGCACGGGGCGTAACCCCCTGCTATGTGCTGGATTTTGGCGGTTATGTGACCATGGATGCCTTCCGCAATTTTCTGCCCAAGGGCGCAGCGTTGGCGCTGGTGGGCATCGATGAGAAAACCATGCAGGATATCTCCGTTATCGCACGGGACAGGCTCAGCATGTGCGCGCTGTTCCGTCTGGCGGCGCAGCTGAAGCAGCACCCGCTGCACACCGGCTTGTGCAATGCCAGCCGCAGGATGCTCAAGCGGCTGGGAAGCCATGCTTCGGGGCTGTATTCGCTGCTGCTCAGGTATCCCAAGCTCACTTTTCCGCTCATCCGGCTCAAATGGCGAAACCGCTCCGTTATGCAGCAGTTTTTTGTCTCCCGCCAGATGGTGTGCACGCTGGAGGCCTCCGGCAGTCGGGATGTGCCTGCACGGGAGGCAGTGCTGCAGATCCGGCGGCTGCTGGTGCCGGTCGAGGCCACCTCGCTGGAGTGGCTGGAGCGCTACTGCAAGCGCCACGGCTTGCAGATGGTGGTGGAGAACAACTATACCCACGGCAACGAAAGCAACGGGGCGGGCGAGGCGCTGGATGCGCTGGAGACCGCCATCGAGATCCAGTTCGAACGCACGGTCATCGCTCCCTGTCTTTGCCCGCAGGTGACGGATGCCCGCTTTTACGATCTGCCCGGCGGCAGGGTCTATCGTTTTTCGCCCTTCATGGTAACGGGCGATGAGGCGCTGGAGAGCCGCTGCACCATTACCGACGGCGCTTTGCAGACGGCGGTGCAGTTTTTCCGCTCCATGCTGTCGGTGTAAGGGGCTGCGCAGCTGTGCAGCCGAAACAGGAGGTTTGCTTTGCTGAGTATCTTGTATTTGCTTCTGTTCCTGATGGGCGGTGCCTGGATCGCCCGCATGCTGTTGCCGCAGCGCAGACCGCTGGTGCGGCTGTATGTGGGGCTTTCGCTGGGTGTGCTGCTGCTTATGTGGCTGCCCGCCCTCTGGGCGTATGCGGTACGCTTCAGCGATACGGCGCACTGGCTCTCCGCCGCCACATTGCTCCTGCTGTGCGCTCTTGCGTGGCTCCTCAGGGACAAGCGCCCCACCAAGCCCTTTGATGCCGCCGAGGAGCGCCTTGCACTGGATCTGTTGTGGATGGTGGTACCGCTGACGCTCCTCAGCGGTTTTTTGCAGTACACGCACTCCATCCGTCCCGCGGCGGACGGCGCTTACCATGTGGGGCAGAGCACCTATGGCGATCTGTCCCTGCATCTGGCAGTGACCACCAGCATCGTGAATGCCAAGTTCCCGCTTGAAAACAGCCTGATGCTGGGGGCTACCATGGCCTACCCCTATCTGGCGGACAGCATCGCCACCAGCATGTATATGCTGGGCATGTCGCTGCCCACCGCCATGGCCTTTACCGGCACGGTGATGATGCTGCTGGTCTACATGGGCTATGGTCTGCTGGTCTCTCAGCTGTGCCGCAAGCAGGGAGCACGCTTCCTTGCGTTTTTCCTGCTGTTTTTGAACGGCGGTCTGGGTTTCTTCTACACCCTCAGCGGCAGGGTGGAGAACGGTATTGTTACCGACCTGTGGGACAATCTGCTAAGTGTGTTCAACGGCTACTACCAAACCCCCACCAACCAGCCCGATCCCAACAACCTGCGCTGGGTCAACGTGATCTGCGATATGCTCATTCCCCAACGTGGCATTCTGGGCGGCTGGACCATGCTGATGCCCTGCCTCAATCTGCTGCTGCCCCCGCTGTGCAAAAAGCAGCCGCACACCCTGCGGGAGATGCTGTTGTTGGGGGTGATGGCAGGTGGCATGCCGCTGCTTCATACTCATAGCTTTCTGGCGTTGGCGCTCACCTCTGCGGGGGCGTGCCTCTATTGCGTCATCACTGCCAAAAGAGATGATGTGTACGGCGACGCAGAACCCTTCCTGCCGGGGATGAAGCGGCTCCAAAGCCCGGCACTGTGCGCCTTCCTGCCGTGGCTGGTGTTCGGCGCTACAGCTGCGGTGCTTTCGCTGCCGCAGCTATTCGGCTTCACCTTTGTGCAGGCCACGGAGAGCAAGCATTTTCTGCGCTTCCAGTTCAACTGGTGCAACAACCGGGGCGGCAGGGGTCTGGTGGATCCCTATCTGTGGTTCTACATCAAGAACATCGGTCTGCCGTATATCCTTATCCTGCTGGCCCTTATGAAGCGCAAGCCCAAGGATCAGCCCATGCCCGATGATGTGCGCCAGAACCGGCTGATCGCCAGCGGGGCTTTTCTGATCTACCTGATCGCCGAGCTGATCCTTTTCCAGCCCAACGAATATGATAACAACAAGCTGTTCTATGTGTGGTTCCTGCTGTGCCTGCCCATGGCTGCAGATTATGCCATGGAGCTCTGGGAGCGCCTCAGCGGCCTGGCCGGCCGCCGTGTGATCGCCGGTATGTTTCTTACGGTGTGCTTCCTCTCTGCGGGCCTTACGGTGATTCGGGAATGCCGCAGCGATTATCAGGCCTACAGTGCCAAGGACGTGGCGGTGGGGGAATACATCCGGGAGAATACGCCGGAGCACTGCGTGTTCCTTACCGGCAACCAGCACCTGAATCCGGTCAGTTCGCTGGCGGGGCGTACCATCCTCTGCTCCACCGACAGCTATCTTTACTACCACGGCTTTGATACCACCAGCCGCCGCTACGAGATCGCCGCTTTCTTTGAGGAACCGGCAGAGAATCTCTGGCTGCTCAGCAAATACGGCGTGGAATACATCTACATCAGCTCCTACGAGCGTAGCGCCGGGTGGTACGATCTGAATGAGGCATCGCTGGAGGCACTGTTCCCGGTGGTGTACGAAAGCTCCGGCAGGGAGCACCGCATTTTTCAGGTGCCGGAGGAATACAGGCAATGAAACGTTTTCTGCGGTATTCACTGGAGCGGGGACGCAAGATCCGTGCCGTGCTGCTGCTGGACGGGCAGATGGTGCAGCGCACCCTGCTGGTGCTGGAGGATAACGGCATTTCCATCACAGCACTGGTGGGCGCGGGCAAGAAGCCCCGCACCATCCCGCTGGAGGACATCCTCAGTTGCGATTATGCCCGTGGCGACCATGGGGAAGAATAAGGAGGGAACACCGGCGTGTTTAAAAAGATCAAAGCTTATCTGGATGGTCATTCCAAGCAGGCGGAGCTGCTTCGCTATGTGATCGCAGGCGGGCTGACCACATTGCTGAGCATGATCATCCACTATGGGCTGTGCTTCCTGATGGTGGAGAAGGATACCTTTATCGGTGGCAGCCTGATCGGCTGGGTGGTGGATGCCATCAACCGTGCTACGCCCCTTCAGCTGACCATCGCCTCCACCGCCAGCTGGATCATCTCGGTGCTGTTTGCCTTCTGGATCAACCGCTGGATGGTGTTCCGGCAGGGGAAAGCCGGTGCGGGACGCATCCTTGTGGAGCTGGTGCAGTTTGCCGGCAGCCGTATCGTAAGCTTTCTGCTCTTTGAACAAGGCTTGATGCACCTTTTGAAGCTGATTGGCGTGACCAATGTGGTCAACCGTGTGCTGGTGCTGGTCTTTGTAATGGTATTCAACTATGTGGCCAGCAAGTTCTGGGTATTCAAAACCCCGGAGAACAAACAGGAAAACTGATTTGATCGGCTTCTGCTTTCGCCCCGCTATGCGTGCAGGAGCAGAAGCGCGAAACAGCATAACCCGCTCAACGCCCCGTGGAGCATGCGCCAGCACAGCAGCTCTGCGGGGCGTATCATATTACCAAGAAACAGCAGGTTTTGCAGCCAGATACTCAGGCCCCCGAAGCTGCAAAGCGCACAGAGCAGCCATGGCTTCGCACCTGCCTCCAGCATGGCGAAACTGCCGCCGCCCACCTCCAGCACCGCATGCAGCAGGGCAACAGTAAGGTGATTGCCCTCAAGCCAAGCGGGAAACAGATGCCCCAGCAGTGCCCGCATAACTGTTGCCACGATGCTGAACAGCATCATAGTCCCCAGTACGGAGAGCAGTGACTGCCCGGCAGCCGAGACGGCAGCGGGCAGTGCTTCTGTAAGCCGGCGTGGCGATTGGTTAGGGGCGGCTATTGGGTAGGAACCGACAGTCTCTGCGGTATGCCTCCGATAACAGGCAAGGTGGCACAGGCTGCCGGTGGCCAGCGCCCCCATCCAGTGCGCAAGCAGCATGAGCCAACCGGTACCGCCGCCCAGCCGGGTACCAAGCGTACCGGTAAAGAACATGGGGCTCATCACACCGCACATGCACAATAGCGGCATCAGTTCGCCGGGCGAAAAAGGCGAACAATGGTGTAGCAGCGCCGCTTGCCGTGCAGAGGCAGGGGAACCGGCGCAGAAGCCGAACAGCACCAGAAAAAGCTTCCGTCCCCGCAGCTCTGTGGTTGCACTTTCTGCAAGCCCACCCAGCACCATCATGGGGAAGAGACTTGGCAACACGCTGGCACAAAATATTTGTGCCGCTTTGGTTGCAGCCTCCATCGCCTCCCGGGAAAACAACAGCAGCGAACCTGCCAGAAACAACCAGATTGCAAGCATAACTGACCACCTCAGAGCAGAATATGCCATGCATATGTGGGATGTGGATGGCATTCGCACATTTTCGACAAACGGAAATAAAATGTATGGATTTTTCTCAAAAGTAGCTTTTCAGATTGTCTGATTTACGATATACTATTGCTGTCTCTCTGACTGTACGACTGAGAAGGAGCATGCAAAATGACGGATTTTGTGAGCACTTGGAACAACGAACTCTTAACCCAACCCTACGCGCCCCTTGGACTGATCGCCATGCCCGGCTGCGAAGAGCTTGGCCGTAAGGTCAACGATTGGCTGATGAAGTGGCACGAGCAGCAGGCAGATCTGGAAGGCAACACCCCCCTGTACTCTCTGATGGGCTACAACCGTTCCGACTTCTTGATCGAGGCATTGCTGCCCCGGTTCGGCACCGGCGAAGGCAAGGCTGTCCTCAAGGGCAGTGTTCGTGGTTATGACATCTATATCCTCTCCGACGTGTTCGCATACAACAAGACCTACAAGATGTACGGTCGCGAAGTTCCCATGTCTCCCGATGACCATTATGCTGACCTGAAGCGCGTGATCGCTGCCATCGGCGGCCGTGCAAAGCGCATCAACGTGGTCATGCCCATGCTGTACGAAGGCCGTCAGCACCGCCGCACCACCCGCGAAAGCATGGACTGCGCACTGGCCCTGCAGGAGCTGCAGAGTCTGGGTGTTTCCAACTTCATCACCTTCGATGCACATGACCCCCGTGTGCAGAATGCTGTGCCCCTGATGGGTTTCGACAGCGTAAAGCCCTCCTACCAGATCCTCAAGGCGCTGTTCCGCCACGAGCCGGATCTGCAGATTGACCGCGATCACATGGTCATCATCAGCCCCGACGAAGGCGCTATCGACCGCAATATCTTCTACAGCTCCGTTCTTGGTCTTGATATGGGCATGTTCTATAAGCGCCGCGACTACACCCGCATCGTGGAAGGCCGCAACCCCATCATTGCTCACGAGTATCTGGGCGACAACGTAGAAGGCAAGGATGTTCTCGTCAGCGACGATATCCTTTCCTCCGGCGACAGCATTCTGGATCTGGCCAAGGAGCTGAAGAAGCGCAAGGCTAACCGCATTTTTGCTTCCGTTACCTTCGCCCTGTTCACCAACGGTCTGACTGCCTTCAACAAGGCATATGAGGAAGGCTACATCAGCCGTATCATTTCCACCAACCTGACCTACCGCACCCCCGAGCTGCAGGCAGCTCCCTGGTTCATCGAAGCGGACATGAGCAAGTACATCTCCTACCTCATTGCCAGC
>JAZQHO010000011.1:0-9793 GCA_045540635.1 Candidatus Limiplasma sp.
AGATGATCCTTTGGGACGAGCATATCGGTACACAGCATTTCGATTGCTTGACGCTGTTCCATTTCCTTCTTCAGCATTATCATCACCTGCTTCTATTATACCAAAAAAGGCCGCTGCTTGCGACCTTTTTTGACAGGCTGAGAATACCGCCCTCCCGCAAACGGAAGGGCGGTATTCTTTTACCTGCAGTTAAACTTCATCCTCCTCTTCTTCAAACTCAAACTCATCGTCAAAGTTGGGAAGCTTCTGTCCATCGTTTTTCTTCTTGCGGACAAACCAGAAGGCTGCGCCGCCAACTACAGCAACGCCGACAGCAACCAGAAGCATGGGAAGCGAGCTTTCGCCCTCATCATCCTCGATGATAATCGGCTGTCTGGGAACCTGTGTAGGTTCAGGCGTTACATACACGATTTGCGGCGTAGAAGTCGGCTGAATCTCTTCCTCCGATACAACGCTCATCAGATCACGATCATCGACCATGTTGAGGAAGTAGGTTTCGTAGATGTCGTTTTCTTCGTCAATAGGCTTGTCGTAATCAATGATCAGGTAATAGGTTTCTCCATTCCGGCTCTGAACCGTGATGAACTGCTTATTGGTGGATGCGGAGTAGAGCATGTCCATTGTCTGCATATTCCCCTCACCCTTGTAGGGCTGGCCGGGGCCAAGAGGAACATACACAGTTTTGGGTTCTGCAGTCACTTGAGGCGGATAGTAAGAATACATGTTGGGATCAGACGTCACATACACGATCTGCTGCTGGGGCGCAACTGCCGTAGGTGCAGGCGTTGCGGTGACAACAGGCGTAGCGGTAGGCTTCTTATTGCCGCTGGTACCACTGGAAGGCTTCTTCGTAGGTTTCGTGGTGGGCTTATTCGTAGGCTTGGGAGTATTGGTGGGTTCGGGGGTAGGCTCAACGTAGTAGGGGTTATCCAGCGTAACGGGATCACTGAAATTCCCTGCATAGTCGTAGGCACGGATCGCCAGCTGCTTGTAGCTCAGCAGCGGCTCTTCCATGCGCACATCCAGCTTGCCATCTACCAGCGTAGTAAAAAGAAGTCCATTGACCTGAATACCAGCAAGCTGGGCCAGATCGTCCACAGCCTCAACATGCAGCACCTGATCGCGGAAACCGGCAGTTACTTCCGGGGCGGAGTGGTCGAAGATGTCGATCTCCTTGTTGGTATCGAAGTAGGTTTCTTCATCACCAAACAGCCGTACCGTCATTTTAGTATTGTCATATACCTCAATATCGGTGTAATAGTAACCCTCATACAGCACAAGCTCACTGTTTTTGATGGTTTCCCAATCCTCATCGCCAATGCGGTAACGCACCTTATGCCACAGTTGATCGCTGGAAGGAGTGATTTTGACGCGCACGGTAGCGGAATAGGAGTTACGCCAGCCGGAAGGCACCTTGATGCTCACATCGAACAGCGTTTTCAGATCCACAGGAGGCTGTTCCGGTTCTTCCGGCTGCTCGGTTTCAGGGGGAGCAGCCGTATCATCACCTATATCAGTGTCGTCTTCAACAGGTTCATCGTCTTCCGTTTCAGTGAAGTATGCAGGATCATCCAGAATAACCTCACCCTCCACTTCATCCAGCCAGTAGGAACCTTCATCATCTACAACGCCCACAGTCGCAGGTACTGCTGACTCTGCGTGTGCTACCAGACCGGATGCAATGCCGGAAATAATCATTACGACCACAATCAGCGCCAGCCACGCTTTCCAGTCCATCTTATTCATCTTCATGGGTCATACCCTCCTTATGTTCATTCATAGAAAAAGGAACGCCACCGTTGCGACGTCCCTCCAGAAAGCGCTGAAACTCATCAAGCCCCATATGGGTACTCCTGACCAGCGAAACGATCTCCAGGTTTTCTTCCTCCGTGATGATGGAAGCCAGTTCTTCGTTTTGAGCTGTCAACCTGGCAATGGAATCCAGATTCCGTTGATAGGCTTTCCGATGTTTCTCCAGCATGGAACGACTGCTTTGTTTACGTCTGTTCATAAATCCTCCTTAATGGTCATACAAGCGACCAAATCCATAGAAGTGTTGTTGCCAGTAGGAATCGGTCAGATCAGCATAGCTGCACGGGTTTCCGCAGTGAATCATCATATTGTTGCCCACATACAGACCGCAGTGGGTGATTCCACTGTTATCTTCACCCATCGTTCCCTCAAAGAAAATGACATCACCGGGTTTTGCATCCTCTGGACGGATGGCATCACTGTACCCATACAGAGTTGTTGCGCCCATGTGACCGATATTGTTCACACCCGTGCTGGTAAACAGCCAAGAGATAAATCCGGAGCAGTCAAAAGAAGTGGACGGTTCGTAACCACCCCAGACATAGGGATACCCCAGACGTTTGTTGGCTTCTTCCACCAACAAGGCAAACTGCGGATCGGCGTCCAGCAGTTCTGTCGGCACATCATAGCGCATTGGCTCCTCCAGCTTGGAAGCATGAGGATTGCCAGCGAACAGATCCGGGTAATTCCCCAATGTGGACATATACAGAGCATACAAGCCCATTTTCTCACGGTTCATGATGTACACAGGAGCATGCGACAGATTCTTGGCATCCAGGGTAACAGCACATGTGGTGTATGCATATGGGACAGTCACTTCGTAAGTGTACCATTCCCAATAGCTGCGTCCGGTATCCGGTTCAGTGACAAGTCGGGTATCTTCCCGTAGCTCCGTTCGGAAACGTGTTTCCGTTGTAACTTCCTCTGTTACGGTGTACTGCCAAGCGAACAGCATGTCGATGGTGCCATACACATCATCAATCGTCCATTCCTCACCGCCGTGATAAGCTGAGATGATGGAGATCAGCGCATACGGATCATGCCAGATCTTGCTGGTATCGGCTTCAATGAGGTACTCATCATAACCGGGGTGATACCGTTTATATCGCTCAAGCTCACGTTTCAGTTCATCTTCCCTTCTTTTGTAGGTACGCTCAGCCGCTTTGATGTCGGCTTCCTCTGCCGGGTAGGTACCCATGACGAATACTTGCAGGCCAGCCTGCAGCAAGGGAGTGCAGGAGGACAGTGCATTCATGAGGAACATCAGCATGACGACCAACGCAAGAACCACAACGAAATGCTTGTGCTTCACGATGAAAGCTGCAGCAGATTCCGCGGCTTCGGAAGTCTTTTGAACCGCCTTCTGCGCATTGTGTTTTGCACCATAGGCAGCACCCGTACTGCGGCCGGTCTTGGCAGCCATGTATTCCTTCTTAATCGCTCTGCGCTGGTACGAGCGAGACAGCGGATTGCTTCCTAAATGCTCCGGATGCTTGATCTCCTGTTTTTTCTGAAGAAAACGGATATTTGCATGATCCAGTTTCTTTTCAGCCTGCACCATTCTCTTGTGATCGTGCTGCAAAGCGGATTGCCGTATTTGCTGAACCATTTGCAGAGTGTTCTCGCCGGTTCGTTCCATAACGTGAAGGGCTTGCAAACCAGTGTTGTTCTCCTCATCCTGTGCCATCTGCCGGTGGACTTCCGAAGATACCGTTTTACCGATAATACCCTGACCAGCTTTACCGGGAGCCTTTACCCCAGCTTCATCCGAAAACAGGAGCCGAGATGCGAACAGTTTCTCCGCTTTTTCACCGGTAACAATAGCACCGGCAGCGTGTGGGGCGCTTGCAGCCGGTTTCTTCTTTGGACCATGCTCCATGTGGAGACGGGCTTTCATACGGTCACGCTTGGCAGCAGCCTTTTCAGCATCTGTTATCGGCTTCTCCAGTCCTGCAGTGTGACGATCTTCTTCAGTAAAGATCAGTCTGGGGGCAGAGGAAGATGGTTGTTCTTTCATGCTGAGCCACCTCCGTCAGTACAGAGCTTGATGCTGGTTCAGCAGCTTCTCTTTTTCTTCCGGGTGCGCTTCCATCCATTTTGCAAACTGCTGCTCCATCTGGCGATCTGCATCAGACGCAACTCGGCAAGCAGACAGCATTATGTTTATGAAAAGCGCTCCGAGAAGAATCAAAACAATTGTCATACCGCTTCCTCCTGAATCATCTCCTGCGGTTTCGTGGTCATGATACGGTACAATTCCGTGTTTTTCGGGAACCGATCAATGAACGGAATGATCGTGTTGCCGAAGACAAGCAAGCCTTCGCCCTCACTCGCCTGCGTAATGTGGGACAGCTGGTGGTCGGAGATATGCAGACGCTCTGCCAGCACCTTGCTGTCTTCACTGGACATACGGAGCAGCATGATAAATTCAGAATTTTCAAGGATGGTCTGAATTTCCGGGGAGCGCAGAAGATCTGAAACATTTTGTGTGATGCCCGTGGGAATACCGCCCCATTTTCTGAAACGCTTCCAGATCTCAATGGAATATGCTGCAGTTTGCGGATCATTGAGCAGCAGATGGAACTCATCGGCATAAAACCATGTGGTTTTCCGTTTCGCACGGTTGATCGTCACTCGATTCCATACCTGATCCTGTACGATCAGCATACCAAGCTTCTTCAAGTTGCTGCCAAGCTGCTTGATATCGAAGCAAACCAGGCGTTTATTCAGTTGCACGTTCGTCCTGTGATTGAACACATTCAGACTGCCGGTGACATACAGTTCCAGCGCAGTCGCCACCTGAATCGCTTCCGGCTCTTCCATACGACGCAATTCATCGTAGAGATCCCCCAGAATGGGCATGTTTTCTGGCACAGGATCTGCGAAATACGGCTTGTAGATCACCTGTAAAGCGCGGTCAATAATGCTCTTCTGTTGTGCAGCCACACCAGATCCTTTATCCAGTACCAGTTCGCACAGGGATAGGATGAATTCCGATTTAAGCCGGATAGGTTCATCGCCATCGGAGTAATTAAGGTTGATATCAAGCGGGTTGATGTAGTCGGTGCTGACGGGTGAAATGCACACCACCTGACCACCCAAATGCTCAACTTCTGCGTGATATTCACCCTCAGGGTCGCAGATCATCACATCATGATTGGTCGTCAGTATCACGTTTCCGATCTCGCGTTTGGCCGCAAAAGACTTGCCAGAGCCAGGCTTGCCCAAAATGAGACCATTGGGCGTATTCAGCCGCGAACGGATCGCAATGATAATATTGCTGGACAGAGCATTCAAGCCATAATACAGTGCCCCGGGTCCACGATGGAAAAGTTCCTGCGTAAAGAATGGCATGAAGCCAGCGATTTCCGAAGTGGTCATGGTACGCTCAATCTCCACCTTGTTCACACCCAGAGGCAGGGCAGAAACAAACCCTTCTTCCTGTTGATAATCCAGAGGTATGATCTGGCACATCTTTTCTTGAGCAATCCCCTTCGCTTGCTCAATCGCTGTATGCAGTTTTTTGTTGTTGTCACCGGTATGCAGCAGCATAAACGTTACCCGGAACAGACGCTCGGCATGGCTGGTCAGATCATTCAGCATATCGGCTGTACTCTCTGCAAAACTTTTCATCTCGGCAGGCAGAATATCCATGTCGTAGCCGACGCGAACAGCTTTTATCTGTTCGTTTATTTTGCTGCTCTGAACATCCGACAACTTGCGCTGTACATACTTGAGGGCTTCCACATGATCGAAAGATTGAATGTGCATGGTGATCACCTGAGTGGTTTGCATACCCAGCAAGTTCATCAGCAAATGCTCGTCCAGTTCTGAAGTCAGAATGCTCAGGAAACTTACACTCGCCACTTTTCTGCCGATCATGAACCGGTAGCTGTCATTGAAGTTGAAACTGCTCGGTGCAATGAAGTCCTTGGTGGATAGTCCGGTGGACGGGAGCCACTTCCAATCAAACAGGAAAGGAGCCTGCGGATCATCCATGTGCATCATGCCATGCATGAGTTGCAAACGTTCCTTGCCATCCAGCGGTTCTGCCTGAACCCCAAGCCTTTTCAGGTGGTTGAGAAGCTGGAGTTCAATCTGCTCCAATCGCATCTTTGCAGCCCGAACACTCTCAGCCGAAATGGTGAAGGTGATGTACTTGCTGCGCTGCAGGGCATTGTTACCCTTCATTACCTGTTGCAGCAGCACTGAAGAAAACTCATCCCGCACATGGTCGAGGCCATCATTCTGATGCGGAATGACCAGTGATTCTTCAAACTGAGCCTCGTTGACCTGCGTATTCATGAAGCTCAACTGCACATGTACATCCGGCTGGAAGAAATTCAGGATTCCACACCAACCGCCGAAGATGGCTTGCCGGTCTTCCTCTTGGGCCTGTCGATAGTTGATATCATGAAAACAGATCGTTTTAGAGTAGCAGGTTTCCGTCAACTGACACAAACCATCCGGAAACATCCGCAGATACGGAATGGTCTGCTGGGCAGTTTGAGGGTGTTGGGGTTTCCTTGTTTGCGCCATGACCAGTTTCAGTTGCTTTTTCTCAGCTCTGGTCAGCTTTACCTTGGGACTGCCCTTATTTTCTTTGGTGCCGAACAATACGGTTTACCTCCTTTTCAAATTTTGCCTGCCGAATAAGCGCAGTGTAGGCATTATCGGTTCGGTAAGGTCGCTTCTTGGAGCGGATGAAACGGCTCTGGATGTAGTAGTACAGCACCTTTTCCAGCGGCTGACCGTTTTTCTCGTACAGTCCAAACAGGAAAAATGGCATCATGACACAGATCATAATGACTGCTGCGGCGCTGCCGGGCAGCAGTTTGTTGAGAACGAAAAACAGCGGTAATCCGACGAGGATTCCACTGCCAAAACAGATGAGCTGACGCGCTGTAAGGTTGAGAAACACCTTCGATTTCACTTGCGTCAGATCTTTATGGATTCGTACATAGGCTGTTCGTTCCATAATCTCCTCCATGAGTGTTAATGCGCATTGAAAATGCTTTTGGACAGGCTGCTCGTCTTAAACAACGTGAAACACAACAGTACTGTGTGGCCAATGCATGTCCAGATTGCCTTGATGACGTCGCTTTCCATCGCAATGGACTGCACCAGCACGGCATATACAGCTACGCATACGATAATCAAAAACGCTTGAAAGCCCAGAGCAAACAGACTGCGCAAATAGTTTTGGCCCATCTGCGACCACTCTCTGTTTCCCAAGGTGGCCATTGGCAGCGGTGCAATGGACGTGACCAGATAGATTTCAATCATTCTGCCATACACGATGATGAAGATACAGATGGTCAGAATCCAGGACAGGATGCCGATCAACGCAGACTGAATCCACAAGCTGAACAGCGGGCCAATCTCCATCTCCATAAGCTTGACTTCCATGTCTGTGATGACGCTGCTCAGATCAAGACTTGTGTCGGATATGATAACGCCAGCTGCATTGTTGACCACAGCCTGAGCAAGATCAAAGATGCCCATCACAATATCCCAGGTGTTCGTGACAAGGATCACCGCAAAGAAGCTCTTAAAAACCCATTTGACGATTTGCCCCACATCGAAGTCGTTCATGTTGTTACGATCCACGATCATCTGGAGCAGTTCCATTGCCATGACGATTGCCAATATGACACCAGCGATAGGAACCACCACATTCTGAGAAAGCGAATGCACCATACTGAACACACCGCTGTTCCAGCCCTGGGGAGTTACACCTACGGTTCCGGCAATCTCTGCAACCTGTTCGTTGATACTATCAAACAGTCCGGTCAGGTTGCCCATGACACCGCCAACCAGCATTTCTTTCAGCCATTCGGTCAATTTGTTCCAGAGAAATTCCAATCAACTTCGCCTCCTTTCAGAGAAGCCGGGTCTCCCGCGATGGGAAACCCGGCAGGAGTACTCAACCGAACAGCGTGGTGAGCATGGGGATGAGGACGCCACCCACGATAGCAACGCCAACACCCGCAGCAAACTGCTTGATGCCCTGAGACTTGGCACCGGGGTTATCAGAGCCATAGCCCTCCAGAAGGTTTACGACACCCCACACGCCCAGAACAGCGCCCATCAGGATGACGAGAGTAGAGAGAGTGCCTACTGCAGAAGTAAAGAAAGCCATAATGTTACCTCCAATTATTGTTGTGAAAATAGAAAAAGGGCAGCCATCTCAAAGCGGAATTGAAATGGCTGCCCATGCAGCAGGGATATTCAGTTGCTCGATATGGGAGGGCCACGGCACCAAGGACAGGATTGCATAGCCATCACTCGTTACTGTACAGCATGACATCGGTCAAGGAGATCATCAGCTGGCCAGCCTGCTCCTCGGTGAGGTCATCCATCATGTAGTTCTCGAAGATGACAAGCATCACATCGGAGTAGGTAGCAAACTTGTTCTCGCGCATAGTGCGGATGATGTTGTGCAGGTCCTTGCCGTGGCGCTTCAGAGCGTCGATTTCGGCCTGCTGTTCACGGATGCGCTGCTTCAGGTGCTGATTGTTGTTATTCTTCTTGCTCATAGGATTCTTCCTCCATTTCTTCATCGTCCACGTTCACCTCATAAACTGCATAGGTTTCATCCTCCCGCAGCTTTAGCCGGTGAGCGAGGTACTTTTCAATATCGAAAGCGTATTTGGGGTTGGCGTCTGAGGTATACCGGTAATTGGGGTGTTGGGTCAGATCATACTTCTGGGAAAGAAATGGGCGGACGCCGCGCAGCTGCAGGATACACTTACCTCCGTCCATGACAGCCAGCTCGTCCATGCTCATTAGTTCCTTTCCGAGTTTCTGGTAGTTGAGACTATGGGAAACCTCGCGCCCACGGGATTCACCTGTGTTGTAGCTGTCGATGGTTTCCTTGCCGAGCGTTTCAGATAGTTCCTTGAGGGTGGTGCGTTCCTTGCCGCCCAAGAAAACTACGCTGTCCATATTGCCTACGATGGTATCGCAGTTATCCTTGTACAACGCCTTCAGCTGGCTCTGCGCCTGCAAGATCAGGCAAGCGGAGATCTCACGGCTGCGGATGGTGGCGATCAGCTTTTCCAGCTTGGGGATCTGGCCTATGTTGGCGCACTCATCAATGAGGCAGCGTACATGCACCGGAAGCCTGCCGCCATATACATCGTCCGCCTTTTCACACAAGAGGTTAAAAAGCTGCGTGTAGCACATGGACAGCAGGAAGTTGAATGTGTCATCCGTGTCGGACATGATCATGAACAACGCCGTTTTGCGATCACCCAGGGTATCCAGTTCCAGCTCATCATAGGCCGTCAGGTCACGCAGCTCCTGAATGTCGAAGGGCGCAAGGCGCGCACCGCAGGAGATCAGGATGCTCTTTGCCGTCTTGCCAGCAGCCAGCTTGTACTTTTTGTACTGCCTGACCGCGAAGTGCTGCGGCTTCTTTCTTTCCAGCCGTTCAAACATGATATCCACAGGGTTCTGGAAGTCCTCCATATCCTCGCGGGTTTCCATGGCGTTGAGCATATCAATCAGGGTACTGAAATTCTGCTCTGCCTGGGGCGCTTCGTAATGGATGTAGCCGATCAGTGCCGTATACAGCAGCGTTTCGGCTTTCGTCCAGAACTCGTCGCCGGACTTGCCATCCCCCTTGGTATTGGCAATCAGGCAAGTAACCAGCTTGAGGATGTCTTTCTCCGAGTGGATGTAGGCAAAGGGGTTGTAGTGCATGGACTTTTTGAAGTTGATGGTGTTGAGGATTTTCAGCTTATAGCCCTTTTTGAGCAGCAGCCTGCCGCATTCCACGACAATACTGCCCTTGGGGTCTGTGACTACATAGCTGGAATGGCACTGCAGCAGATTCGGCTTGACGAAGAAGCGGGTTTTGCCGCTGCCGGAGCCGCCGATCACCAGCACATTTTTATTTCGTGCGTGGGCGGGATTCTTGGGACGGTTGCTCATCATGAGCCGTTCTGACTGCGTAAGGATTACGTTATTCTCAAAC
>JAZQHO010000012.1:0-33150 GCA_045540635.1 Candidatus Limiplasma sp.
TCACCGTTTGCCGCCCGGGGAGCCGTAGGCTCCTAGGCAAACGGTGCAAATGTCGTCAAAAAAGTCGCCGCAGGCGAGTTTTTTGACGAGCTGAAGAGACGGGTCTCCCCGTCTCTTGCAAAATGAAAACATACTCAGCAGAAGCGGCTGACAACCTCCTCCAGCATGGCAAGGCCGTTCTGGAAACCGTTTCCGTTATTCATGGTTATGTCAGCCAGTCCCCTGTAGATGGGCAGGCGTTGGTTGTAGAGTTCTTCTACCTCTTCTTTGCTCTTTTGAGCAAGGAGAGGCCGCTTCTCCGCACGGAAGTTGGACATGATATCATCCACCGGGCGGTCGATAAACACGACCACGCCATGGTTCTTCATCAAAGCGCGGTTCTCCGGACGCAGACAGGTTCCTCCGCCAGTGGATATGATACCCGGGGTAGCCCCAACAAGCTCCTGCAGGATGCGGGTCTCCGCATCGCGGAAGGGCTTTTCGCCAAAATGCTGGTATAGCTGGGCGGTATCCATACCTGTAACCTCGGTCAGATAGACATCCATATCCAGATAGGGAAGCTGCAGCTTATTGGCTACGCGGCGGCCAAGCGCACTTTTGCCGCTGCCGGGCATTCCGATAAGAAAGATATGCCGATCCATCCCGGGGTTCCTCCTTTGTATATAGCTCAGCTCTCCAGCTTTTGGGTTTCTTGGCGGCTTCTGGCGAGGGTGAAGCGGAAACCTGTATCCTGATCTTCGGGCAGGAGCGAAATGTTCTGGCTGTGCATCTGCATGATCTGCTGGCTGATGCTGAGTCCAAGCCCGGTGCCCTGCCCTGCGGTATGTGCCTTGTCTGCCTTGTAGAAGCGGTCAAAGATGTGCAGCCGGTCCTCCTCAGGGATGGGTGGGCCATCGTTGGAAATATCAACCGCTATGGTATTATCATGCAACAAAGAGGTGCATATTGTCAAGCATCCATTCTGCTCAACAAATTTGAGCGCATTGTCTATGATGTTGACTGCCACCTGAGAGATCCTGTCCTGATCGGCATGCACCATGCATGGATCGAAGGCAAATTCTGTTTGCACGTTCAGGTTTTTCTGCTCAATATCGTTCATGCGGGCAATAAGCACGTTGCAGAGCAGCTCATTGATATCGAAATCCGACCACTGGAGCTGTTCTACACCGTTATCCATGCGGCTCAGCTGCAGCAGATCGCTGATGAGGCGCTTGAGACGGTTGGTCTCATCAAAAACGATCTGAAGATATTGGTTCTGATCCTCCTGCGGAATGGTGCCGTCCAGCATACCCTCCACAAAGCCATGGATACTGGTGATGGGAGAGCGCAGCTCGTGGCTTACGTTGGAAACGAACTCCTTGCGCCCTTTCTCTACTGTTTCCAGTTTTTCGGCCATCACATTGAAAGCGCCTGCCAGTTGACGTACCTCATTGACACCCGTAACCTCCGCACGCACATTCAGCTTACCGCGGCTCATGGTTTCCGCAGCGCCTGTGATCACCGTCAACGGTTTTACGATGCCGCTTGTATAGAGCGCAGTGCCAAGCATAGCTACCAGAGAGGCAAAGGTGAAGCCGACAATGATCTGCAAAAGCAAACCATGGTATTCGGCTTCCACCACCTGCGCGCTGGTGTGGATGAGCACAGCTCCCTGCACACGGTTGTTTTTCATGTACGGCACAGCAACTGTCATAATAACGCCGCCTGCGGAGTTGACCACCTTGGTGCGCAGCTCCTGTCCCTGCATCACATCCATCAGAAGATGGGAGATATCTTCGTTATCGAGCGTTTCCAGCGCATTATCGCTATTACGGGTCAGAAAGGCCATATTGTCCATCACACGGCCTGTGCTGTCCACGATCATGATGTAGGCGTGGTAATCATCATAGACCATTTTTGCCTTGCGCTGCAGGTACTGCATATCCATATTGGAGCCGAAAAGAAGACTGCCGTAGCTCCTTGGTACACTGTTGGCGGCAAGATAGGCGATGTCTCGTGCCTGAGAAAGCAGGTTCGCCATGCGGTTTTCCGTCATGGTATGGCGGATGGAAGCCACCGAATACGCTGCGCTGACGAATGCCATCAGCAGTATAACCACCAGAAACAGAGCCAGCAGACGGCTGAACATGTTTTGAAACACTGAGTTTCACCGCCTTTGCCATCAGGGATTGGCTTTGTATTCAAACTTGTAGCCCACACGGTATACGGTATGGATCTTCCAGCCGTACTTTTCGCAATTGGGCAGTTTCTCGCGCAAGCGCTTGATGTGTACATCCACCGTTCTGCTGTCGCCAAAGAAATCAAAGCCCCATACCTTGGCGAGCAGCTGGGCCCGGGTAAACACCTTGTTGGGACTGGAGGCCAGATAATACAGCACCTCCAGCTCCTTTGGCGGCATATCCACCTCTTGCCCCTCGTAGGTTACTTCGTAGCGGGCCAGACTGACCGTAAGTTTTGGGAAGCGGATGGTATCGTCCTTCTCTTCGGTTTTGCTCTCGCTCTCCGGCGCACGGCGCAGTACTGCCTTTACACGGGCGACCAGTTCTTTGGCCTCGAAGGGTTTGGTAATATAGTCGTCTGCGCCCAGCTCAAGCCCCAGCACCTTATCAAAGGTCTCGTCTTTGGCAGTGAGCATGATCACCGGTATGCGGCTCGTCTTGCGGATCTCCCGCAGCACCTGCAGGCCGTCGATACCGGGCAGCATCACATCCAGCAGCACAAGCGACGGCGCGGAGGCGTGGAAAGCCTCCAAAGCCGTATCGCCACGGGCTGCTTCTATAACACCAAAGCCTTCTTTCTCCAGATAAAGCCGCACCAGCTTGCTGATATTCGGATCGTCATCTACCAATAGGATCATTTGTTCAGCCATGATACATCCCTCCTTTAACAAACCAAAAGGGAGGTTACTTGAGCGTTACTACGGTGACACCCTGCTCGCCTTCGCCGTACATACCGTCGCGGAAGGTCTTTACATTCATATGCTTGCGCAGATGCCGCTGGATGCCGGTGCGCAGTACACCTGTGCCCTTGCCATGGATGATGCTTACCTCGTTGAGACCGGCAAGGGTGGCATCCGCCAGATAGATATCCACTGCTGCAAGCGCTTCCTCCAGCGTCTGCCCGCGCACATCCACCTCCATGGGTACAGTGCGGGAAGCAGCGCCGGTCTTGGTCATTACCTTGCTCTGTTTTGGCTTGGGGGCTTCCACCAGCTTCAACTGGGTCAGATGCGCTTTCATCTTCAGAATGCCGGCCTGGATCTGCACTTCACCGTTGCGGTCGGGCAGGGATAGCACTGTACCTTTGGTACCCAGATGTACGATCTCTACCGTTTCGCCGATACGCACGTTCTTGGGCGGTGTAAAGTTGGTCTTGCTGGCTTGACCCAGACCCTCTGCCAGCGCATCGATACCGTCCTCCATGCGTTTGCGGAGTTTCTGCACCTCGTGTTCGGGGGTCTGTGCCTGCTTTTTGAGAGCTTTCAATTCACCGATGATGCTGTCGGCTTCCCTGCGTGCGCTCTCCAGTACACGCCGAGCTTCCTCCTTGGCCTTCTGCATGCTCTTGTGGCGGCTCTCCTCCAGCTCCTTGCGCAGTTTTTCTGCCTCGTCTCGAAGCTTGACGGTCTCCTTGCGGGTCTCCTCCGCCATCTCCCGTTCGCGCTCGGCGATCTGGCGGTGGTACTCAGCATTGGCGATCACATCCTCAAAGCGGATGTCCTCCTGGCTGAGCAGTTCTTTGGCCTCGTTGATCAACCGCTCCGGAAGTCCCAGCTTGCGGCTGATCTCAAAAGCATTGCTCTTGCCGGGGATGCCGATGGACAGACGATAGGTGGGTCGCAGGGATTCCACATCAAACTCCACACTGGCATTCTCCACGCCTTCGGTGCCAAGGGCGAAGGCTTTCAGCTCGCTGTAGTGGGTGGTGGCCATGGTGCGGATGCCGCGCTTCAGTAGTTCGGAAAGAATGCTGCGTGCAAGCGCAGCACCTTCGGTGGGATCTGTGCCTGCGCCCAGCTCATCAAAGAGCACAAGGTCGTTATCGGAGACATTCTCAATGATCCGTACGATGTTGGTCATGTGCGCGGAGAAGGTGGAAAGCGACTGCTCAATGGACTGCTCATCCCCAATATCCGCATATACATGGTCAAACACAGCCATCTCCGTACCGAGGGAAGCAGGCAGATGCAAACCAGCCTGCGCCATCAGGGTAAAGAGGCCGACAGTCTTGAGCGTGACCGTCTTACCACCCGTATTGGGGCCGGTGATGATGAGAGAGGTAAAGTCCTCGCCCAACCACAGATCGCTGGGTACCACCTTATCAGGATCGATCAGAGGATGGCGGCCGCGCACGATGCGTACACGCCCCTTGGTATTGATCTTTGGCAGACAGCAATGCAGCTCTCTTGCCAGCTGGCCCTTGGCAAAGACAAAGTCCAGATGGGCGAGCACATCCAGATTGGTCAGCAACGCTTCCGCATGGGGTGTGATGCGATCGGTCAGTGCCTGCAGGATGCGGGCAATCTCCTGCTGCTCCTTGGCATGGTACTGCTTCAGATCATTCCCCAGCTCCACAAGGGCGATGGGTTCGATGAACAGTGTGGCACCGCTGGCGCTCTGATCGTGTACCAGACCGGGCACGTTGGCGCGGCATTCGGCTCTGACAGGAATGCAGTACCGGTCACCACGCATGGTGATGATGGTATCCTGTAAGTTTTTGGCGAAGCTGGAGGAGCGGATCATCTGATTCAGCTTTTCACGCATGCGCTCGTTGGCGGAGCGGATCTGGCGGCGGATCTGGTACAGCTCGGAGGAAGCACGGTCTGCGATCTCATCCTCGCTAATGATGGCATCGTTGATGTCGTTCTCGATGGTCTCCAGTACCGTAAGACGGGAGGCAAGTGCGATCAGGATGGGGGTGTTATCCCTCTCTTTGCACAGGCTGCCGCGGGCGGAGCGAGCAGCACGCATAAGCCCTGCAATATCCAGCAGCGCACGCGGACTGAGGCATGCGCCTTTTTGAGCGATAGTGATATATTCGGTAACATCGTTAAAGCCGATGAGCGGATTGGAGCCCAGATAGGTGAGGAGCACCACCGCTTCCTCGGTCTCATCCAGCGAGCGGCGCACCTGCGCCTCCACAGCGGAAGGAACCAGCGTGCGGCAGCGTTCCTTGCCGGCATCGGTCATGGCATACTGGGCAAGACGCTCCAGAATTTTAGGAAACTCCAATACACGGAGTGTACGTTGCAGTTCCATTGCGGAACCTCCTTTCGGATATCGACTACTCGATGCCCCTGTGCCAGTGACCGGCAGTGGTACCGGACGGCTTTTCGGGCACCGCGCCGTCCCTGAGGGCGGCAAAAGTACGGGTAAGCTCAGCCTGTACAGCGGGGCTTTCCGTTGTAAAGTGCAAAAGCATGTTTGCCCCCAGACGCAGACGATCCTGCTCATACATACGAAGATCTGTTGGCAATGCGCCCAGCACGCGCAATACGCACCCTTCGGGGAAAATGGTGCGCTGTAAGGGGAAACGATAGCCTTTCTGGTCTGTAAGGCAGGGATCATCCATACCGCAGGCCATGGCATGGTCTTTGCAGATGGTGCACGCAGAGCGGTTCGAAGTAAGGCCGCGGGCGGTGCGTTCCGGGCAGTGGTTGAGCAGCATCAGGATCTCGCGCCCGTATACCTTCAGGTAAGCAGATTTCGAAAAAGGCGCAAGTCGCAGCTGTTCCTCTGCGCTCCATTCGGGCCAGAGATGGAAACCCTCTATGTTCATACCGCAAATAACATCCAGTGAACGGAGGTTGCTGGCGGGAATACCGGGCCCTGCCCATACCGGCAGACCGCAGATCTGATCGACCTGTCCTATGCAGCCTGCCACGACACCGCCCAAGCGCTTCTTATGCGCATGGATGCAGGCGAGCACTGCCTCCAGCGTGCGCTGGCTCATCTGGGGCGGCAGCTGTACAAGGCAGCCTTCCGGTAGCTGCTCCAGCTGGTCAGAGAGGTTTTGGGCTGTAAGATTAAGGGGTTCGAAGATCAGTACATCTGCGCCGCTGTTGCGCAGCATGGTGGCATTTTCGGGAGAGGAGAAAACCACTGCAAGCTGATTTGCCCTGCGTTCTGCAACAGCTGTGTTGCGTGCACTGTGCGGGGCTTCGTGTCTAAGACGCCGGGTCTCCTGTCGACCTGTAGATTCGAAATCTGAGATCCGTTGTGCCGTGAGGGCATCCACACCTTTACGGCGCAGTTCGTTAAGTGCACTTACCGGAAGGAATAGACCATCCTCCAAAGTAATAGCCAGATCCTCTGGACGGGAAAGGATGAATGGGGTCTCCCCCAGCTTTTCCAGCTGCCTGCGCACATCCTCGGCTGTGGCAGAGCGTTTCTGTGCCTGCTGCACCTCATCGCCTGCAACGGTCACGGTGCTCGTGTCGTCGGAGAGGGTGAGCTGCATGGGTCGCCCAGCGATGAAAACTGCCCGCATGTGCACGGGGATAGGCGCCGGGCTATGGGCTCTGGCGCTTTCCAGTTGCTTTGCATCAGAAAGACGTGCAACTTCGGCCCCTGGCTCCGCTGCCAGACCGGGACGAAAGCGGAGGGTCGCTTCGCTTCCCGCAGGCATATCATGCCCGGAGTAGCGCATGTCGCTGTCGGTACGGCCACGGATCTGCAAGCTGTCGCCATTGTTCAGGGCTTTTGACAGGCGCAGGGAAGCCATTTGTCCTTTCACATGGGTAATAACACCAATGGGAAGCCCTTCATGGCTCACGCGGTGCACTGCGCACAGATCTGCATCCTCTGCACCGAAGGCATGCCCGCGGGTAAAGCCGCCACGGTTGAAAATCTGCAACAGCGCCTGCATGGGAGCAGGATCGGAGGGGTCGAATCTACCGGCTGCGATCCGATCAAGCGCTTTCCGGTATACAGAAGCAACGACTGCCACATATTCCGGGCTTTTGAGCCTGCCCTCGATCTTCAGCGAACGTACTCCGGCATCCACAAAAGCGGGCAGATAATCAAGAGTGCAGAGATCCCTCAATGAAAGTAAAGCGCCTTTGCGGCTACCCATACGCAGCTGCAGACGGCAAGGTTGGGCGCAACGTCCTCTGTTGCCGCTGCGCCCTCCTGCCATGGAGCTCATCAGACAGCGACCGCTGACACCGGAGCACAGCGCGCCATGTGCAAAAGTCTCCGTCTCGATGCCGGTAGCTGCTACCTGACGGATATCTTCCAGCGAACATTCGCGGGCAAGTACCACTCGGGAAAAGCCGAAGTCTTTGGCAAATGCTGCATCAGCTGCATTGGAAAGCCCCATCTGCGTGCTTGCATGCAGTGCCAGATCAGGAAAGCATTCACGCACCAGCGAAGCAACACCAAGATCCTGCACGATGACAGCATCGGCCCCGCAGGAACGGATGGTCTCCAGCGCATCGGAACCCGCCTGCAGCTCGCTTTCTTTGATGAGGGTATTGACCGTAACATGTACACGGGCATGGTGAAGGTGGGCATAGCTGACCGCCTCTGAAAGGGTCTCCGCATCAAAATTGACAGCAGAGGCTCTGGCACCGAAGGCCTTATAGCCAAGATAGACAGCATCTGCACCGCAGTCCACTGCGGCTTTGAGAGCCTGCATATCTCCCGCAGGGCAGAGAAGCTCGGGCAACAAAGGGTTAGCCATGGCACTTTCGCTCACTTTCCAAAAAAGCGGGGCGTAGAGCCTTTGCTCACACGCCTCCGCTTTGCTGCAATGGAATCTGTTCACGCCGCAAAGCGGCTCAGCCGCTTACAGCTTGTTGAAGGGATAGTCCACACCGTTGGTCTCCACACGAATGGAGGCGATCACCTGAGGCACGATGGGACGATCGCGTACGGTGCGCTGGGCGACGATGGCTTCGGCGTTTTCGTAGCCGGAAAGCACCTTACCGAAGGCGGCGTATTCGCCATCCAGATGGGGGCTGGTGCTGGTCATAATGAAGAACTGAGAACCGGCGCTATCGCGCATCATGCTGCGAGCCATGCTGAGCACGCCGGGGGTGTGCTTCAGATCGTTGGCAATGCCGTTGTGCGCGAACTCACCTTTAATGCGGTAGCCGGGGCCGCCCATGCCGGTGCCGTCGGGGCAACCGCCCTGGATCATAAAACCGGGAATGCAGCGATGGAAAATGAGCCCATCGTAGAAACCGCTGTTGGCAAGGGAGATGAAGTTGCCAACGCTCTGGGGAGCGATCTCGGGGTACAGTTCACCCTTCATCACACTGCCGTTTTCCATAGTGATGGTAAAAACAGGATTGCTCATTGGAAAAACCTTCTTTCTGAAAATGCATTATGGTAGAGCCTCAAAAGGGCGGGACTCTCAGTGGAGATTATGGGTAGCCTTCGGGAACAGGAATCGTCTTGAAAGGATATTCTCTGCCGTGGGTCTCGACCCGTATGCTTTCGATAATGTGCTGTATGGGACAATGGTTGACCCTATCGTAACTGTTGCGGGAGAGCAATGTTGCAAGACGGATCCCCTCCAACGCCTGACCGAAGAATGTGTAGTCGGCACTGAACAGACGCTGACCGCGCGGTTCGGAGTAAAGAATGATGATAAAGCGGGAACGGGTGGAGTAGCAGCCATTGGGATGGTGCATGCACAAACCGCCGTAGCTCAGGACACCGGTGTTATAGGTGCAATCGTTCAGCAGCATTTCACCATCGATGCAAAAGGGAGCACGGCGTGTGGCGTGGTCGATATGCAGACAAGTATCCCGAACTGATTGTACGATCTCCGAACCATCATAGAAGCCGGAATTTGCAAGATGAATGAAACTGCCAACTGTATTGGGTGCAAGGCCGGGATACAGCTCTCCCCTGATCACAAAACGGTTTTCAAAACGGATCTCAAACGTGGGCAGAGGGCTTTGCTTGGGAGGCAATGCGCTCGCTCCTTTCTGTCTGTGCCGAAGATGCTGTAACAGCGTTATTATACCTTGTTATCTGTGTGATTGCAAGAAGAATAGCTTTTTCACAAGTGTTGCTTGCAACCCATCCGGGGATACGGTATGATAGTTTCGTAATATTGGCGGAAAGGATGCCCTGTATGGAGATTATTGCCCACATACGAAATGCATTCCCAATGAAATTCGGGCTGCCGAGGCAGAGCGGGCTGGTCAAGGAGCTGCGCTCGATCATCATTTTTGAGCCTGCATACCGAAATCCTGATGCGCTGAGAGGCATAGACGGGTATTCGCATCTATGGCTTTTGTGGCAGTTTCATAAAGCTGAGAAAACCGGATGGTCGCCCACGGTACGGCCGCCAAAGTTGGGCGGTAATGTGCGCATGGGAGTGTTTGCCACCCGTTCTCCCTTCCGGCCCAACCCTATCGGCCTCAGCTGTGTAGAGCTGGATCGAATCGAGTATAGCAAAGAATTCGGTCCTGTGCTGCATGTAAGCGGAGCAGATCTGATGGATGGCACCCCCATATACGACATAAAACCCTATCTGCCATATGTGGACAGCATACCTGATGCCAAAGGAGGATTTGCCGCCCTGCATGAGCAGGATCATGTAGACGTGGCTTTTTCTGAGGAACTGCTCGCTTGTGTACCCCAGGAGCACCGCCAAGGGCTGATCGGTGTTTTGCGGCAGGATCCACGTCCGGCATACCAGAGCGATCCTCATCGTGTTTATGGTTTCCGATATGCTGATATGGAGATTCGGTTTCGTGTGGCAGACGGTGTTTTAACGGTAACGGCCGTAGAAAATGTGAAATAGCGGGTTTTTTTCTGCATTTTTTGTTCGGTTTTAGAAATCCCCTTGCGTTTTGTGCGCACTTCCTGTACAATAGAAAAGCCGTGTGCGTGATGACGGTTGAGTCCTGTGCGATTTCAATGCGTGAACCCTGTCAGGTCCGGAAGGAAGCAGCAGTAAGCGTTCTTGGGATGTGCTGCGGGGTTGCTCAGCCTGAACGTACACGGTTTTTAACAAATTATACAATACTCAAGGAGGATGTCGCATGAATTACCGCCATGTGCTGGAGCAGGATCCGGAGCTTTTCCGCGCTATGACCGATGAGGTTGAGCGTCAGCGGCAACACATCGAGCTGATCGCTTCCGAGAACTTCGTTACCCCCGCTGTTATGGAGGCTATGGGTTCTCCCCTTACCAACAAGTATGCCGAGGGTTATCCGGGCAAGCGTTACTATGGCGGCTGCCAGTATGTGGATGTGGTAGAGGATCTGGCCCGCGTGCGCGCCAAGCAGCTCTTTGGTGCAGAGCATGCAAACGTTCAGCCCCACAGCGGTGCACAGGCCAATACTGCCGTCTATTTTGCCATGCTGAATCCCGGCGATACCGTTCTGGGTATGAATCTTTCTCACGGCGGTCATCTGACCCACGGCAGCCCCGTCAACATCAGCGGTAAGTACTTCAATTTTGTACCTTACGGCGTGGATGAAAAGACCGGCACCATCGATTACGATGTGGTTGCCAGCCTTGCCAAGGAACATCAGCCCAAGCTGATCGTTGCCGGTGCGTCTGCCTATCCCCGTGCCATCGATTTTGCCAAGCTGCGCGAGATCGCTGATAGTGTTGGCGCTATGCTGATGGTGGATATGGCTCATATCGCCGGTCTGATCGCCGCCGGCTGCCATCAGAACCCCGTCCCCTATGCCGATTTTGTGACCACCACCACCCACAAGACCCTGCGCGGTCCCCGTGGCGGCATGATCCTGTGCAAGGAGCAGTACGCCAAGGCTATCGACAAGGCTATCTTTCCCGGCACGCAGGGCGGTCCCCTCATGCATGTGATCGCCGCCAAGGCTGTCTGCTTCAAGGAAGCCCTCAGCTCCGAGTTCAAGACCTATCAGGAGCAGATCGTCAAGAATGCCAAGGCTCTGGAAAACGCCTTCCGCGCTCAGAACATCGAGATGGTCTCCGGCGGTACCGATAACCACCTCATCCTGCTGGATCTGACCAAGACCGGTCGTACCGGCAAGGAGCTGGAAGCCCTGCTTGGCCTGTGCAACATCACCGTTAACAAGAACACCATTCCCGGCGAGACCCTGAGTCCGTTCGTTACCAGTGGTGTTCGCGTGGGTACCCCTGCCGTTACCACCCGCGGTATGGTAGAGAGCGATATGGAAAAGATTGCCGGTTTCTTCCGCAGAGTGATCGACGGCGGCGAGGAAGCCTGTGCTGCCGTAAAGGCCGAAGTGGTCGAAATGATGAAGAACTTCCCCCTCTACGAGAGCTATCCCAATGACTGACAATCTGACCGCCTACGCCAAGGGTGTGCTTGGTGAGGATGCGGCGGCTAAATATCTGGAATCCATGGGAATGGTACTGCTTGAAAAGCGGTACCATTCTCCATATGGCGAGATCGATCTAGTGATGCTGGATGGCGATGTGCTGGTTATGGTGGAAGTAAAGACCAGAGAAAGGGGCACACATGAGAGCTGTGCCTATGCCATAACCCCCGCAAAGCAAAAACGCCTGTGCATGACCGCCCGCTGCTATTTGGCAGAGCACAGGCCTGATACAGCCGTTCGTTTTGATGCGGTGTTGGTTACTGGCAACGGTATTCTGCATATCCCCAACGCCTTTGAAGGGAAGGAGTGGTAAGCGTGATCCGGGTCTCATTCCCTGCGGCAGCAGATGCCGAGGAGATCAAATATGCCGTGATCGTAGCAAAGCAGAACGGCCATTGGTTGTTTTGCAGGCACAAGGAAAGGGACACACTGGAATGCCCCGGCGGTCACAGAGAGCCCGGAGAAACGCCTGAACAGGCTGCAAGGCGGGAGCTTTACGAAGAGACCGGCGCTACAGAATACTCCCTTCGGGAGATTGGCCCCTATCGCGTTGTGCGCTTCGGCGGCGGTGCCTCCTATGGTATGCTGTACTATGCTGACATTAAGACCCTTGGCGCTATCCCCGAAGGCAGCGAGATCGCCGAGGTGTTCCTGCTGGAAGAACTGCCCGCCGCATGGACATACCCGGAGATACAGCCTTTTCTGTTGGCGCGCGCATGTCCCGAAAGCAAAAGCAAGCATGGGCACTATACCGCTGCCTATGTGATGGATCGCAGCGGTCTCGTTTTCCGGGATGAGGATGCCCCCATGCTTGACCAGCTCAACTACGCTTTTGCACTGGTAAAGGACGGCGTGGTCTCCGGCGATCATTGGCGCTGTATTGATGCTTACAAGACGTTTATTGCCAGACACCCGCATATCCTGCCGGTGGTATCGGTAGGCGGCTGGGGTGCAGACGGCTTTTCGCAGGCCGCAGCCACCGAAGAGGGACGGAAGCTGTTTGTATCCTCCGCATTGGAGCTAATGGAGCAGCACGGCTTTCTTGGGCTGGATATGGATTGGGAGTATCCCTGCTCCAATGCTGCTGGTATTGCTGCTTCTCCAAAAGATAAAGAAAGTTTTACCCTTCTGCTTCAAGAGCTTCGGAAGGGTCTTGATGCACTGACCGCCAAAGACGGCAAACACAGGCTGTTGGCATCTGCGCTGGGAGCCTCCACGCATCTGGTTTCCAGCATCGAATGCAGAAAAGTCGGAGAGCTGTTAGATCAGATCAATCTGATGACCTATGATATGTATCAAAGCTATAGGTGCTGCCACCACACGGCATTGTATGCAGGCAGGGACGAGAAGGCATACAGCGCTGACCGGGCAGCAGAAGAATACATAGCGGCAGGCATACCCGGCGAGAAGATCATGCTGGGCTGTGCTTTCTATGCCCGTGTTTTTGCGCACGATGGCAAAGTGATGCCGCCTTTGTTCTCTCCCTCGCCCAGCAATGGTAGTGAGACTATGCCCTATTCCCGCATTGTGAAGGAAGCTTCTCTCACCTGTGCCTTTGATGAGGAGGCAAAAGCTGCCTATGCATATGATAAAACTCGCTTTCTGACTTATGACACATCGGCTTCCATCGCCTGCAAGCGCAAATATGTGAATGAAAACAATCTGCTGGGGCTGATGTGCTGGGAATACGGCGAGGATCATCATGGCGAATTGCTTCGTGCCATGCATGGCTGATTGGCACAGCAAACAGAAAGAACCACGGCGCTGATACGCCGTGGTTCTTTCTGTTATGTGTTTCAGGCCTCCAGAGCATTCTTGAGGGGGCTGAAGTCAATGCCCTCACACTGGCTGATAGCCTCGTACAGCTTACCAAGCACAAACTTGACACCGCCGGGAACATCACTCTCGGCATTAAGGGGCATCACAGGATCGTGTACGCTGAGGCGGAGCAGGAACCAAGCAGCATTCAGCTCGCTGTCCACATCAAAGGAGATGCGCACACCTTCGCGGTTATCGGGAGCAATGTGCCATTCCTCGTGATCGGTGGCATACTGCAACACATGCTCGATGGCGTTGCGGGCTGCAGTGCCGAAATCCTCAGCGGTAACGGAAAGGCGGATCTCGGTGCTTTCCACGGGCTCACGCAGACCATCCAGCAGCTTGCTGAGGGTCTCGCCCTGCTGCTTCATCTGCATGGCCTTGATCAGCAGAACCGTGACAAGATACATACCGTCATCAAGGAAATGATTGTCCTTCAGTGCAGCATGGCCGCTGGTCTCGATGGCCAGAGGGCAGTTGACACCGGCTTCGTTGAGGCGCACGGCCTCGTCGATCACGTTGCGGTAGCCTCTCTTGTAGCGGTAATGCTCACCGCCCCACTCCTTGATGAAGTCGGCCAGACCGGCAGAGGTAACGGAGTCGGTTACGATGGTGGCACCGGGCTGCTCATCCAGCAGGATCGCACTGATGAGAGCAATAAGGCGGTTACGGTTGATCTCCTTGCCGGTATGATCTACGATGGCGGCACGGTCGCAGTCGGCATCGAAAATGATGCCCAGATCGGCCCCTACGTTCTTAACGGCAGCGGAGATGGATGCCATTGCCTCTTTGTTTTCGGGGTTGGGGATGTGGTTGGGGAAGCGACCGTCAGGCTCAAGGAACTGGCTGCCCTCGATCCATGCGCCCAGCTCTTCCAGCATGCCTGCATAGAAACCACCGGCGCCGTTGCCGGCATCCACCACCACATGCAGACCCAGCAGAGGCTTCTGTACCTCGGGATCCACACCATTGATGATCAGATCCATCAAATGGCGCTGATAAGTAGGCAGGAACGGCGTTTCGATGATCTGACCGGCATTTGCGGCAGCGGCAGGAATGTTCTCTGCCAGCGCAAGGATATCGTCCAGATCGTGGAACCCGATACCGCCGCCCTGCGCAAAGAACTTCATGCCGTTCATGATCCAGGGGTGGTGGCTGGCGGTGATCATTACAGAGCCATCGGGATTGAAGCCTTCGGTAAGGATCGCCATATACATAGCGGGGGTGGTGCACATGCCGTAATCATAAGCAGTGGCACCGGTGGAAACAATACCTTCGGCAGCGGCCTTGATCAGATCAGGCCCGGAAACACGGCTGTCGCGGCCCAGCGCAATGCTGACCTGTGCAACATCTTTACCGCGCTGTTGTGCCGTCCACAGGGCAAAAGCAGCGCCCAGCGTTCTGACCACATCGGGGGTCAAAACAGCGTTTTCGCCAACTGCAACACCACGTACATCCGAGCCACTCTTCAACTTACGATAATCCATACTGTCCTCCCTTGTTATGCATCCAGTTGTGCTCTTCCCTCATCTGCTGCGCTTCTCATCAACAGATACAGGGGCTTGAGACGGAGAAAGTCTTTGGCTACGATCTCGCTCAAGCTGCTTTGATAACAGGTTTCGAAGGGAATATTCACCCTTTGAACATAGATCTCCTTCAGGGGGTAAAGCATCGCCAGCTCCAGCGGCATCCCTTCCGGCGCTTTCATACGGCGGTAGCTGTCGCCGAAGAGATGGAGTTTATCATCCGGGATGCCGCATTGGCGCAATACTTTGCGAACCTCCTGAGGTTTTGTTTCCATGCGCTTGCGAAGCGCATCCATAGCGGGGCGGTTCTGCCCCCAGAAGCCCAAGCCCCAGACCAATCTGTCCGGGCCGAGCTCAAACCAATACATGACGGAGCCCTCTCGTTCCTCGCCGCCTCTGCGAAACAGTAGCCAAAGATGGTCTCTGAAAGGAGATTTATCCTTGGTAAAGCGGGTATCCCGCCTGAGCCGTGCCAAACATTTGGAGGGTCTGGTCTCGATATCCGGCGAGATGGAAAGCATGGTATCTGCCAAACTCTCGATAAACTGATAAAAGGGCTCTTTTACATGCTTACGGTACTCATCTTCGTGGGCACGGTAGAAGGATATCTCGTTGTGAAAACGGATATCGAGGAAGAAACGGATCGTATCTTCCGTAAACCCATGAAACATGTTTGACTCATCCTCGTCTGTCAAAAATCAGCGTTTCCGGCCGAAGAGACCTTTGCGCTTGGGCTCCTGTGCGGGCACTTCGGACTGAGCAGGCATATCCTGCACAGGCTCAAAGCCGTCGTAGGAGGGCACAAAACCGTTCTCATCCTGTGGATACTGATAATCCTGAACACCTTGGAAGGGTTCAAGCTCCTGTTGCTGGTAAAGCACATTTATATCAGTTTCGTCAGACTGGGCTTCATATCCGGTTTGGGGTACGCTATTCTGCTGATAGGCGGGTTGGCTGTCTGCCAGATCGTCATAAGCATAGAAAGCGCTCTGATCCCCCTGAGGCTGAGCGGGCTCGAAGCCGGAAGCGTCCACCTCGCCGTAAAAGCCCTGCCCAAAGGAGGAATATCGACCGGTATCCTGCAATTCGATCTGCTCGTCGGTGGTCTCTTCCTCAAAAGGCGGCAGATCCCAATCGTCTCCGGTATTCAGAAAGACCTCGGGCTCCGGCTCCTCCTGAGAGGGCTGATTTCTGCTCAGCGTTTCGCGTGAAGCGGCTGCCAGTTCGTCGGGATTGGCGGTTATGTAGTCGCGGCGATGCGCTCGTTCCAGATGGTCGTAGGCAGCATCGGAAGCTTTTTTCTTATCATGGCGTTTTTTGGCGGCCACGATCAGCAGGGAACCTCCTGCCAGCAGCAGAATGCCGGCCACGATCAATACGGGCAGCAAGAATTTCTGCACAACTTTGGGCAGCGTACCGATGGATTCGTGATGGATCGGTACCACCGTTACCGGCACAAATTTGGGCTCGGGGGTGGGTTCCGGCGGAAGAGTGGGCGTTGCTGGCACTGGGGTAGGCTGGTACACAGCGATCTGCATCTCGTTGCTCAGGAAGGTGTTCTCGTTCTCCAGAGGATCCTTTGCAACAGCGGTAAACTGGAACTTACCGGAGGTGGAGAGTACAGTATCGCGGCTCATGGTGCGGGACTCACCTGCAGGGATGCTTTTGAAGGTGTACAGATCCACATATCCGTGAGAGATCTTGACATCGGTAGCATCCACGCGGCTGTTGTTGGTGATGGTGAGGGTAAAGCGTACACCGGCGGGATCGTCATAGACTTCGGTACGATCGGGCGTTGCAGTGAGGACGAGATTCAGCGCTTCGTCGGGATCCATTGCGGTAACATTCAGAGCGTTGCTTGCAGCGCTGATCTCTGTACCGGTGGAATCGATGGCTGTGATGGTGAACTGGTACTCGCTGGTTTCTGTAAGCGTGATCTCTTTTTCAAGGGTAAGAGTCTTTCCGGCTTCTACCTTCTGGTTGGTGAACACATCACCAAGAATGGGATCAGTCACACGCAGGTCGCTCAGATCCACACTGCCTTTGTTTTTCAATTCCAGCTTAAGCTTGATGGTGCCGCCGGATACAACGCCTTTGACATCGCAACTGAGGGTGGCTGTCAGATTGGATTCCGCAAAAGGAATCGTCTTTTCTTCAACAGTATAGGTTTCCTTCTCGGTGGTGCCCTGCGCCTTGTAGGTGATCTCGGCACTGCTGGTAAGATCCTTCTTGCCCATGGTAGCCTTGTAGGTAAGCTCTACCTTAGCGCCGGGATCCAGCTGAGGGATGGTTTGAGCCTTGCTGTTGATATCTTTGTTTTCGGTGATGGTAACATCGATAAGGGGTACAGTGCCGGAGTTGGTGATGGCATACTTCACCTGTACCTCCTGCCCCTCGTGGGCGGAAGGGGGCGTAATGGTGCGTTCCACATCGATACCGACTTCTGCTTCTGTACGGGAAACGGTAGCACGGATAGACTGGCTGCGGGGCATGGCCTGCCCGCTTTCCTGATAGGTGGTGTACTTGGCAAAATATTGGATGTAGCCCTGATCCAGCTCGCGCTCGTTTACACTGTAGGTACCCGTCCAAGTCTTGGATTCCCCTGCCTTGAGAGTGACAGAACCGTTATCGCCAAAATCGGTGATGACTTCTGCCTGCGGGCTGAACAGAACGACAGGATCCTGAAGATCCTTGTCGGTGGTATTGGAAATTGTGATAGTGACCGTAACCTCACCGGGGCCAATCAGAAACTCCGGAGCCAATTCGATTGCACAAGCAACAGGGTCTTCCTCTGCGCAAGCAAAAGACGTTACAGCCGCCAGTGCAAGAAAACATGCACACAGCATCAGTAATCCTCGTTTTTTCATGCTTCGTACGGGCTGCCACAGGCAGCCCAACCTCCCTTCGACCACCGGCAGCGCATTTCCGCATCGGTGATGGGTATTCTTGCCACAGTGCATATTCTTCATTCCTGCTAAGGAAAACACAAGTATATGCAGTCTACTTTATTTTATTTCAAATTTGTTTCCATGTCAAGAATAGCCACTTTCGGAAGGGAATTGTTTTTGGAACTGTTACAATGTTACATCACGGGATCAGGTTGAGCATATCTTCGGTATCGGTCACATCCACAAAACTGTCCGGCACTTGGCCTACAATGATACTCTCGGCAATGGGCACTGTACTTGTTACCGATACCATACGCGAGTCCGCAGGTACGATCAAACTTACGGATGTCTCCAGTGTGAGAAAGATCTTGTGTCTGGTCTGGTTGATGCCTGCAGTCTCAAACTCTGTTTCATAATGGGTACTGACAGCCCCTATGGGTACGATCTGCACCCCAATCCTTGGCCCAAAGCCGCCTAAAAACCGGATGCCCAATGCAGCGCCAAGCGGCACATGCACCATCTGATTTTCAATACTGTTCAGCTCCTCCTGTGCAATAATAGCTGTTTGCGTAGCCAGCTGATTCATACGCATGGTATTGGCACGGAGCATGGTCACTCTTCCATCACGGTCTGTCTGCACATCCACCAGCTCCGCATAAGCGATGCCTTCCCCCACTACCTGTTGCGCAGCTTTATTTACTGTATCCAGCGCGATGGAATGAGCGGTTGCATAGGCCATATCCAGCAAAGTTTGACTCAGGTTCTTCTCTAAACACAGAAACAGCGCGACCGCCAACAACAGCAACAATACTGCGACCCGCAGCCAGCTATGTTTTTTTGCCTTGCTCACAGAGCCACCTCCCACAAAGACCATATGCGAGAGATCTGTATTTCAATGCAATTGAGCAGTAGGGTTTGTTACATGGTGGTATGGCGCAGATGCTTACTATATGATATAATATACATGAATTTTTATGTTTTCCGGTCTTTACCGTACATTCTTCACCCTACAGGAGGAAGAGCCTTGTATAAGAACGATTCCAACAACTACCAGCAACAGTGGTACAGCGAAGAGCCTGTCTATGAAGGATCTGTCGCAGAGGAAGAACTTATAGAGCCTAAGCGCCACACTATTTTCAAACCCCGGCTCTCCAAACCGAACTTTATCGTTTCCACTTTGGTTTGCGCAATGCGTGTGATCGCACTGGTGATCGTGCTGGCCGGCCTTGCACTGGCGGGCATCGTATTCGGCATCGCAAAGGGTTATATGGAAACAGCCCCCACGCTTGATCTGACCATGCTCAGCGATCAGGACAAAACATCTTTTCTCTACGATGCGCAGGGGAATGTGATCACCGACTACAAAGGCACGGAAAACCGTGTAATGGTCAACATTTCCATGATGCCCCAAAATCTCTGTAATGCTTTCGTTGCTGTAGAGGATGCCCGCTTCTACACTCATAACGGTATTGACCTGAAGCGCATCGTGGGTTCTTTTATCAGCAACTTTGTTTCCGGCACCAATCAAGGCGGCTCCACCATCACCCAGCAGCTGATCAAGAACACGGTGCTTTCTGCTGAGCAGAGCTACAAGCGAAAGATCCAGGAAGCTTATCTGGCCATGCAGCTGGAAACGCGCTACACCAAAGCACAAATCCTTGAGTGTTATCTGAACACGATCTATCTGGGCGAAAACTACTACGGCGTTGAGGTGGCTGCACAGGGATATTTCGGAAAGTCCCTTTCTGAGCTTACACTGCGGGAATGCGCCATGCTGGCAGGCATGACCAACAGCCCCTACTACTACAACCCCCGCCGCAATTTCTACACCCGTACCTCCGAGACCACCGACTATCAAAAGATCACCAATGACCGCACGGACTATGTACTGCGTTGCATGTACGAAAACGAGTTCATCACGCAGGCACAGTATCAGGAGGCATTGAACCCCGCCACTGCCCATGTGCTGGAAACCTCCACCACCGAAGGCGAAGGCATGTACAAGTATGCGCACTATGTTGAGTATGCCGTCAGCGATATCGTTGACTGCTTCCTTGAAATGAGGGATCTGGAGAACACCAGTGAAAACCGCTATAAAATGGAGAATGAGCTTCGCACCGGCGGCTACCATGTTACCCTTGCCATCGATACCGAGATCCAACAAATCCTCGAGGAAACGGTGGCTGAATGGAAGAAGTATCCTGCCCTGCGAGACCCCAGCGACAAGATCTACCGTGCCCGGAATGCAGACGGCACCTATCAGGAGATCATTCAACCACAGGTAGCTGCCGTGGTGATGGATTACCGCACCGGCGAGATCAAAGCCATGGTCGGCAGCCGTACGTCTCCCACCCAGCGCAAAACACTCAATCGTGCCACCGATATGAGGATGCCGGTCGGCTCCTCCATCAAGCCCATTGCCGTATATGCACCTGCCATCGAGCTTGGTGCCTCCCCTGCCAGCATCGTATACAACATGCCTCTGCCCATCAAGGGCTGGACGGGCTCCGACGGCAAGGATACATGGCCCCGTAACTACGGCGGCGGAAGCTATGTAGGGCCGCAGACCCTTCGACAGGCGATGAAGAAGAGCCACAACGTGTCCGCGGCCCAGACACTGGTCAACTATGTGGGTGTTGAGACTTCGGTGGAGTATCTGCTGCGTATGGGTGTTGACCGCAACAATATCGATGCTACGCCCTACGGTCTTTCCCTTGGTTCCAGCGGTATTACCCCCCTGCAGGAAACAGTCGCTTTCGGTGTGCTCGCCAACGGCGGCGTTTATCAGAAGCCCATTTCCTTCCTTGGCATTTCTGACAGTAACGGACATGTTGTCTACGACAGCCACGCCCAGCAGCAGCGTATGCAGGTTTTCCGGCCCTCTACGGCATGGCTGATCGTTGATATGATGAAAGATGTCGTCAACGGCGGTACCGCTACCAATGCGAAGATCAGCGGCCAGACCGTGGCGGGCAAGACCGGCACAAATACCGATTCCCGTGGTGTTACCTTCTGCGGCGTAACCGGTTGGTATTCTTCTGCCATCTGGATCGGTCACGATAATTACAAGCCGCTTTCTTCTAAAACCACAGGTGGCAATGCTGCCTCTCCCCTTTGGCAGAGCTACATGTCCAAGATCCATAAAGCAAAGGGGCTGGACAACCGGGATATCATCGAAGCAGACCCTGCCGAGCTTGGGCTTGTGAGAGTGACCACCTGTGCTGTAAGCGGTCAGCTGGCCTCCGAATCCTGCCGGAACGATTCCATGGGCTACGGCGTGGTGACGGATTACTGGTACGAACCCACTGTACCGACCGTATACTGTCAGATGCATCAATCTGTTCAGGTATGTGCAGACACACATATGCTGCCCAGCGAAAACTGCCGCAGGCTGGTTACAAGAGGTATGGTGGTCATTCCCAGCGGGCACCCGCTCAGCACCTTTGTTAACGACAAGGAGTATGGCCGTGTGCTCACTGAATATCTGGGCATCGGCAGCGCTTACGGTGTGTGCGCTTATCATCAGGGTGGAAGTTTAAACAGCGGCTACCAGAACAGCGATCCCACAGTACAGAATGTATTGATTCCTGATGCACGGCGTCTCATCGACAACGCTTACGACCTTATGGGCACCATGGACTCCTCCTCTGCTGCCTATGCAGGCATACAGGCTGCGATCAACAATCTGCAATCCGTTATCAACAATCCTTCTGCCACCACATCGGATGTGGCTGGCGCTATGGCTGCACTTACGCAGGCTATGGCAGGCTATTGATCCAAACACCCCGCAGAAGTGCCTGCGGGGTGTTCTTGTTCCGGCTTACATAAAGCCCCTCTGCACGGCTTCGCGCAGAGGGGCTTTGCATATGGATCATTCAATATTGAGCAGTTCCAGGGTTCTGGGAAGGCCGCTGAGCACCTGACGCATACTGTCGTTGCAGGCAGTCTTGTTCAGCACAGGAGCGATCCAGTGACATACCGCAATATCTGCCGCAGCCACAAAACCACCGCGTACACGGCGCATGCCGGCTTCCATAAAGCGGCGCATATCTTCCAGTGTTACTTCAGGAATGCAAAGCTGCTGTTCCTTCATGGCGTTCTTCAGGTCGGAGAACCAGCTTTCCGCTTCGGACAGGAGCGGATGAACATCGGAACGGATACGGGAAAAGGTCTCGATGGAAGCAGGAATGATGGTCTCCCACTCCCCACTGTTGCCATAGGTGCTGCGCAGATGCCGGGGTACACGGAAAACAGGCATAAACATGGGGATGGTTGCATCCGCATCAGCAAGGTAAACCGTCTTATGCCCAAACACATTCATTGTTTCGGTGCCGATGGGCTGGATGGTGACGGTAGGCGTACGCATCTCGTTTTCGGGCAGCAGACTCATCAATTCCACATGGCAATCAGGCTTGAGCTGAGCGGATACGCTCTGCAGACCAAAGCTTTCCATCATAAGGGTGGCAAAGCGTGCTGCATCATCCTGCGTATCTGCGCAGAGGCAGAGATTATTGCTGATGGAGAACAGCACCAACAGACCCATTGCCTCGTCCTCGCTGATGGCGAAACCGTTGTTATTAACATGCTGACGAAGGTTTTCGGCCATCTCGGAGGTGGTGTAGCGCTTACCCACAACAGGAGCCAGCAGAACATGATTCTCGCCGTTGCCGGAAAGACAGGTGATGTTTTTGGCCATATACTCACGGGTTTTATCGGCCACATCAAGGCTCAGCGTCTGGGAGGCGCGCTGGAGAGCATCCCGGGTCTTTTCCAGATTGCTCACGTCCCGCTTAAGGCGCTCGGATTCGCCCTTGAGCTTGTGGGAAAGAGATGCCAGAGCGTTTTCCCGGTACTTTTTCTCGTTATCCTTGGCAGCATCCAGCTGCATGAGCAGATCCAGACGCTCCGCTTCGATCTCCATCATCTGCTCACGGGCAGCGACAGTGGTCTTGGTGCTGTAGCCACGGCTACGGAACGCATTGAACATATCCTGCATAAAGGCATCGTTCTCCAGCAGCTCGCTCAGAGCATGGCGGCGGAGATCGTTGTTCTGCCAGACATACTCCATATCGATCAGCAGTCGCTCTACCGGGTTCTCAACATACTGATAGCCGGACTGACCGTCCTGAAATGCATTGGACTTTACAAGGCTGCGCTCCACCACATGAGCAACCGTCTCGGGCTTGCGCATGCTGTGGGTGATCTGTCGGGCATTGCGGTTGAGTGGCGTACCGTTGAAGTGGACAGCATTTTCAATAACTTCCTCTTCCTCAACGATGGTTTCTTCGGTGCTGAGGCGATTTGCACTGCTGCTCAACGGCTGCGCCAGACGGGAAATATGCTGGTCAAAGCTAAGGCCTTGATCAAGGATCTCCAGATGTGCACCGATAGGCAGTGCGGTCTCTTCTTCTACCGCAGGAGCGGCCTCGGTTGCTTCTTCCACAACCGGTTTCGGCGTTTCGGCATGTTTTGCCGCAGGTGCTTCAGCAGCCTTGCGCTCTTTGCGGCTGAGACGCTCCGGCTTCTGCTTGGGCTGCTCACGTTCCACTTCATGCTTGGGATCCTCAGGCACAGCATTTTCAGGGGTGCGGGAAGGCTTTTCGGCATCCGGCAGCTGCTCGGAGGGCTTTTCGGCTTCATTCAGCCGCTTTTCTTCATCATTGTGACCACGTTCCTTGCGGCGCAGGGCATTGCGGCGCTGTCTCCAATTGAGCAGCGCTTCGGGATTCCAGCAGATGCGACGCTCGCCCAGCCGTTCGGTGGAAAGCTGATGCAGAAGGAAGGTATCATCGCCAAAGGGCTTCAGATCGACAAGAGTAGCGGACTGTGCCGCTTCCCGTGCCACAGGGCCTACCAGAAGCATACCGTTCTGAATAAGCACCTGCTCAGTAAGAGCGGAGGAAGCATCACATCCGGCCTGTACAACTTCAAAGCAGGCTCCGGGGGCAAACTCACAGATCACATCGGAATAGATGGCCTGCTGGTTACGTTCGCCCTGTTCGGGGGCATAGTTACGGTTCTGACGTACTTTGATCAGCTCACGACCGTCCGCCACCAGATTGATGGCGCACAAACCGCCGATTTCGCGCATACGCTCCTTGAAGGTGCTTTGTTCGCGCTTGTCGGGCACAATGCGGAGGCTGCCGTCATCCGGGAAAAGCTCCTTGTTGCCGAGCATCATCTCCCCTTCGCGGGTACACAGTGGAAAAACACGAAAAATAACACGTTGTTTGTTGTCTTCCTCCACAAAGGCAAGTGTGACGGTTCCGTTCATTTCCTTCATAATCTATACTGACCCCTTAATATTGTTCATTAGGTGTTCACGATAAAATTATGAATGAACCGTGAACACCGTTACAGTTTAACTTTGAAATTGGTTTTCGTCAATACTCTACGATATTTTCCGGCAAGTTTATCACAAAATTTGTGTTGATTTCGTTTGATTTGTAAATTGTTTCGCAATTGTATTGACCTCTTAATACTTTTGTAATATATTATCTATCGTCGTGAGAGTGTCATTGAGTATAATAGTAACAACGAGACACTGCCATAACACAAGGAGGTTTCTCAATAAATGAAACATTCAAACGAGAATTCCTGTCGAAAATGTTTTTATCGCTTTGCGGCAATAGTGCTGTGTTTTGTGCTGATCCTTGAGTTGTTTTTGCCAGCTGTTGCGCTGGCAGCTACAAAGGGTGTTACCACCGCTAAAGTTGTGCTTCGCAAAAGCTCCAGCACAAATGCAACGGTGCTGCAGTCTCTGCCCAAGGGCGAGACAGTAAACATTCTCAGCACCAGCGGCAGCTGGTATAAGGTCCGCTACGGACAGTTTACCGGCTACATTATGAAAAAATACGTTAAGGCAAGCGGAAGCACTTCCTCGTCCTCTTCCGGCTCATCCTCCAATACCGCCGCTCAGATCGAAGCGCTGGGCAAAGCCCCCGCCCCCATGCGTGTCGGCGATAAAAGCAGCGATGTAAAGAAACTTCAAAAAGCGCTGAAGATACTCGGTTACTACAACAGCTCGATTGATGGTGATTACGGCAAGGGCACCAAGTCGGCTGTCAAAGCCTACCAAAAAGATCACCGTCTGAGTGCGGACGGAATAGCCGGTAAAGCGACAGTCAAGAGCATTTTCGGCAGCTACTCCTCCTCTTCTGCCCAAAGCAGCAATTCCTCCTCTTCTGCCAACAACACGGTCAACAGCATTTCCGAGATTGGCAGCGCTCCCTCTCCCACCAGAAAGGGCAGTAAGGGCAAAAACGTTGTCAAACTGCAACAGGCGCTTGAATACCTCGGGTACTACACCGGCAAGATCGACGGCGATTACGGTGACGGTACAGTGGCTGCGGTCAAGCGCTTCCAGCAAAAGCGCGGTCTGAAGGCGGACGGTATCGCCGGCAAGGGTACCATTGGCGTACTGTTTGGAACCGCTACCGGCAGCACTTCTTCATCTTCTCAGAGCAAGAAGTACAAGACCGAGACTCTCAGCTGGTTCAAGGACGATGTAACCAATGTGATCCCCAAGGGCGCACGGTTCACCATCAAGGATGTGCTTACCGGAAAGAAGTTTACCGCTGTACGCTGGTCCGGCTACAACCACATCGATGCGGAGCCACGCACCGCAAGCGATACCAAGACCATGAAGAGCATCTACGGCGGATCGTGGAGCTGGGACAGACGCCCCATTCTGATCCTCTACAACGGTCACGTATACGCAGCTTCCATGAACGGCATGCCCCATGGTACCTCCACCATTTCCGGCAACAACTTTGCAGGCCATTTCTGCATCCACTTTAAGAAAAGCAAGACCCATGAGACCAACCGTGTGGATAGTGAGCATCAGAATGCAGTAAACCGTGCCTCTAATGCTACATGGTAAGTGCAGGCACAAAGTATACAAAGAAATTTACCGCTATCGCTTGACTTTCTCCCCCGCCTTCCCTATAATAAGCCGTACAAGCGATGAAGGGAAGGAGTACCCGGCATCCACACGCCTCCAGAGAGCTTTCGGTTGGTGCAAGAAAGCGGCGGTGCGTCGGCGAATACATCCCTGAGCCCGGCTGTGAAACAACAGTAGCAGACCGACGGTGCGCCGTTTACAGCGCAAGCGATGTGTTGGCATCGCACAGAGGGTATATATTGCGAGGTATATACCAAACGGAAGTGGTACCGCGTCAGTTTAACTGCCGCCTTCCCCAATTTTCAGCGGGGAAGGCGGTTTTCATATTCCCCGCAAACAAAGGAGGTAATCCCTATGGTTCCCGAAGGTATCCGTTTTGCGGAGCGTTTCGACGGTGTGAGCGGCAGCGCCATCCGCGAGATCTTCAAAGTGCTGGGCAAGCCCGGTATGATCTCTTTTGCCGGCGGCAACCCCTCTCTGGCTGCCCTGCCTGATGAAGCCTGCTCCACCATTGCACAGGAGGTTTTGCAGCTTGATGGCAAGCGCATTCTCCAGTATGGTGCAACGGAAGGCTATCCTCCCTTTGTGGAGAGCCTGAACGCTTACATTGAGAAGCAGTACGGCTTTGATCTGGAACTGAACGGCGTTCTGCCTACCACCGGTTCCACCAGCTGCATGGATCTGATGCTGAAAGCTTTCATCAACCCCGGCGATGCCGTATTGGTAGAAAGCCCCACATTCCTTGGCAATATGCAGACCCTTAATCTGTATCAGGCCAAGCTGGTGCCTGTGGAAAGCGACGAGGGCGGCGTGATGCTGGATAAGCTGGAGGAGGCCATCAAGGCGCATCATCCCAAGCTGTTCTACATCATCCCTTCTTTCCAGAACCCCTCCGGACGCACGCTGGCCGCAGAGCGCCGCAAAGCCATCGCAGAACTGGCTGTGAAATACGGCTTCATTGTTCTGGAGGACGATCCTTACCGGGATCTCCGCTACACCGGCGAGCATCTCCCCACCATCAAGAGCTACGATACTACCGGTCACGTGGTCTATATGGGCAGCTTCTCCAAGATCATCAGTCCCGGTCTGCGTGTAGGCTTCCTTGTGGCCGAGAAGGATATTCTCCGCAAGTGCACCATCGGTAAGCAGGGCACCGATCTGCACACCCCCAATCTCAACCAGGCCATCGTTGACCAGTTCCTGCGGCGCGGTATGCTGGATGCCCATATCCAGAGCATCATTCCCGCTTATAAAGATAAGATGGAGCTTATGCTGGAAGAGTTGAAGAGCTTTCCTGAGGGCACCCGCTACTTTGTGCCGGAAGGCGGCCTGTTCATCTGGGTGGAAATGCCTGAAGCTTTCAATGCAACCGAGCTGTTCTCCAAAGCTGTGGACGCAGGTGTTGCCTATGTGCCCGGCACCCATTTCTATCCCTACGGCGGACACCACAATACGCTCCGCTTGAACTTCTCCAACTCCACGCCGGAGCAGATCCGCGAGGGTATGGCGAAGCTTCGCAAGCTGTTTGAAGATAATATCTGAACGATCCTATAATCAAGAAAGGAAGAAACATCATGCACGTACTTGATATGCTCAAAGAGCGCGGCTTTATTGCTCAGGTAACTTTTGAGGAAGATCTCTACAAGGCCATGGAGAAGGGCCCCGTTACCTTCTACCTGGGCATCGACCCCACCGCCGACAGCCTGCATGTTGGTCACTTTATGCCCATCATCATGGCCAGCCATCTGCAGAAGGCCGGTCATCGTCCCATTATCCTCTGCGGCGGCGGCACTGCCATGATCGGCGACCCCAGCGGCAAGACCGATATGCGTAAGATGCTCACCAAGGAGACCATCGCCGATAATGTAGCCGCCATCCAGAAGCAGCTGAGCCGCTTTATGGAGTTTGGCGAAGGCAAGGCCACCATGGTCAACAACGGCGATTGGCTGCTGAACCTGAACTACATTGATTTCCTGCGGGAGATCGGCGCGCACTTCAGCGTGAACCGCATGCTGACCGCCGAGTGCTACAAGCGTCGCATGGAGACCGGCCTCACCTTCCTTGAGTTCAACTACATGATCATGCAGAGCTACGACTTCCTGCAGCTGTTCAAGACCCACGGTTGCCGTCTGCAGATCGGTGGCGACGACCAGTGGAGCAACATGCTGGGCGGTGCCGACCTGATCCGCCGTAAAGAGCAGGAGGATGCCTTTGCCCTCACCTGCAAGCTGATTATGACCCACGACGGTAAGAAGATGGGTAAGACCGAAAAGGGTGCTCTGTGGCTGGATCCCAACCGCACCACTCCCTACGAGTTCTACCAGTACTGGCGCAACGTGGCTGACCAAGATGTGGAACGTTTCCTGGCGCTGCTCACCTTCCTGCCCATGGACGAGGTTCGCCGTCTGGGCGCTCTGGAGGGTGCTGAGATCAACGAGGCCAAGAAGGTACTTGCTTTCGAGATCACCAAGATGATCCACGGTGAAGAAGAAGCTACCAAAGCCGCCGAAGCAGCCGCAGCTCTGTTTGCCGGCGGCGGCGCCAGCCAGAATGTACCCACTTTTGAGATCTCCGCTGCCGAGCTGACCGAAGATAACCGCATCACTACCCTGCTGGCCTCCTGCGGTCTGTGCAAGAGCCGCGGCGAAGCCCGCAAGATGGTGGAAAGCGGTGCTGTTGCCGCCAACGAAGAAAAGGTGACGGATATCAACATGGCGATCACCGCCGAGATGATCGGTGCAGAAGGTCTCCTGCTCCGCAAGGGCAAGAAGGGCTACTGCCGCCTGATGCTGAAGGCATGATGAAGCCATACAAAACGCTGCTCAAAGAAGCCAATGATGAAGTGATCATCAACAAAAGCAGATTTATTGGCTATGCAGCACCTGTGAAAACGGTCGAGGAAGCATTGAGCTTCCTCGACCGTATCCGTACAAAGCACAAAGATGCTACTCACAATTGCTATGCATACATCATCGGGCAGAATGCCGGCATCATGCGCTACAGCGATGACGGCGAGCCCGGCGGTACTGCCGGTATGCCTATCATCGAGGTGATGAAGGCTCGGGGTGTTGTTGATTGCGCTGTGGTAGTTACCCGGTATTTTGGCGGTATTCTGCTTGGTGCGGGCGGACTGGTGCGAGCCTACACGCAGGGATGTGTCATCGCACTCAATGCTGCGCAGGTATGTGAGATGCATCCCACCGAAAAATGGCTGTTTGAAGTAGCCTATCCCCTTTGGGATAAGGTGCAGCATACATTAAAAGCCCTGCCTGTGCGTTTGGAAAGCACGGAATTCACCACAGCGGTGGCCTTTGAACTGAGTGTAAAAGCAGAGGACAGCGATGCGGTGCAGGCGGAGCTGACACGCATCACCGATGGGCGTATCGAAGGGCTTTTGGAAGAGGAAAGTTATTCTCCATGGGTAGAAGAGCCCCTGGAAGAAGGTTAGGAGCTGGAATATGAGTGGTATTAGCGTCCGGGACATGTTGCCCAAGGAAGCCCATCACGTGGGGCTTTTGCATGACCAGATCCATGCATTACACGTAAACGGCAGACCGGATCTGTTCCAGCCTGCCTGCGAGGATCCCATCGGGCTTATGCAATGGCACAGTGCGCAGCACGACAGGCGCGTGCTTGTAGCCGTCCGCGAGGAGCAGCTTCTCGGTTATGCTGTTATTGTCTATGTTTCCAGAGCAGGCAGTCCCTACAGCCTGCCCAAGCGCTTTGTGCATGTGCAGGAGATTTGTGTGGACGAAGCCTGCCGCCGCAGCGGCGCAGGCCGTGCATTGATGGAGTATATCTATCAGGATGCCCAAAACCGCAGCTATCCCCGAGTGGAGCTGGATGTATGGGACTTTAACAATAGCGCCCGGGAATTCTACCGTTCCATCGGCATGAGCGAATTCCGTCACTATCTGGAGCGGCACGTTCTGGAATGGCGTTTTTCCCCCATTCCTGCCGACTACGCCGAAGAAGCGGTCTCCCTTTACAACAGCCTCAAAACGCTCCCCGGCTGCACATGGGATGAGGAATACCCGGACCGTAACCTGATCCTGAGCGACCTGAACAGCGGAATGCTGCATGGTGCATTCGATGGCAACCGTCTGATAGCCGTTGGCGCTGCAATGCCTGATGATGAACTGATCCATCTGGATTGCTGGCGCATCCCATCGGAAAAGCCCTGCGTGTTTTCCCGCATCGGGGTGCATATCGCCTATCAGGGCAGGGGGCTGGCAGGACAGATGGTGCGCTATATGGAAGAGACCATGCGTCTCTCCGGCTTTGATGCGGTACATATGCTGGTCTCCCCCGGCAACGAAAAAGCCCTCCGGGCGTACCGTGGCTGTGGCTATACCGAATGCGGCAGCACACAGATGTACGGGGAGGACTGGTTGTGCTTCGAAAAGCGTCTGTCTTAAGGCATTGACTGATCCAATTCCTTCAGAAGCCGGATAATTGTTTCGTCCGTACCGTTGTAGGCAAGCACGAAGCGCTGCCCGAACCGGGTAACTGTGGAGAACAATTCCGGATCCACGTAGCTTTTCAGATAATCAGCCCGGTTGCTTTCGTCAAAATATACAAGGACAGTTTCGCTGCCCAGCTGAAGCTGCTGCCAGTGGGAAGCGCTTGCGAATCCTACCGGCATGCCCTCAGGCACAGGCTCCGGTGTGGTGCTGTAGCCCGCATCAGCGATGCGCCCAAGCAGTTTTGCATACAGCTTCTCCGCGGGCGGGTTTTGGCCGCAGGCGCAAAGCAGCAGGCAGAGCGCCAACAGCAAGGTCATCAAACTTTTTCTGTTCTTACAAAGCATGGTTCGTTCCTTTCCCCACCACAAAGGAGGTATGCAAAATGCGTTGCGGATGTCCCCATTGCGAAGCATATATGATCCACTCCGAAACAGAGGGACAGGCCTGCGTGTGCCCGGAGTGTGGCTACCGTTGCAATGCCTGTCTCGGCACAAATTCCATCATTACCAGGGAGCAGATCGCTGCCTTAAAGGACGTGGAATGGTTTACCCCCGTTTTCGACCGCCCCCTCAACGACGAGGAAGCGGAAGCCGTGGAGCAGGGCAGCGGCTTTCTGGGAGGCTGACCGGAAGTAATCATAGCATAAACAACGGTGCAAACGCAACAGACCCGCCTCTGGAAACGAGGCGGTTCTGTTTGTATATCGGATACTCAGCCCAGATGGCCTTCGTTGCTGGCGACCATGCCACGCTCAGCATCCAGCTTGACCACAGCGCCGCTCTTGAGGATATGGGTGGCATTTTCAGCGCCGATGATTACCGGCAGATTCAGACTCATGCCTGCAATCGCGCCATGACCGTTGGGGTCGTTATCCTCAAGGATGAGACCGCTTGCCTTGCGCACAAGAGGCAGCATGGAATTGTCGGTCTGCCTGACAACGAGGATGTCGCCATCCTTAAAGGTCTTGAAGGCCTCGCTGGTGGTCTGGCATACGCACAGACTGCCGCAGCAGCTCTGCTCGGTTACGCCGGTGCCAGTGACAAGAATATGACCAACCACGTGCACCTTCATCAGATTGGTGGTACCGCTGATACCAAGCGGCACACCTGCGGTCATGACCACCAGTTCGCCGTCATGGAGCAGACCGGCATTTTCGCCCGCCTGTACAGCCAACTCGAACAAATCATCGGTGTTGCTGGCTTCTTCAATCACCAAAGGAGTCACGCCCCAGCTGAGACAAAGCTGACGGCAAACAGTCTCGTCTGTGGTGCAGCAGATAATGGGGCAATTGGGACGGTACTTGGAGATCATTCTTGCGGTGCGGCCGCCCTTGGTCACAGTCAGAATGGCGGCAGCGCCCAGATCCTGTGCGGAGGTGACGGTAGCGTGAGAGATCGCGTTTGTCACATCGGGGATCAGATCGGCTTCACGCTCCTTGAAGCGCTTTTCGTAATTGATATCCGATTCTGCGCTTATGGCGATGCGAGCCATGGTGCGTACAGCCTCTACCGGATACATACCTGCAGCGGTCTCGCCGGAAAGCATGATAGCGCTGGTGCCGTCGTAAATTGCATTGGCAACATCCGTTGCTTCGGCACGGGTAGGCCGGGGGTTCTTCATCATGCTGTCCAGCATCTGGGTGGCGGTGATCACCTGCTTGCCGCTGGAATAGGCTTTGTGGATGAGCGCCTTCTGGATGGGAGGCACCTGCTCCAGCGGGATCTCAACACCAAGATCGCCGCGGGCGACCATGATGCCGTCTGCCACGCGGATGATGTCATCAATGTTCTCAACGCCCTGCATGTTTTCGATCTTTGCAATGATGTTCACATTGGTGCGGCCTGCCTGAGAGAACAGCTTGCGAACATCCAGAATGTCATCGGCGGTACGGGTAAAGGAAGCGGCGATAAAGTCCACCCCGTGCTCCACCCCGAAGAGGATATCCGCACGGTCCTCGGGGCTGATGAAGGGCATGCTCAGCGCAACATCCGGTACATTGACGCTCTTGCGGTTGGAGATGACGCCGTCGTTCTCTACGATACAAGTGATTTCGGTGGCGGTTACGTTGCGTACCGTCATGCCCACAAGACCATCATCCATCAGAATGGTGTTGCCCACCTTAATGTCGCGGGGCAGCTCCGGATAAGTGATGGATGCACGCTCTGCATTGCCGACGATGCTCTTGGTGACAAGCGTGAAGGTCTGCCCCTTCTTGAGCTCTACCTTGCCGTTTTCAAAGGTCTCCAGACGGATCTCGGGGCCTTTGGTATCCAGCATGATGGCAATGGGCTTGTTGAGTTCCTGGCTCATGCGGCGGATACGCTTGATATTCTCCAGATGGTACTCGTGGCTGCCGTGAGAAAAGTTGAGACGGGCCACATTCATGCCGGAGAGGATCAATTCCCTCAATACCTCGTCTTTTTCGGTGGAAGGGCCAAGTGTACATACAATTTTGGTTTTCCGGAGGGGCATGGTGGGATCACTCCTTCTCAGTTACTTATCTGTTTCGGCTCTCAAGAGCCATCATTGATGTTTTTTCCAGCTTGAGAAGCTGTTCTTTGCGCCACAGACCGCCTGCATAGCCTGTCAGGCTGCCGTTTGCTCCTACGATCCTGTGGCAGGGGATGATGATGGGCAGCGGATTGCGGTGGTTTGCCATGCCGACAGCCCGCGCTGCGGCAGGCTGACCGATCATTTCCGCCTGCTGAGAATAGGTGCGTACCTGTCCGTAGGGGATCTGCCGAAGAACCTGCCAGCATTTTTGCTGAAACAGCGTGCCTTGTGCCGCTATGGGAATATCAAAGACCGTGAGCTCACCGGCAAAGTAGGCGTTAAGCTGGTGTGCGGCTTCCGTGAGCAGCGGTGTATCCCGCTGCAACGTCTCCGCCATATCAGGCATACCAAAATGTAAACGAATCAGCTTTTCCTCCTGCTCAACGAGCGTACAGAGACCAATAGGGGTCTCTACGCATGAAATCGCTACCAACATTTACATTTGCTCGCCGCGCAGCTTCGTTACCCTGCTGCAGAGCAGAAGCACCGTGACAGCCGCCGCTGCGCACAATACGATCATTACAGCATAGTACTGCCCTGCTGTGGCCTCCACCATTGCAAGGCGTCCATCCAGAGCGAACTCCAGAAGCGCAATACCGGCGATCAACAAAATCACCAGCAGCCATTGCCAAATGCAGAGTGCGCCGAATCTGCCGGACAAACGACGGTAGCGGCTACCCAAAGTCGGATCGTAGCCATG
>JAZQHO010000013.1:0-7825 GCA_045540635.1 Candidatus Limiplasma sp.
CCGGAGGTGCAGGAGGCACTGCCTCCTGCCGGGGCCCGGGGCAGCGCCCCGGAACCGCCCGTCCACTCGCCCCCCACCATTCCTCCAAAGGAGGCCATTGTTATGGAAAACAACCGTTTCGACATTATCATCATCGGCGCAGGCCCTGCGGGCATCTTTACGGCTTTGCAGGCCACCGACAACCAGCCCGAAGCCCGGGTGCTGATCATCGACACCGGGCGTGCCATCTCCCACCGCATCTGCCCTGCCCGTATCGATGGCAAGTGCAAGCACTGCGATCCCTGCGGCATCGTGCACGGCTGGGCCGGTGCGGGCGCTTTCTCCGATGGCAAGCTGAGCCTCAGCGATGAGGTGGGCGGGCACATCAGCGATTACATCGGCCACAAGCGGGCTATGGAGTATATCGGCGCTGCCGACCGCAAGTACATCCAGTTCGGTGCCAGCAAGGTGGTGCACGGCCTCAACAACGTGCGTGTGGATGAGATCGCCTACGAGGCCAGCCGCCACAACATCCATCTGGTGCCCTGCCCGGTGCGCCATCTGGGCACCGAGAACGCAGGCCCTGTGCTGGGTGCCATGCATGATTACCTGATCGCCAACACCAACACCACCTTCCTGGAGCTGACCACCGCCGAGGATATCCTCTGCGAAGGCGATAAGGTGGTGGGCGTGCGCATCCATCAGCGGGGCAAGGAGCCTGAGGTGGTCTATGCGCCCAATGTGGTGGCGGCTCCCGGGCGCGGCGGTGCCAAGTGGCTCACCGAGACCGTCTCCAAGCTGGGTCTGCGCACCCAGAACAACGAGGTGGATATCGGCGTGCGCGTGGAGGTGCCCAACTCCATAATGGATCACCTGACCCGCGATCTCTACGAGGCCAAGCTGGTCTACTACAGCGATACCTACGAAAACAAGGTGCGCACCTTCTGCATGAATCCCGGCGGCGAGGTGAGCCAGGAGTATTACGAGGGCGGCATTGCCGTGGTCAACGGCCACAGCTATGAGGATCCCGCCAAGCACACCGGCAACACCAATTTTGCGCTGCTGGTCTCCACCAAGTTTACCGAGCCCTTCAACCAGCCCATCGAATATGGCCGGTATGTGGCGCAGCTGGGCAATATGCTCACCGGCGGCCCCATCATGGTGCAGCGTCTGGGCGATCTTTTGAAAGGTCGCCGCACCGACCCCAGCCGCCTTGCCAAGTCCACCACCATCCCCACCCTGACCACCGCCGTGCCCGGCGACTTGAGCTTCGTGCTGCCTGCCCGGCACCTGACCAGCATCGTGGAAGCCCTCAAGGCTTTCGACCATGTGGCTCCCGGTCTCTACAGCCGGGATACCCTGCTCTACGGCGTGGAGGTGAAGTTCTACTCCTCCAAGGTGCTGGTGGATCGCAACTTTGAGACCCCCATCAAGGGTCTCTACGCCATCGGCGACGGCGCTGGCATCACCCGCGGTCTGATGCAGGCCGGTGTCAGCGGCATGGTGGTGGCGGATGCCATCGCACAGAAATAAGACGGCCGGGAATACCAAAGGCTGCCATCAGGATCTCTGGAGGGCGACCGCTGGGCTCCCCGGAAGCATCGTCCCCGCACGGCTCACCCCTGCGGGGGCGATGCTTTTATGGGCAAAAACGCCCGAAAAAACAGAATTCTCGCATTCCGGGAGAGATTCCGGATCTGTTGGGTGGCATTCTCACTCTCCGGATCGTAGAATTTCGGTGGTGCCGGACGCACCGCACGAAAGGAGCAATGTGTTATGGAAGCAAAGACCATGGGCAGGTTTATCGCCGCCCTTCGCAAAGCCAACGGCATGACCCAGCGGGATCTGGCGGAGAAGCTGAATGTATCCGATAAGTCGGTCAGCCGGTGGGAGCGGGATGAAGGCTCGCCGGATCTTTCCCTCATCCCGGTGATCGCCGAGGTGTTCGGCATCAGCTGCGATGAGCTGCTGCGGGGCGAACGCAGACCCGAAGCCCAGCGGCAGGAGCAGCAGCCCGGACAGGAGGAGATCTCGCCCAAGGGCGAAAAGCAGCGCCGCCGCCTCCTTCATGCGGGCATTGCCAAATACCGCTCCAAAACCCTGCTGGCGGTGGGTCTTGCGCTGCTGGGCATCATTGGCGCTGCGGTGTGCAACGCCGGTTTTCTTAGGGCATATCTGGGCTTCTTTGTGGGTGCGGCGCTGTATCTGGCGGCTGGCATCTGTCAGGCGGTGTTTCTCAACAATGCCCTGCTCACCGTAGCCGATGTGGAAGAGGGGGAGGATACCGCTGCCTTCCGCCGCTCCGTCACGCGCCTTGCCCTGCTGGTTTTCGGGCTCGTGGTGCTGCTGTTTGCCTATACCCTGCCGCTGATCACACTGCCGCAGGATACCTATATGGGCCTTTCCAGCGGCACATGGCTGGCTGCCGGGCTGGGGTACTGCCTCATCGCCCTGCTGCTGGGGCTGGCGGGCTGGCATCTGTGGCAGGGCTGGTGCCTGCACCGGGAGGGCAGCATGACCACCGCCGCAGGCCGCAACTGGCGGCGCAGGGGACTTGCGGCAGCCGTCTGCGCCATCGTGGTGTTCGTGACCGCCGTTGGCGGCGCTGCCCTGTTTGATGCAAGCAGGCTGGCGGAAAACTACCGGGAGAACTTTGCGGATTTTGAGTCGTTCCGGAGCTTTATGGAGACCCCGGATGACGGTTACTACGCCCAGGACGGTATGGCGGCAAGCGCTGTGGAGACCTATGTGACGAATGAGGACGGTCAGCTGGTGGAAGCGCCGGAGGAGGATTGGTTCTTTGAGGAGGAGGTACGGATCTCCGACGGTTCGCCGGAGGGCAAGGTGATCGGCACCTTCCTGTGGAAGAACAGCAGTGTGGTCAATTATGGGTTCGAGGAAGAGAAGGACGGCAGCTACCGCTTCCATGTAGTGACCGATGCCGGCTGGCGGCAGGGAAAGCGGGACAGCGAGACGGCAGGTGTCCTCTGCGTGCTGCTGTGTCTGGCGGAGGTGGCAGCTGCGGTGCTGCTCTACCGCCGCTGCCGGGAAAAAGAATAAAACATAAGTGCGCCGATTCAAACGAACCGGCGCACTTTGCCGCCTTCCACCCGGTAGCGCTGCACCGCATGCCTTGCCACGCAGGGGTCATGGGTGATGACCACGATGGTATGCCCCTTTTCGTGCAGCTCGCTGAGCAGCCCGAGGATCTCGTCCCGGCTGCTCTCATCCAGTGCGCCGGTGGGTTCGTCGCACAGCAAAAGCTTGGGGGAGCAGCACAGCGCCCGCGCCATGGCGACCCGCTGCTGCTGCCCGCCGCTGAGCTGCCCCGGCAGGTGCCTCGCCCGGGCGCTGAGCCCCACCTTGCCCAGCGCCTCCATGGCCATCGCCTCCCGGCGGCGCAAGGGGATGCCCCGCAGCATCAGCGGCAGCGCCACGTTCTCCAGCGCGTTCAGCTTCTTCATCAGCTGATAGCCTTGAAATACAAAACCGATCTTTTCCTTCCGTACCCGGCACAGCGCTTGCGGGGTCAGCCCCGCCACATCCTCGCCATCCAGCCGGTACCGGCCGGAGGTGGGCGCATCCAGACAGCCGATCAGGTGCATGAGGGTGCTTTTGCCGCTGCCGCTGGGCCCCACGATGGCGGCGTACTCGCCGCGCTTCACGTGCAGATCCACCTGCGTGAGCACCCGCAGCCCTGCACCGCCCCGCCGCTCCGGGTAGCTTTTGCTGATGTTTTCCATGCGGATCATGCCTGCCGCCTCCCTTGTGGTGTTGGCTTTAGCATGACCCGGCGGCAGGCGGTGTATGCTGCGGGCGGCGGTGTTTTCTGGTATAGCAAACAGGCATCCGGCTTCAACATGCCGGATGCCTGTTTCGTTGCGGATGATCAATGCGGCTGCGCATCACTCCGCGTTTTCCTTGGCGGTCTCATGGTACTCCTGCTCGGTGTTCACGTTCCAGACATTGGCCTTGTCGCTTCTGCCGGTAAGGATGTTCTCCACCGCCTCAAAGGAAGTGACCATGGAGTGATCCATGTTGTTGTACCGGTGCTGACCGTTGCGGCCTACGCAGTACAGGTTCTCAAAGCCGCTCAGGTAGTTGACCAGCTTATCCATCTCGTCGTAGGTGTCAAAGTAGGCGGGGTAAGCCTTCTGGATGCGCTCCCGGTGGCTGTCCTGTACACAGGAGGCATCCCGGATCACGCCCATGGAGACCAGCTCCCGGATGGCCAGCTGGGTGCACTCCTCCTCGGTCATGTTCCAGAAAGCATCGCCCTCGTTGCAGAAATACTCCAGCCCCACCCAGACGGTGTTCTCCGGATCGGCCACCAGATAGGGCGACCAGTTGTTGTAGATCTGCAAACGCCCCAGCTTTACGCCGGTATCCTGCACATAGATCCAGCAATCGGGCACGATGTTGCCAAGGGTCTTGAGCTGGGTCTCGTTCTTCAGCTCCAGCCTGTCCACCAGCAGGCCCACGGTCACATAATCCCGGTAGGGCAGCCCTGCCGCCACACGGGCGATATCCGCAGGCACATCGTTCATACCGGCCACCAGATCCTTCACCGGCATGGAGGAAAACACGATGTCCGCCCCCTCGGTGTGCTCGCCTGCCGCATCCCGGTAGGTGACAGAGACCACTCTGCCGCCCTCGGTGGCAACGCCCAGTACCTCGCTGTTCATCACCAGCCTGCCGCCCAGCTGCTCCACCTCATGGGCAACGGTCTCCCACAGCTGCCCCGGGCCCAGCTTGGGGTAGCGGAACTCCTCGATCAGCGAGGTCTGCACCTGCCTGGCACGCTGCTCCTTTGTAAGAAACACCTTGCTGAGCATATCCTTCAGAATACCGAAGATGCTCAGCTCCTTGGTGCGCTGCTTGCCCCAGCTGGCATCGATCTCGCTGGGGTGGCGGCCCCACAGCTTTTCGGTGTAGCCCTCAAAAAACATGCTGTAGAGCTTTTTGCCGAAGGAGTTGATGTAGTAGTTCTCCAGATTGTCGTTGGGCTTCTTCAGCAGGGTGGCCTTCAAAAAGCTGAAGCCCACCTTCATGGTGGTGCCAAAGCCCATGGTGCGCAGTGTCTGCCATTTCAGGCTGATGGGGTAGTCAAAAAAGCTCTTGTTGTAGTAGATGCGGCTTACCCGGTTGCGCACCAGCATCACCCGGTCCTCACGCTCCGGATCCGGGCCGCCCTGCGCCAGCGGTACCTGCCGGCTGAGACGTTTGTCATCGTAGGCCGGCGCGCCCTGCAGGGGCATCATATCCGCCCACCACTGCATCACCCGCTGATCCTTGGAGAAAAAGCGGTGGCCGCCGATATCCATCCGGTTGCCGCCGTAGCGCACCGTCTGGGAAATGCCGCCGATGCGGTCGGTCTTTTCCAGAACCGTCACCTCATAGCCGCCCTGCTTTGCCAGCTCGTAGGCAGCCGTAAGCCCCGCCGGGCCTGCGCCGATGATGAGTACTTTCTTCATGCTTTCGCTCCTTTTGCACAGATGGCAAGACCAGTATACCCCATACACCCGTCCGGGGTCAACCGTGGGGCAGGGCGGCGGTTGTTGTGTTTCGCTGCCGGTTCATGCTATAATAGGGCCATTCGGAGATGTTTTCCGCTACAAAAGAGATCCTGAGGGGAGTTGTGCCCATGAAATGCAGCCGTTTGATCCTGTTTATGCTGGTGTTTGCCCTGTTTGCAGCACCTTTTGCCTCTGCCGAGGAGGCAGGGCTTTCGTTTTCCTATCTTGCCCCGGACACTGTAGAGGTGTGCGAGCTGCAAGCCTTTGATGCCGCCAAAGCACCGGCGGGGCTGGAGGAGATGTACGGCCTGTTCTCCGATGCCGACCCGGATTGTGAAGTGTACATGTTCCGCATGCCTGAGGGCCGTGCGTTGGCCAGCCTCAGCTGCATGCTGCTGGAGGAGGAGATCACCGCCGCCCAACTGCTTGGCTATGGCGAGGAGCTGCGGCAGGGGCTTGCACTGGCGCTGAACGTGAAGCCGGAGCTGATCGAGCCCTTTGAGCTGGTCGAGTTTGTGGGCTGCGATGCGCTTACCACCTCCACCCTGCTGCGCCCGGGTGACAAGGTGACGCTGGAAATGAATGTGCGGCTCTTTGTTGCCGAAGGCAACCTGATGGAGCTGTGGACGGTGGCGCCTGTGCAGCTGAGCTATGTGTTCGATCAGACGGCGGCTGCCCAGCTGAGCGCCGATCTGGAGATGATGGATGAGGTGTTGAACAGCTTCAACTTCGGCGATGAGGACGAGGTGGCTGCGGAGAATGCGATCACGCTGCCCCATGTTGTTATTTCGGATCATTCGGGCACCTTCAGCATCGCTGCGCCGCTGGATACGGTGGTCATCAATCCGGGCACGGCAGAGGATGCGGTGGCTCGTGCCCGCCTCCGGGCTGCGGAGGTGGAGGGCGGCGGCGAATGGTTTGATGCGGTGTACCGCAACACGATGGAAAACAACTGCTGGATGCTGTTCTCCCGGGAATTCGGGATGATGGCGCAGGTGAGCGTTACCAGCAACGAAGGCTTCCGCGGGTTTACCACCGAGCATCTGCTGATGCTGAAGGATGACATCCTTGCGCAGCTGGACGAGCTCTTTGATACCGTTGTGATGAGCGAGGAGCCTGCCACCATTGAGATCGACGGCATCCCCCACTTGATGCTTACGATCGATGCGGAGAATGCCGGTCTGCCGCTGCTGAACTATGTGATCGCCGCAGCGGACGGGGAGGGGCAGCTCTATGAGCTGGATCTGTATGTGGATACCCTCAACTGCAAGGATGCGGAAGCAGTATCCGAAGTATTGCTGATGCTGATGGAAACGCTGGACTATTTCCCCGCGGCGGGCGAATGATCGCAGAAGGGAAGGATACCTGTTATGAAGAAGATCAGTGTGGTGGTGCCCTGCTACAACGAGCAGGAGGCGGTGCCGCTCTTTTACGCTGCCCTTACAAAAGCCACGATCAAGATGCCTGTGGAGTGGGAGTTCATCTTTGTGGATGACGGCTCCAGCGACGATACGCTGAAGGAGATCCGCTCGCTGAACATGATGGATCATCGGGCGCACTACATCAGCTTCAGCCGGAACTTCGGCAAGGAGAGCGCCATGTTTGCCGGGCTGGAGCATGCCACCGGCGATTATGTGGCCATTATGGATGTGGATCTGCAGGATCCGCCCGAGCTGCTGGAGTCGATGCTGAAGGGCATCGAGGAGGAGGGCTTCGACTGCGTGGCTGCCCGCCGCGTCAGCCGGGAGGGCGAGCCCAAGATCCGCAGTTGGTTTGCCCGCAGTTTCTACCGCATCATGGGCAAGATCTCCCACACGGAGATCGTGGACGGCGCACGGGATTTCCGCCTGATGACCCGGCAGATGGTGAATGCCATTCTGTCGCTCAGGGAGTACAGCCGTTTTTCCAAGGGCATTTTCTCGTGGGTGGGCTTCAAGACCAAGTGGCTGGAGTACAAGAATGTGGAGCGCAGCGCCGGGGAGACCAAGTGGAATTTCTGGAAGCTGCTCATCTACTCCATTGACGGCATCATCGGTTTTTCCACCATGCCGCTGGCCATTGCCTCGGTGGCGGGGGTGCTGTTCTGTGCGGTGGCTTTCCTGCTGCTGCTGTATTTCTTCTTCAAGACCCTTATCTGGGGCGACCCGGTAACGGGTTTCCCTGCCACCATCTGCATCATACTGATGCTGGGCGGCATCCAGCTGTTCTGCATCGGCATTCTGGGGCAGTATCTGAGCAAGACCTATCTGGAGACCAAGCACAGACCCATTTATATCGTCAGGGAAAAAAAGTGAATACAGAAAAGCCGGGAGGGAGCGGCAGCTCCCTCC
>JAZQHO010000014.1:0-12494 GCA_045540635.1 Candidatus Limiplasma sp.
AGGAGTTGGGGAAACATGTTGTCTTCCTAAGACCGCTTGGCCTCCGACTTTTCGTCATGCCCCCGCCGGAACGCCCATCACCTTTGATACCCCCTACACCCCCTTCGGCGACGGGCTTTTGCTGTGCAAGGCCGCCGACGACCGTGTGGGCTGCTGGAATATGCTGCGCCTGTTGGATGCGGATGTTTCTGGCGATACGGATTTCGTCTTTACCTGTCAGGAGGAGGTGGGCTGCCGTGGCGCACAGGGCGCTGCCTTCCGGCTGATGCCCGATATCGCCATCGCGCTGGAGGGCACCACCGCCAACGATGCGGGCGATATGCCCGAAGCCTCCAAGGTGTGCCGGGTGGGGCAGGGTGTTGCCATCAGCTTTATGGATAACGCCTCCATCGCCCAGCCGGAGATGTTTGCCGGTATGATGGCCACCGCCAAGGCCTGTGGCGCAGCGCATCAGGTAAAGATGAGCGTATCCGGCGGCAACGAGGGCGGCGTGATGCAGCGCACCGGCATTGGTGTGCGCACCTGCGTGCTCAGCGTGCCCTGCCGCTACATCCACAGCCCCTCCACCGTCTGCTCGCTCAGCGATGTGGAGGCTCAGTACCAGCTGGCGAAAGCCTATCTTGAAAAGTAAGGGGGATTATGACCCATGTTTGATATGATCAAGAAACTGGTGGATGCCTACGGCCCCACCGGTCGGGAGACCCTTGTAGCCGATACCATTGAGGAGATGGTCAAGCCCTATGTGGATACCATCCGCCGGGATGCCATGGGCAACCTGATCTGCGAAAAGCAGGGCATGGAGGGCGGCAAGCGCATCATGCTGTCCGCTCACATGGATCACATCGGCTTTATCGTTGTGGCTGTTGAGAAGGAAGGCTTCCTGCGGGTGATGCCCGTGGGCGGCATCAGCATGAATGCCAGCCTGACCCGCCATGTTACCTTTGGCAACGGCGTTGAGGGCATCATCTGCCGGGAGCCCGTCCGGGAGGGCGAGACCCCTGCCATGAAGCATATGTTTATCGACATCGGCGCAGAGGACGAAGCCGAGGCACTCTCCATGGTCAACCTGGGCGATATGGCGGTCTACAGCAACGATTGCTTCCGTCTGGGCGAAAACAAGGTAGCCGCCCCCGCCATGGATGACCGCATCGCCTGCGCTCTGCTGGTGGCAGTGCTCAAGGAGCTGCCCGAAAAGACGAAGAATACCATTATCGCCGTTTTCTCCACTCAGGAGGAGGTTGGCTGCCGCGGTGCCAAGACCGCTGCCTACGGCGTGGAGCCGGAGATCGGTATTGCATTGGATGTGACTGCCAACGGCGATACCCCCGAGACCAAGCTGCCTGCCGTCAAGCTGGGTGCAGGCGCAGCCATCAAGGTGATGGATCGGGGCAGCATCTCCAACCCGGAGCTGTTCAACGATCTGCTGGCTGCCGGCAAGGCGGCGGGCGTGCCCACCCAGCGTGAGGTGCTGCCCTTTGGCGGTACCGATGCCAGCGCCATCCAGCTTACCCGGGGCGGCGTGAAGGTGTGCACTGTGTCCATTCCCTGCCGCTATGTGCACAGCGCCTGCGAGGTCATCGACCTGCGGGATGTGGATGCTGCCAAGAAGCTGCTGGTGGAATATCTCAAGTAATGAGGGATGGGGGCAAAGGGCTCTGCCCTTTGGAAACCCGGCAGGGGCATGATGCCCCTGCACCCTGCATGCTGCGCCCGCTTTGCGGGCGCGGGTAGCTTCTGTTTACAAATCATGAGCCGCGGCAACAGGCGTTGCTGCGGCTTGTTTTGTTTGCTGCGCTGTGATAAGATGAGCGGGAAGTCAGAACAGTACATTACGGAGCGTATCACCATGAACATCAAGCTTGCCATTTTTGATTTTGACGGCACTCTTTGCGATACCCGTGCCCCCATCATTGCCGCCAAGCAGGAGACCATGCGCATCTATGGTCTGCCGGTGAGGGATGAGGCTGCCTGTGCCTCCACCATCGGCTATACGGCAAAGGAGGGGTTTCAGCGGCTGTTCCCCGGCATTGAGGAAAATCTGCTGGAAAACTGCGTGACCACATACCGCAGGCTATTTGAAGAAATGAAGCAGACCACGCCGCCCACGCTGTTTCCCGGTGTTGTGGAAACGCTGGAAAAGCTGCTGGCAAAGGGCGTCGTCTGTACCATTGCCACGGCCCGCAATCAGGTATCCTGCCACGAAATGCTGGAGGGGCTGGGCATAAAGCAGCATTTCTCCTACATCCTCTGCGGCGAAAGCACCCAGCACCTGAAACCACACCCGGAGGCAGTGCTCAAGACCATGGCGGACTTGGGCTTTGCCCCGGAGGAGACGCTGGTCGTGGGCGATATGCCCATGGATATCCTGATGGGCAAAGGCGCAGAGGCGTATGCCTGCGGCGTTACCTACGGCAATGCCGACCGGGAGACGCTGCTGAAAAACGGTGCGGATTTTGTGATCGATGCGATCGGGGAGCTGATCCCACTGCTTGGCTGAAGGAGAGAAGCATGGAGATGGTTGAATATCGCAGGCTGACCCCGGCGGATACGCATATCATTGCCATGGACTATGATACGGAAACGCTGGAACGTTTTCTGAGGAATCCTGATAACTACCTTTTTGCCGGCATCGCGGGCGGCCGGGTGGTTGCATGGCTGTATGGCTATGGACTTTTGCGCCCGGATGGACGAAGCATGTTTTATATCCACTCGGTGGATGTGGTGCCGGAGCGGCAGGGCATGGGTATTGGAACAGAACTGATGGCTTTTACGCTGGCAGCCCTCCGGGAGGAAAAGAAATACTACAAGTGTTTTGTTCTTGCGGAGCCGGATAACGAAAGAGCATGCAGGCTGTACCGGAAGGTCGCGGCTCGGGAGGAGCAGCTGCTGTTCAGCAAGAGGTTGGATGCAGAAACGTAATTGGATATGGAAAAGCCGTCCGGATATTTGTCCGGACGGCTTTTCCATGCATCAGTTATCCTTCTGTTTCTCCCGCAGAATAAAGCGGATGGGCGTGCCCGCAAAGCCGAAGCTCTTGCGGAACTGGTTTTCCAGATACCGCTCGTAGGCGAAGTGCATCAGCTCCTCGTCGTTGATGAAGAACACGAAGGTGGGCGGGCATACGCTCTGCTGAGTGGCGTAGTAGATCTTCAGGCGGCGGCCTGCGGAGATGGGCGGCTGCAGGCTGGCCTGTGCATCGGCCAGCGCCTCGTTGGGCACGCCGGTGGGGATGCGCTTGCGGTACTGCTCAAAGGCAGCCTTTACCGCACTCAGCACGGTGTTCACACGCTGGCCGGTCAAGGCAGAGAGGAACAGCACGGGAGCATAGCTCATAAATTTCAGATCGCCAAGGATCTTTTTGCGCATCTGCTCCATGGTGTTGGTATCCTTCTCGATGGCATCCCATTTGTTCACTACCACGATGACGGCTTTGCCTGCGTTCAGGATGAGGCCTGCGATCTTGGTATCCTGCTCGGTAACGCCGGTCTGGGCATCGATCAGCAGAAGCGCCACATCGCAACGGTCGATGGCGGCAATGGAGCGCAGCACGCTGTAGCGCTCCAGAGATTCATCTTCCACCGCCTTCTTCTTGCGCATACCGGCGGTATCGATGATGTTGAAGCAGGTGCCGTCCGTATCGGTAAAGAGGGTGTCGATGGCATCGCGGGTGGTGCCGGGAATGTCGCTGACCATGGTGCGCTCCTGGCCCAGCAGCTTGTTGGTCAGGCTGCTCTTGCCCCCATTGGGGCGGCCCACCAGCGCCAGCTGGATCACATGCTCAGCATCCTCCATTTCATCCTCCTGGGCGGGGGGCAGTTCCTTGACGATAGCCTCCAGCAGATCGCCCAGACCCAGCATATTGGTGGCGCTGATGGCGATGGGATCGCCCAGACCCAGATTGTAATATTCGTACAGCTGGTCGTTGAGCCCCATGTGGTCCATCTTGTTGACCACCAGCAGAAGAGGCTTGCGGGTCTTGCGCAGGTAGTTGGCGATATCCTCGTCATCGGGGGTCATGCCGGTGCGGCCGTCGCAGAAGAAGCAGATCACATCGGCGGTATCCATGGCGATCTCGGCCTGCCGGCGCATCTGGCTCAGCAGCACGTCCTCGGAGCGCATGTCCAGACCGCCGGTATCCACCATGCTGAAGCGGCGGGCCATCCATTCCACGTCTGCATACACGCGGTCGCGGGTCACGCCGGGGATGTCCTCCACGATGGAGATACGCCGCCCGGCGATCTTGTTAAAGAAAGTGGATTTGCCCACGTTGGGGCGGCCAACGATGGCCACAAGCGGTTTTGCCATTACTCTCTACCTCTCAATGCGTCATACAGTGCCTGCCCGTCGTTTTCCACCAGCTGTACCGGCAGCGGCGAGCGTCTACAGAAATCATCAATGTGCATATCATCCAGAAACAGATCCCGCTCGTGGCGCAGCATCACGGCGCACAGGAGCAGGGTATCGCAGCCCTGAATGTTCTCGGGGGTCAGTGCGGCAAGCACATCCCCGCCGGTCAGCAGCCCGGTGACGGTTACGGTCTCGCCGAAGAAGCGATTGATCACCGGCAGCACCCGCACCGTTACGCCCTCCGGCGCAAAGCGTTTGCACAGCCGACGGATGTGGGGTGCAGCGCTGACGCCGGTAGCGATCAGATACTGCCTATGGGCAGCGGGGGCGGCAGGCTCGTCATCGAAAAGCTGCGCATCCTCCATTTCCATCTCCAGCCTGCGCAGAAGCCCTACGCCGTTCTCGATCTGGGGAAAGCCCTCATACCAGTCCTCGTCGGGAATGGTACGCCCGCACAGGCAGTAGAACTCATCGCTGGGGAAGGCGAAGGTGGAGCCCATGGTGCGGCGGCATTCCTCCTGAAAAGGGGCGATCAAGTCCAGCAGGGCGGCGGCGCTTTCGGCGGTGAAGGGGGTAAGGGGTGCAAGCCCCTCCCGGCATTTGGTCAGCCCAACAGGCACCATGGCGACCGTCATGGCGGCGGGGGCAAGGGAGCACAGATCCCGCAGGGTGCTCAGCAGCACCTCTCCATCGTTGTAGCCGGGGCAAACCACGATCTGGCAATGGAAGCGGATGCCCGCATCCTTCAGCCGGTTGAGCCGCTCCATCAGGTTGCCCGCAAAGCGGTTGTTCATCATCCGGCAGCGCAGCTCCGGCTGGGTGGTATGCACGCTGATGTACAGCGGCGATGCCTTGCGCCGGATGATGCGCTCCAGCTCCTCGTCCGATACGTTGGTCAGGGTAACAAAGTTGCCCATCATCAGCGAATAGCGCCAGTCGTCATCCTTTACATAGAGCGTATCCCGCAGGCCTTTCGGCATCTGGTCTATGAAGCAGAACATGCACTTGTTGTGGCAGGTGCGGGGGGAAAGGGTCATGCTTTGACCGAAGTGCAGCCCCAGCGGCTCCCATTCCTGCTTGCGCAGGAGCAGTTCCTCCTGTGTGCCGTCTTTGCGCTTCAGCGCCAGCCGGAGTCTGGAGGCGGCGATCAGCGCCTGATAGTCGATCTCATCCACAATGGCTTCGCCGTTGATGGCGCACAGCACATCACCGGCTTCCAGCCCATGGCGCTTGGCAGGGCTGCCGGGTTCAACAGCGGTGATCAGGTGCTCCATAGTCACGCTCCCTTCTGGCGCAGCCGCCTGTCTGCAAGCGGTGCATAACCAATTTATCATACTCCATAACCCGCTTCCAAGTCAAGCAAAGGCACAGGTCTGTACGTTGCTTTCATCTTCAGAATGGTACAAATGTTACGGAAATATTACATTGACTTATACAAGGCAGTGGTCTATAATGAGAAACGTTGCAGTATTTTTATCCAAATTGGATTTCCCGCTCACTGTTTTGTAAGGAGGCTACACCGTGAAGAAACTCATTTCTCTGCTGTTGGTCTGCGCTCTGCTTGCTGCCAGCGGCCTGGCTCTGGCTGCCGCTCCCGACAAGGGTGCCGTATATACCATGGATACCGCAGGTGCTACTGTTCTGCAGAACGATAAGGATCGTAACATTTCCTACAAGAAGGATCAGCTCACCAACAACCCCGTTATCGAGGGCGTGAGCCCCACCACCGGTCTGCCCATCGGCGAGGGCTGGTACTACCCTGTGCTGGTGCAGATCAGCAACCCTGAGGATACCATCAAGTATAACGGCAAGAACGTTACCTCTGCCGGCATCGGCATCCGTGCCCCCTGGGGCGGTCAGTATGCCGATATCGTTTACGAAGGCCTCCTCTACCGCGAGGGTCAGACCCGTATCACCTTCCTGTTCAGCGACAGCCTCTACCAGGGCCAGCCCACCAGCGCAGGCCCCGTGCGCTCTGCCCGCATCGGCCATGCGCTGCTGCGTGAAGAGTGGCAGGGCGGTATCGTGTTCTTTGGCGGCCCCTCCGCCGAGGGCAACGATATCGTCAAGCTCTTCAAGGAGCTGGGCGCTTCCGAGAAGGGCGCTGCCTTCAACCTTGAGTACACCAACCGCTACAAGGATTACCACTACCGTGTTACCGGCCTCAAGAGCCCCGAGAACGTAACGGTCGATCCCTCCGGCATCCGCAATCTGGTGCCCGAAGAATACCGCGAGATCGCCCAGCGTCCCTTCCTGTTCACCGATGAGGCGGTCTACACCAAGGGCTACGACAAGGCCTACTCCGTCAATCTGGACTGGGGTCACAAGCGCCACATCTCCCATTTCTACTACGATGAGGCCTCCAACACCTACCAGCGTTACAGCGGCAACGTGCCCTACACCACCTTCCTTTCTGTGGACGACCGCAGCAGCGAGACCGCTCAGCTGCTCAGCTTCTCCAACGTGATCGTGCAGCGCGTGCCCTACGAGTTTGTGGATAACAACCCCATCATGCCCGATATGCAGGCTGTTGGTCAGGGCAATGCCGATATCTTCATCGGCGGCCGCTACCTTCCCGGCTACTGGGTACGCGAGAGCGTTACCAGCCCCACCGTTTTCTTCGACGATAAGGGCAACGAGCTCCAGCTCAACCGCGGCAAGACCTTCATCGCTCATTTCCCCGCCGAGCGCCTGCTCACCTACACCGCCAAGTAAACAGATCGTTTCACAGGAGCCGCAGCTTTACCGCTGCGGCTCCTTTCGTGTATGCGCCCTATGGATTTGGCGGTTGCAACTACACCGGTTCTGTTCTATAATAAAGGTATCATTCCCGCCAAAAAACGGGCGGATGGAAGGATGGCTTGTATATGAATCAATTCCGGCAGAATCCTGCAATGTTTTACCTGCGCACCCTCACGTATATGCTCACGGCGCTGGGCCTGCGGATGGTGATGCTTGCCCCGCTGCTGCTGCTTCTGCTGCCGCCGGGCAGCCCTTGGCGCTGGGGCGCTCTGCTGTGCCCTGTGCTGCTGGTACTGGTGGTGCTGCCCATGCGCTATTCCTTTGCGGATGCGCTGGTGCAGAAGCCCCGTCAGCGCTGCTTCTCTTTTGATACGGCGTTGAGCGTGGAGCACTACGGCGAAAAGCTGGGCGAGAGCTTCCTGCATCTGCTCAGCGTTGCCAAGTGGGCACTGCCGCTGGTGGCAATGGTCGCATTTGCCGGTTGGTACTACCTCTTCCCGCTGGAGGAGAACACCGCCGAATTGATGAACACCTTCAAGGCCGTTGGCCAGTGGGGTGCCGGGCTTTGGTACTCTGTTTCCGATTTCTTTGTACGCCTCTTCGGTGGTACGCCGCAGGTGCATCTGGAGGGCGGCTGGGTGGAAGGCCTGTATGTGCTCGGCATCGCGCTGGGCATCGGTATTCTGGTGCTGCTGTACGGCGTTGTGCGCAACAGCTGCAACCGCTACATCTGGGTCGCTGCCACCCGTGAGGAGCGCACCCCCCGCACCGAGATCCGCCGCCGCATGCGCGGCCGCCGTTGGCTGCAGCTGCTGGTAGCACTGTGCAATCTGCTGCTCCTGCTGCCCTATCTGGCAGTGGTGGTGCTGCATGTACAGGCTGCTTTTGCCCCCGCCATGGAGCTGCTGTCCGGCTGGCTGGTGATGGGTGATGTAATGACCATGGATCTTTCCAGCCTCACCCTGCCGCTCTCGCTGGCGTTCTTCCTGCTGTACCTGCCCCTGCTGCCTGTGCGCCGCATCCTGACGGCAAACTTTGCCGCCGCCCGCAAGCGCCATGCCATGCCGGAAAGCTTTGAGGGCAACATGCCCGACAGCGCTGCCGCCCGCAGCATCCGCGCCTCTCAGGCGGTATCCGACGTGCCCATGCCCGATGTGCCTGTGGTGCCCGAGTGGGTAAAGCGGGAGAGCATCGGCTTCTACCCCCAGAACCAGCAGAATGTGGAAAAGTAAAGTATGAGACTGGATAAATACCTTTCCCTCAGCGGGGAAAGATCCCGCAGTGAAGCAGGTAAGCTGATCCGTTCCGGTGCCGTACGGGTGGACGGGCAGGTGGCTCTCCGCCCCGAAACACAGGTGACGGAAAGCTCGCAGGTGCTGCTTGCCGGGCAGCCTATCGGCGACAGCAGCAAACAGTATTACATGCTGCACAAACCGGCGGGGGTGCTTACCGCTGCCAGGGACAGCCGGGCGCGCACCGTGATGGATCTGGTGCCCGAAAGCCTGCACAGGCGCAAGGTGCTGCCGGTGGGCAGGCTGGATAAGGATACCACCGGCCTGCTGCTGATGACCAACGATGGCGAACTAGCGCATTTTCTGCTCAGCCCCAACCGTCATGTGTGGAAGCAATACCGCGCCACAGTGACCGGTCGGCTGACCGAGACAGATGTACATGCGTTTTCACAGGGGCTGCAGCTGTCCGATTTTGTGGCAAAGCCTGCAAAGCTGACCGTTCTGGCGGCTGCTGCAGAGCAAAGCGTTGCACTGGTGGAGGTACGGGAAGGCAAGTTCCATCAGGTAAAGCGCATGTTTGCCGCCACGGGCCACGAGGTAACGGCGCTGCACCGGGCCAGCTTCGGCCCCCTTCAGCTGCCGGAGGATCTGCCCGAGGGGCAGTACCGCCCCCTGACGGATGCGGAGATCGAAGCGCTCCGGCAGAGCATTGCTGTGCGCATTAAGGAAGAAAGCCCCCAAACGGGAGAGGATATGAACGATGGCTGACCATTACTATACCCCCCAGCCGGAAAGCAAGCACAAGCCCGGGCTGGTCACATACACCTACCGGGGCAGAGAGCTCCGCTTTGAGACCGACAGCGGCGTGTTTTCCCGCACCGAGATCGATAAGGGCACCGATATCCTGCTGCGCGCCCTGCCGGCAGAGGTATCCGGATCGGTGCTGGACATGGGCTGCGGCTATGGCGTGATCGGCGTTTCCGTAGGCAGCTGCTGGGAGGATACTCGCATCACCATGGCGGATGTGAACGAGCGCGCCTGCGGCCTCAGCAGCAGGAATGCCCAAAGCAACGGTGTTTCTGCAAAAGTGATCGTATCCGACGGCTATGAAAAGGTGATGGGGGAGAGGTACCGCTTTATTCTCCAAAATCCGCCCATCCGTGCAGGCAAGGCGGTCATTTACAAGATGTTTGCCGATGCGGCGCAGTGCCTTGAGGCAGATGGTCAGCTGTGGCTGGTCATCCGCAAGCAGCAGGGCGCGCCCTCTGCGCTCACCTACCTGCGCACCCTCTATGGGCAGGCAGAGGTGGTGGAGAAGGAAGCCGGGTATTGGATCATCTGCTGCAAAGAGCCGCATGGGCAGGAGGCAGACCAATGAGTACATACGATAAAGCATTTTTTGACCGTGGTATAGAGCGCCGGGGCACCTTCTGCGAGAAGTGGGACGGGATCGCCCGCCGGGTAGGGCCCGATGTGCTGCCTATGTGGGTGGCGGATATGGATATCGCCTGCCCCGATGAGGTGATGGAAGCTGTGCGCAAGCGTGCAGAGCATCCTGTCTTTGGCTATACAGACTACGATGAGCAGTGCGCACAGGCGCTGCTTGGCTTTCTGGAGCGCCGCCACGGCCTTTGTCTTGAAGCGGAGCACCATGCCATGCTGCCCTGTGTGATCACCGGTCTCAAGACTGCCGTGCGCACCCTGACCCAGCCCGGCGACGGCGTGATCGTGCAGCCTCCGGTGTACGGCCCATTCTATGCCAGCGTGCGGGATAACGACCGCAAGCTGATGGAATGTCCCCTCCTGCGGGATGCGCAGGGGCGCTACACCATGGATCTGGCAGCGGTGGAGCAGGCGCTGAAGAACGGCGCAAGGCTGATGCTGCTGTGCAACCCCCACAACCCGGTGGGACGTGCATGGACCCGTCAGGAGCTGACGGAGCTGTGGCAGCTGCTGAGCCGCTACGGCTGCGCGCTGGTCTCCGATGAGATCCATATGGACTTTTCGCTGGGCGAGATCCCCTTCACCTCCGTGCTTTCGGTGGCGGAGGGTGTAAACGATGCGGTGGCGGCACTCACCAGCGCCAGCAAAACCTTTAATCTGGCAGGGCTGCAGCAGGCATCGCTGCTGTGCCGCAACCCGGAGCTGCTTGCCGCCATGAAGAAGCAAATGAGCGCCGCAGGTGTTACGCAGGGCAATGTGTTTGCCATGGCGGCCTGCGAGGCGGCCCATCTCTATGGCGACCAATGGCTGGACGGCCTGCTGGATTATCTCAGGGAGGCATTCGCTCTTCTGAAAACCGAGCTGGCTGCAAGGCTGCCCGAGGCGGTGCTCACGCCGCTGGAGGCCACCTATCTGGCATGGATCGACTTGCGTGCCTACGGCTTTGCACCGGAGGAGCTGGTCAGGCGCACCAATGAGCACGGGGTGTTCTTCACTGAGGGCACCTTCTTTGGTCAGGAGACCGGCGCAGGCTTCCTGCGCATCAATCTGGCCTGCCCCCACAGCCATACGCTGGAGGCCGTCAAGCGGCTGGAGGCTGCCATCAAAGCATAACGGAGGATATGAGTTTTATGGATATCAATACCATCATCGAAAGCATGCGGGACGAGCTGGTGGAGACCCTTAACCGGTGGATCGCCGTGCCCAGCGTGAAAGCGGATGCGCAGCCCGGCGCACCCTTTGGTGCCGAGGTGAAGCGCATGCTCCACATGGCGCTGAAGGATGGCGAAGAAATGGGCTTTGTGGCCCGCAATATCGATGAATATGCAGGCGATCTGCGCATGGGCCCCATTGGCGTGGAGCCGCTGGGCATTCTGGCGCATCTGGATGTGGTGCCCGCCGGAGACGGCTGGCAGACCCCGCCCTTTGAGCCCACACAGGTGGGCGACCGCATCTTCGGCAGAGGTACCTCCGACGATAAGGGCCCTGCCATTGCCGCCCTCTATGCCATGAAGGCTGTTAAGGAGGCCGGTATCCCGCTCAAGCGGGAGGTGCGCCTGATCCTTGGCTGCGATGAGGAAAGCGGCTGGGAGGATATGCGCTACTATTGCGAGCATTGCGATATGCCCAAGACCGGTTTCAGCCCCGATGCCAGCTTCCCGGTCATCAACACCGAGAAAGGCATGCTGCACCTGAGCCTGCGTGCGCCCTACTGCGCTGAAGGACTTGAGGTGAAGGAGATCAGCGTGGGCGAGCGCTGCAACGTGATCCCCGGCATCGCCACGGCGCTGATCGCCGGCAGTGAGGAGGATTGTGAGCGCATCAACCGTCTGGCAGACGATATGCTGGTGCAGGTGGAAGCCGAGTATGTGGGCGAACACACGCTGAAGCTCATTTCCACGGGCATCCCCGGCCATGCGGCCTATCCGGAAGCTGCCAGAAATGCGCTGGGGCAGCTGCTGATCATGCTCCGGGCGCTGGGCGTTGCCGGTGTGCTGCGCACCCTTGCCGATGTGGTGGGCATGGAGTACGATGGCTGCGGTCTGGGCATCCGCTGCAGCGATGAGACCAGCGGCAGCCTTACCTGTAATCTGGGCATTCTGCGTTATGCGCCGGAGAGCGGCCTGTATGCAACGCTGGATATCCGCTATCCCATCCTGTGCAAGTGGGAGGCATTGCTGGCGGCGGTCATCGCTTCGCTGGGCAAGGATATCCACATTACGCTGGACGAGCAGAAGGATCCCCATCATGTGGCACCCACCAGCGAGCTGGTGACTGCTCTGCTGGATGCCTACCACGAAGTGACCGGCCGCCCCAAAGAATGTGTTGCTACCGGCGGCGGTACCTATGCCCGCTGTCTGGAGGAGGGTGTGGCCTTTGGCAGCGCCTTCCCCGAGGATGAGGAGCTGGCCCATCAGGCGGGCGAATATGCCAGCATCGACGGTTTGATGCAGAATGTATACATCTTTGCCCGTGCCATCGAGCTGCTGGCAGGGGAATAACAGAAAGTCAAACCCCGGCAAACAAAACAGCCTCCGGCATCCGCCGGAGCCTGTCAGGTTGTGAAAAAGTGCGGGGTGCAGGGGGATCAGTTCCGCAACCTCAGTCGTCGTGCAGCCTACTAACCGTGGTCTGCACTTGCTTCGGTTGACGACTGCGGGTCGCTAACGCCTTCGGCGTTGTGTTCCGCAACCTCAGTCGTTGTTCAGCCCCCTAACCCTGGTCTGCACT
>JAZQHO010000015.1:0-6821 GCA_045540635.1 Candidatus Limiplasma sp.
CTTGTCGATCTCGTCGTACTTCATGGCGGCAGCGCTGCCCAGAGTAGACAGAGTCATGGTGATAGCGGCGGTCAGAGTGGTCTTGCCATGGTCAACGTGACCGATGGTGCCGATGTTAACGTGCGGCTTGGTGCGTTCAAATTTTGCCTTAGCCATTGGGATCGACCTCCTGTTATTCGTATCTTGTTCCGGCAGGGTTCATGCGGGATGGAGCGGGTGATGGGAATCGAACCCACGTGGCCAGCTTGGGAAGCTGGAGCTCTGCCATTGAGCTACACCCGCAAGTCCGCATCTACCGATTACCAGACATGGGTTATTGTATCGTTTTTATTCTGTATTGTCAACCCTTTTTCAAAGTGAATAACCAAAGGCCTGCAGAACGTTGATTTTATACCCTCTTTATGGCAAGCTGCGGTGTGTGGAAGAGACTTCGCAGATCTCCGTAGCTGATCGCAGGCGGTGCAAAAAGCCACCCATGGCGCGCCTGCCTGCTGTCCATAATAACCGGCATACGGTGGTGGTATGGGCTCATCTGCTCGTCTGCCGCTTGGGTAAGCACTGCAAAACCATCGTAGCCGCCGTGCTCGTAACCACCGCCAAAGAGACCGTATACCCCGGCAAGAAACATGGCCTTCTCCCCCGGCAGTGAAAAGGCGAATTTCTCCTTTGTTTTGGCCCCGGAGGCGGTACGCCGCCATTCGTAAAAGCCGCTCATGGGCACAAGGCAGCGGCGCTCACGCACGGCACGGCTGAACATGGGCGTTACATCCGCCTTTTCACTTCTGCTGTTGATGACCAGACCGCCACCTCCGCTGCGGGGAAAGCCCCACTTCATGGGCTTGACCGCCCAGCCCGACGGGGTCTGTATGATTACCGGCGCAACCTGTGAGGGAAAGATCTCGCCTCTGTGGATCTCCGCTGCCGCAGGCGCATCCTTATTCAACTCGGCGATGATCCTTGCGATCTCCTCGTCGTTATCCTCCTGAGCGATATAGTACCGTCCGCACATAAGCTTTACCTTTCTAAATTTTTCCTTTCTCATGCAGTATACACCGCTCGGGCACATCCTATACATGGTTTTTTTCCTAAGCATTATAGCATTTCCAGGAAGCGTATGCAAACATTTATTCCCCACCTGTCCGATTGACATACCGACTGTCAAAAAGTATAATATGATAATACAGAAATGCAGCAGGGAGGCGGGCTTGTGGAACAGGATCAGAACACTGTACAGCAGAAACCGGTCAGCCGCCGACGCTATTCCCCGGCCGCAGAAACGCATGTACCCGAAGTGCAGCATATGCAAGAGCCTGCTTTGAGCCCCGTACAGCAGGAATCAGCCATACAGCAGACCGCCCGTAGAAGAGCGCACCGCAACCGTACCGAAAACAGCATAACGGAGAAAGAACCGGTATCCGCTCCCGTTCAGAGTGAGATGCCTGTTTCAGCTGTTTTTGTTGCTCCCGATCCAGTCAAGCGCCCGGAAGAAGCACAAGTTCTTCAAGAGCCCCTGCCCCATGCACAGATCGTGGATGCTGCAAAACCCGAAAACCAAAAAGATGCTGCAAATCCTGATGTGCCCTCTGCTTTCCTCCCCGGCGAGCCGGCGCAGGAAAAACATATCGACAGTCCGGCCGCTAAGCTGCACAAACCCGAGAGGCTGCCGGAGACGAAGAAAACCAAATCGGCCGCCATAAGCGAGAAGCCACATAAAGAAAAAAACCAAAGGGCTGAAAAAGCCAAACCTGCAAAAGGAAAGGCGCTTTTGGAAAAGCCCGCAGCCATTGGTAAGAAAAAGGATGCAGCATCGCACAAGCACGCATCCGAGTCCTTTGACATGCGGGTGGGCTACAGGCCCGATCCCACGAAGGACAGCCCTGCTGCCGAAGAGATCGCCAAGCGTACAGCAGCCACTCCTGCTGCCGGCAAAAAGCCCGCAAGGGACGAAACCGTACAACCCAAGCCCACAGCCTCCAAACCAGAGGCCGTGGTGTACCCTTCCCAATACACCTCCCAGAAGCAGGAACAGCAGCAGGAGTCTAAACACCCTCGCAAAACCAAGCCTGCCGTAAGCAGCGAAAAACCTCCGCTGAAAAAGCGCCTGCCCTATTACATCGGTATAGCCCTGTGCAGTCTGGTGCTCATCATCTCCGGCACGATGCTGATCCGTTACTACACGCAGATCTGGCGTGCCAACCATGCATCCAACCAACTACGAAACCTCTACAACAGAACCACCGATGTACCTGCCGCCACCCCGGACCCGCAGCCGCAGCAGACTGCGGATGATGAAGAACCCATTTTGTTCCCAGCCGAAGAGACACCTGCTCCCACTCCCACGCCCGAGGCTGACCGTCTTGCGGCTTTCCGGGATGCATGGCCGAAAAAATACCCCGGCAACGAGCAGATGCACATTCAGGAGCGTTTTGATTCGCTCCGCCACCAGAACAAGGACATCGTCGGCTGGCTGACCATCGAAGGTGTGGTGGACGAGCCTGTTTTCCAGCGGGACAACAGCTTCTACCTGACCCACGATGCCACCGGCGCAAAGAATGCCACCGGCGCACTGTTTCTGGACGAGGGCTGCAATCTGCGCACCGTCCCCATGATGGCGCTGATCCACGGCCACAACATGAAAGAAGGCGCCATGTTCGGCTCGCTGAAAAAATACAAGGTGAAGGATGCTTCCTTCTACAAGTCGCATCCCTATGTAACTTTCGATACGCTGTACGAAAAAGCGACTTATGTGATCTTTGCGGTGGCAGAGGTCAACATCGTGCCGGGCAACACCCACTACTTCCCCTTCTGGCATCAGTTCAGCTTTGGCACCGAAGAAAGCTTCGATCATTTTGTTCTGCTCGCCAAGGAATATTCCCGCTTCAAGGTGGATATTGATGTACAGCCCGGCGACCGCCTGCTGACGCTTGCCACCTGCAGCAGCGAGAATGATGACCTGCGCCTGATCGTGATGGCCCGCATGCTTCGGGAGAACGAGGATACCATCAAGCTGTCCAACAGCATCTACAGCGCTACTGCCAAGTAAGGAGAAACCATGAAAACCGTCGAAGTCGTTGCGGCGCTTCTGTGCCGTGGGAATCGTTTCCTCATCTGCCGCCGTCCGCTACACAAGGCACGAGCCGGATTGTACGAATTTCCCGGCGGCAAGGTAGAGTCCGGCGAAACGCCGCAGGCAGCACTGGCGCGAGAATGCATCGAAGAGCTGAACATCCGCCCCATGGTCTGCGAGCCTGTTCAGGATGTGTACCACACCTATCCCGATCTGACCATTCACCTGACCCTCTACCGAGCTGAGGTGCCTGTGGGCGAGCCGCAGCCACTGGAGCACGATGATCTGCAATGGATCACGCTGAGCCAGCTGGATGCCTATCCCTTCTGCCCTGCTGATATTTCTTTTCACGCTGCCATCCGTAAACTTCCGCAGCTGATGGAGCAATAAGCAAAAAAAACCCCCGCTTCCGTGCCATAACCGGCATGGAAGCGGGGGTTGTCGCTATGCAGTTGAAGTGATGGGCAGGCTCATTCCTGTGGGGTCACTGGGATATCCTCAAAATCTTCTTCCGGCTCAGGCATATCCTGACAGACCATCAGCAAGGCATCCTCGCCGTTATCCTCATAATAACGCTTGCGGTAGCCCAGCTCGATAAAGCCAAGCTTTTTGTACATGGACTGCGCCACCAGATTGCTGCGGCGTACCTCCAGCATCATATAGTCCACCCCCAGATTGGCGGCGTACTGCTTCAACGCTTCGGTAACTGCTCTGCCTACGCCCTTGCCCCTGTGCTCGGCGGCAACGGCAATGTTGGTGATATGTCCTTCGTCCATCACCATCCATGCCCCGGCATAGGCGATGACCTTTCCGTCCTCCTCTGCCACCATATAGCGTGCACAGACATTCTTGGTCATTTCGTCAATGAAGCTCTGCTCCGACCATGGGGTGGGAAAGGTAGCCAACTCGATGGCATGCACCTGCGGCACATCCTCAAGGGTCATACGCCGTACGGTCACACTCATTTCTGCTGCGCCTCCTTTGCGGCGCGGGCTCTCTCCGCCTGCGGCGCACGCAGATAGACCGGGGCAAGCGTCAGATAATCCACTGCCTCCTCCTGACGCAGTTCGGCAAGCAATGCTACCGATGCAGGCCGCAGATAGCTGCAATGTGCAGGTGCAAATACTGCCCGCTCCCCCAACCGCTCCGCAATAGCCTGCCGATAGGTGGCGACACCGTCACCGAGGAAATACAGCCTCTCCTGCCCATCTGCCAAAGCCAGTACCTTATCCAGATAGTCCGGCAGCTTTTCGGCCATATCCGGCAGCAGTCGTACAGGCGGCATTCCGCTGCGGAACGCAGCACCATACACCTGACCGGCGCGGGCATCCTGAATGGGACAGATCACGCCGGTGGTCATACAAAGCCCGGAGGCCAACGCCTCCAAAGCGTCTACGCCAATGCAGGGTTTGCCTGCCCCGTGTGCCATCCCCTTGATAGCACTGACACCAATGCGCACGCCGGTAAAGGAGCCCGGGCCTGTCACTGCAGCGTACAGATCCACATCACTAACCGTAAGACCGCTGCGGGTAAGGGCTTCCTCCACCATGGGCAGCATGCTGACGGAATGTGTCATCTTGTTGACAGCCGCGCCTTCATAAGCCAGCGCTCCATCCTTCATAACAGCCACACCCGCCACCGGGCCGGAAGTGTCCATTGCAAGAATGATCATATCAGGCTTCTCCTTCCGCTTGCATGGCAGCTTCGTCGATCTGATGGAACCCACCCACCGGGGTAAGCTCCACTGCACGTTCTTCATCGCTCAGAGGGATCATCTCCACCTGTAGATAGCGTTCCGGGATGACCTCCTCTGCTCGGGAAGGCCACTCAATGACAGATACGCCGTCACCATAGAGATACTCGTCCATGGACAGCTCGTACAGCTCCTCCGCATCCGAAAGGCGATACCAGTCGAAATGATAAAGGGGCATTCTTCCATCCTCATGCACCTGCAGGATGGTAAAGGTGGGGCTGGTCACATAGCCCTTTACACCGAGACCCCGGGCAATGCCACGGGTCAACTCGCTTTTGCCGGCACCCATATCCCCCAGCAGCAGCAGCACATCGCCGGGCTTAAGCTGCTTGGCAAGCCTTGCGCCAATGGCATGGGTCTGAGCAACACAATTGCTGTAAAAACGCACGAAATAACCTCCGACCGAACGTAGATGATGCCCTTTAACGGCGCTTGCCGTGCCCGTGCAGAATGGGCGACAGGGGCTTGTAGATCAGGTAGCCGACCACGCTGATGGCCACAAACTTGATCAGATTGAAGAGTGCAGTAATGTAGAAGATGAATGTCCAAGTATCGGTGACACCTGCAAACAGCTTACTGCCCATGCTCACCAGTGCTTCTTCGGTGATGCCGAAGGCCGGGAACATGATGAAGTAGTTGGCGAGAATGGCTGCGCCGATAGCGCATACTGTACCGACGAGCATGCCCGTCAGCGCTCCGCGGCGGGTCTTGTTGCTATGATAGATCAATCCGGCGGGGATCACCATGCCGCAGCCGACAATGAAATCGGCCAGTTCGCCAACACCGCCGGAGGTGGTATGCAAAAGCCCGAGAACAGCTTTGATCAGCAGAATGATCACGCCCTCAACAGGGCCCATGGCGAATGCGCCAAGGAGCACGGGCAGATTGCTGAAATCCAGCTTGTAGAAGGGCACAGCAGGGAAAACGACGATCTCCAGCATGAACAGCACCGCTGCGATGGCAGAGAGAATGGCCATAGTGGCCAGATTACGGGTGGACATGTGCTTTTTGCGGGTGGTTTTCTGCCCGGTGGTATTGGTTGCGACGGTGGTTTCGTTGATGTTCTGATTCATTGCCAGAACCTCCTTCAAATAAAATGCCCCCGATGGCTACTACGCATCAGGGGCAACCACGCATAACGCTAAGGCCGCTCTTCTCACATCCGGACTGAGACCCGAAAGGTCAACACCGTCGGTTCCGGAATTGCACCGGATCGGAGAAGCGCACCGCGCTTCCTTCGCGGACTGTACCGCCGGTGGGGAGTTTCACCCCGCCCCGAAGAAGCCATCTGGATAACCACAAGTATATTAGCATTCCTGATGGGTTATGTCAATCTTGAAAGCGCTGGGATCTATTCCAATTCCATACCGACAAAGGTTGCAGCGTAGGTTTTGCTGCCATCGTATCTGGAGTATTCGCCATAACGTTCAAACTGAAAACCGCATTTGCGCAACACATTACCGGATGCAGTATTGGCAGTGGCATGACAAGCAGAAAAACGACGGGCACCCAACTGTTCATAACCCCAATCGATCAATCCTTTTGCTGCTTCGGTGGCATAGCCCTTGCCCCAGTATTGTTTATTGAAGTTATATCCGATGGTATAGCGGCCGTCATTGTCCAAGCGTATACTGCCGGAACCGATTACTTTGCCGGTTTTCTTCAATACAAAGGCAAACTCTCCGTTCTCAGGCTTGATGGAGCGGATCCATTCTTTTGTTGTGTCTCGGTTCGGGTGAACAGGATAGGGCATGTAACGGTTTACTTGCGGGTCGCCGGTCCATTCGAAAACATCTGCTGCATCTTCGATCGTAAGCGGTCGGAGAATAAGCCGTTCCGTTTCGAAACTTCTATCCATATAATGGCCTCCTTAAAAGCAAAAAGCCCGACCAGCGATTGCTGATCGGGAATGGGAATGCGGCAGCGACCTACTCTCCCGGGCCGTCTCCAGCCAAGTACCATCGGCGTGCTGAGGCTTAACTTCTGTGTTCGGAATGGGAA
>JAZQHO010000016.1:0-16165 GCA_045540635.1 Candidatus Limiplasma sp.
TCGTAGCCATGTCGTTCTGTGAGCCAAGGAGTTGGGGAAACATGTTGTCTTCCTAAGACCCTTGGCCTCCGACTTCCCATGTCATCAGCAACGGGTCGCCCTCCCGGATCCTCAGCGTACGCCGGATCTCTTTGGGAATAACTACTCTGCCCAACTCATCGATCCTCCGCACGATCCCAGTAGCCCTCATAGAATCTGCCTCCTTGCCGGTGCAATGGTATGGCTTGAGCATCATTGCACCGTTTGTCTTTGCAAGGGTAGTATGGGATTTTAAGGGCTGCTTATGCCAGGGTAAGATTTGTCAGTTGCCCCGCTGCCTGTAAAGCCCCCCTTGTCAATCCGGCACCGGGTAGGGTATAACAGTAGTACCAAACCCGCAAAGGGATGAAAACAGGAGGCGCTTGCCATGGAGAAGATCACGGAGCGTATGGTGCGCATCCCGCCCCGGCGGGAGCCGCTGTCGGCGGATTGCTTTATGATCGAAGGCGATGAAAAATACTATGTGTTTGATGCCGGCAGCAACGATGAGGCCTTCGAAGCCATCCGGGCGCTGGAGAAGCCGGTGGTGTTCATCCTGTCGCATTTCCACGGAGATCATACCGCCAATCTGAACCGCCTGGAGGGACCGGTGCTGGGCGGAGCACGCACCTGCAAATATCTGGGCAGGGGCACCAGAGTGGATGCGCCGCTTCTGATCCGGGACGGCGTGACCCTGCTGGTGCAGCCCTGCGTATCGCCCCATGCACCGGGTTGCCTTATTGCAACGGTGGATGGCACATATACGCTGCTGGGCGATTTGACCTATGCCCGCCCCGGCAGCGATCAGGGCGAGAGCATCGGCATGCTGCGGGTGCTGAAAGGGCTGGATACCCGCTTCTTTCTCCCCAGCCATATGGATGAGCCAACCCCGATCCCAAAAGCGGTTTTTCTGGAAGAACTGAAAAAAAGGAGCTGATGTCTGCCCCAAAAAGCAGACACCAGCTCCTTCTTTTGGATCCATCAGTACAACTGGGGCAGCTTGTCCTTGGTCACTGCCCAGGGGTGGCTGTACATGGCGCAAAGCGCCTCGTTGTCGGTAAAATCCTCGCTGGTGCAGAACTCGCCGCACCACGTCATGTAGCTGACCCATTCCGAACGCTCCGCCGCCAGCGCAGCCGCAGAGGGAAGGGTGCCGGTCTCGCCGATCAGCGTCAGCTTGGGCTGCGCGGTGATCTTTTTGAGCCCAGCCAGCTTTTCGCTCTGTGCGTTGTGGTCATGGGCCGGGGGATACATGTCCCGGGAAATGATATCCACCACATCATCGCCGGGGTAGCAGTCCGGCTCGGGAGAATTCCAGACCCAGATCAGGTTGTTGAGGCCGTGCAGGCGGGTGTAGCGGTCAAACATCAGCCGCCACAGCCCCTTGACGGTCTCCGGCCCCTTGGCGCCCCACCAGAACCAGTTGCCGTCGCCTTCGTGGAAGGGCCGCCACAGGATGGGGATGCCCGCATCCCGGAAGGGGCGCAGCAGCGCAGCCATCATGTCCATATCGGCAAGCAGCGCCCTGTTTTCCGGCGTGCCGTCCACCAGTGCAAGGGATGCATCAAAATCGGTTTTTTCGGAGAAGAAGGACTTGCTGCGCCCGCCGATGGGGGAGAACCAGTGCCACGTAAAGGTGATAACACCCTTCTGTGCGGCCCACTCCCACGCCTGCCGCAGCGTGCCGTAGTTGTTGCTTACTTCCTCCATGCACTCATCATCGGTATCCAGATAGTTGATGTTGGGGGAGTAGGAGAGCAGCTCAAAGCCCAGCAGCGCAGGCTGCTTGCCGGTAATCTGCTCAATGTGGCGCAGCTCTTCCATGCCCCGGGTCTTGGTGTGCTGCCCGGTCAGGATGCCCATGCCTGTCAGGTCGGCAAGGTACTCCAGTATGCGGTGTACGCAGGGCTGGGCGTTGGGGTCGCGGGGGATCGCAACAGGTCGCATGGCTCAGTTCTCCTTTCCCATCCAATGCAGTACGGGGGTGTAGTCTGCTGAAGCCCCGGTCACGATCACCTTTCGGGTCTCGCCGGGCCAGAGCTCAAAGTCGTTCTCGTCGCAGCGGGCATCGTCCGGCTCTGCCAGATGCGCCATCCAGATAAAGCGGTCAGAGGTCAGGCTCACCTCAAAACGGTCATCCTCCAGCTTGCGGCCGGTGATCTCCACCTTCGCATCCGTGGCGATCATCTCGGCGAAGGGCGCAAAGAAGTAGCGGGTCTCGTTGATGATGGTGCCCCCTGCCACCAGCCGGGCACGGAAAACGGTCTGCGCCGGGTCAAAACCGATGCCCTCAAGGCTGATGTCTGCCAGATGGGCGGAACCGTTGCGTGGCAGCTGCACGGCCTCTGCGCCTTCGCGCAGCACCTTGCCGCCGGTGGTCATCAGCACCCACTCCAGCCGGACGGTCTCATCGCTGAGGGTATCGTTCATACCCCAGATCTCCAGCTTGCCGGGTTCCTTCTGCCAGTGCTCCCGCCAAGTGACGCGGCCTTCGTCGTTGTGCACATCCCAGCCGCGGATGCACAGCGCAAGGGGAGCCATGGCCTGCTTCAGAGCGTAGTAAACGGGTTTGCGGCGCAGGGCATAGTCCACCAGAGACCAGTTGTGCACGCCGTAGCTGTCGGAGAGGGTCCAGAACAGCAGACCGGAGCAGGTAAACTTCTGCCGACGGAACTCCTCGTACATATGCCGGGTGATCTCCGACTGGATGGCTTGGCTGCGCAGGATGTACTGCTGGGGCGAATGCTCGCTGTCGCCGAAATACAGGCGCTTCATGCGGTCCAGCAGGGTGTGGTTCTGGCAGGAGTTGGTGTGGTGCAGCCAGATGGGATCATCCGGGCGCATGTTTTCGGCGGGGATGCAGCTCAGGGCAGTCTCCATGGGCATGGCACCCATCAGACCGAACTCGCTGAGGAACTTGATGCCGAACTCGGTAAACCGCCACAGATCCAGATAGTGGGGGTGGCTGTCCACATGGGTCAGCACCCAGATGTGCTGGTCGCCGTGGCGGCAATCGGCCTGCATCTCGCCGCCGAAGGGGCTGCTCTGGCGGTAGACCAGCGAGGGACACATTTCCTTGACCAGCTTGGGCAGCAGCTCTTCATAGATGGTGCCGCCGTACCAAGGCAGATCCGGGTTCCATGCCTTCTGGGAGTGGTACATCTCCTGCACCTCGTTGTTGCCGGACCAGCCGATCAGGCTGGCGTGACGGCGCAGGCGGCGGATACCCTTGCGCGCTTCCTCGGTCACGTTTGCCATAAAGCCCGGGTCGTGATCCGGGTGGTAGCCGCAGGCGTAGAGGAAGTCGTGCCAGATCATGATGCCCGCTTCGTCGCAGGCATCCATCAGGGTCTCGGAGGCATACACGCCGCCGCCCCAGATGCGCAGCATGTTCATATGCTCGTCTTTGGCGATGGTGATCAGCGCCTGCTCCTTTTCCGGAGCGATGCGTCCGGGCAGACAGTCGCAGGGCACATGGTTAGCACCCTTGCAGAACACCTTTTCGCCGTTGAGCACAAAGGTGAAGCCGGTCTCGCCGTTGGGCAGCTCAGGCTCGATAAGGGCGATGGAGCGCAGACCAAGACGGTGGGTGTTGGTATCCAGTACCAGCCCGTCAGCGGTTTCGGCGGCGGCGGTAACGGTATACAGGTAAGCATCGCCCATGCCGTTGCACCACCAGAGCCGTGCACTGGGAACAGTCATTTCAAGGGTCTGCTCCCCGGCCTCCAGCGGCAGGCGCTCCTCAGCCACCACAGCCCCCTCCCGGTCGGCAATGGTCAGGTGCAGCAGGCAGCCCTCCCTGTCGGCGATGGCGGCGGTGGTCACGGTCACTTTGCAGGGTTTGCCCTCTGCGGGGGCTTCCTCGTTGCGGGCATAGAGATCGGTGATGGCGGCAGCATCAACGGCGGTCAGGTGTACACCCTGCCAGATGCCGCAGGTGGCCAGCCAGATGGTCCAGTCCCAGCTATAGACGAACTGGGGCTTGCGCATCCACGCACGGTAGGGCTGGTCGTTGTTCCACATCATTCCCATGCGCTCCATATCGTGGGTCTGCGCTTCCCGGAGACCCTGATCGATGCGCACCAGCAGCTTGTTTTCACCGGCATGGAGCAGCGCAGCCACATCCCATGTGATCTCCACAAAGGCGTTGTTGTGGCTGCCGATGTGCTGCCCGTTCAGGTATACATCGGCGGTGGTGTCCAGCCCCTCAAAGGTGAGCAGCATGCGGGGCGCAAGGTCGCCCTCCGTGAGCGTAAAGGTGCGCTCGCACCAGAATTCCTTGTCCTCCACCCAGCGGCAGTCCAGACTGTTGAGGCCGTAGAGCGGCTCCTTGATGAGCCCGGCTTCGATGAGCGGGGTGTGTACGTCTCCGGGCACCGTGTAGGGCAGGTGGGGCAGCAGAGTGGCGGTCTGGGGTGTGCCCTCGCCGATGTCACACCAGTGCATGCGCCAGCTGCCGTTCAGGGAGATGGTCTTTTTCATAGCGTTGCAATCCTCTCTTTAATACGCTCCGGGCGGGGATCATTCCCACAGGTATACCCGGCATTCGTATGGTTTCAGGGTGGTTTCGTCTGTGGTTTGGTGGCTCTGGAGCACAAGCGCCGCCGCAGAGGTGTCAAAGCCTTTGGGGATCCGCAGCCTTTCCGGTTTTCGGGAGAAGGAGCAGACCACCAGCAGACGCTGCCCCTTGCAGCTGCGGCTGTACACATACAGCTTGCCGCTGAGGGGAAAATGCTCCCGGTAATCGCCATGGCGAACGACCGCCAGCTCCTTGCGCAGACGGATGGCCTTGCGATAGAAGTTGAGCAGGGAGTCGGGGTCATCTGTCTGACGGCTCACGTTCACCTCCCGATAGTTATCGTTTACCGGCATCCATGGCTTGGTGGCAGAGAAACCGGCGTTTTCGCTGTCGTCCCACTGTACGGGGGTGCGGGCGGAATCCCGGGAGGAGCGCCACAGGCGGCGCAGCCGCTGGGCCGGGGTCTTGTTCAGCGCACTGTGGGCGTAGTTGTAGCGGGTCTGCACATCGGTATAGCGCTCCGGGTCATCGGGCCGCCAGTTGGTCATGCCGATCTCCTGCCCCTGATAAATGAAGGGCGTGCCCTTCTGGAACAGGTAGGCTGCCGCCAGCGTTTTGCCGCTTTCGGTGCGGTAGTCCTCGCTGCCGTAGCGGGAGATGATGCGGGGATGGTCGTGGTTTTCCAGATAGAGCATGTTCCACGCCCGTCCCTCCAGCTTTTTCTGCCAGCTGGAGAAGGCATGCTTCATACGCCGCAGGGAAAACCGGGTGGGCATCCAGTCGGTAAAGAGGCAGTCGGCGCACTGGCACTGGAACTGGATCATCATATCCAGCTGCCCGGTTTGCTCGTCTATGTAGCGCAGAGCCTGTTTGGGCCATACCAGCGGCGCTTCCGCAAGGGTGAAGCAATCGTAGTCATCCAGCACCTCCCGCTTGAATTCTGTCAGATATTCATGGATGCGGGGGCCGTGGTTGTAATGGCGCATGCCCTTGTAGATGGGGAAGAGGCGGTCGTTGGGCAGGCTGTCCTTTTTGGAGATGTAGGTGATCACATCCTCCCGGAAGCCGTCCACGCCCATATCCAGCCAGAAGCGGAGTATTTTTTTGACCTCTTCCCGCACCAGCGGGTTGTCCATGTTCAGGTCGGGCTGCTTTACGGCAAACAGGTGCAGGTAGTATTCGCCCCGTACCTCGTCGAAGGTCCATGCGGAGCCTTCGAAGTTGCTGTCCCAGTTGTTGGGCAGTCTGCCGTCCGGGAGGGCAGGCCGCCAGATGTAGTAATCGGTGTACGGCTCTATGCGCTGCCTGCTTTTTTGGAACCACTCATGCTCATCGCTGGTGTGGTTCACCACCAGATCCATCAGCAGCTTCATGCCCAGCTCGTGGGTGCGCTTGAGCACTGCCCGAAAGGCCTCCATACCGCCGAACTCCGGTGCGATATCCATATAGTCTGCAATATCGTAGCCGCAATCAGCGCCCGGCGAGGGATAGATGGGGGAGAACCAGATGCCGTCGCACCCCAGCGCTTTGATGTAGTCCAGCTTTTCCAGCACGCCCCACAGGTCGCCCATGCCGTCGCCATTGCCGTCTTTGAAGCTTCGGGGCCAGATCTGGTAAAACACCATATCCTTGTACCAGCGTTTTCTCTCCACGGGCGATCCTCCTTTGCAGGGGTGCGGCGCTTGGGGCAAAAGGATTCTTTCGCCCTGCGGGAATGCCTGCATTGTCTCTTGATGAGATTATATGCCATTCCCGTCCGCTTGTCCATGCCCTGCTGCAGGTTCAGCCCGAAAAACCCGGAATACGGGCAGTATACAGCAAAAATGGATTGCGCAGACGCCGTAACAGGAGTATAATATCTTGTATATAGTGTTTTTGCGGCAAGCAGTGAAAAACCCAATACAATATACAAAGGAGGAATAGTTCCGTGGAGCATAAAGTGGATATTCAGAGCATTTTTGGAGAGGAGAGCGCAGCAAACCGATGGAAGGAGGCCTCCGGCACGGAGCAGCAGCTGGATGGCATGTGCGACGCTCTGGAGAATGCCCGCAAGGTGGTTGCCAGCCGCTGCTATGGCGACCAGACCTGTATTGATGCATCCAACGCTCTGTTCCAGCAGGTAAGAGCCGGGCTGGATACCACCCGGAAGGCGCTTGCCACCCTTACGCTCACCCGGCAAGCCTCGCAGGAGGCGCAGCAGAAGCAGAGCCCGTGGGTGCTTCCTGCGCTGCTGGCTGGGGCTGCGGTGTGCTGCATTCTTTCAGTGTCGTTCCGGCTCGGCTTTCTGAAGTCTTTTATGGCGGTGCTGGCTGCTGTGCTGGTGGCATTTGCACTGTTGAAGGCGCTGCTGGATATCTGGCATCTGGTGGATCTGCCTGCGCTGGTCAGAAAGGTGGCGGGCATCATTCCTGTCAAGAAATTGCGCAAGTGGGTCGAAAAGTGGGCGGGCACGCTGCCCGGCCCCGCAGCTGTGGAGAAGCCCGGCACTGCCGCCATGGCGCTGGATACGGCAGCAATGGAGGACAGCCTGACCGCTCAGCTTATGCTGATCGAGCAAAACCTGCCCATGTTCACCGAGCAGCCCCAGACCGTGGTGCATCCCGGCGGCGATGAGCTGTGGCCGCTGGTGCGCACCATGCTGCAGACCAAATATACCGCCGGGGCGGTGTTCCCGGAGCGTGTGGAGGAAGAGCTGGAGAGCTTCCTCGCCGGCAACGGGATGTCGCTGGTGGAATACAGCGCAGAAAACGCCCAGCTTTTTACCACGCAGACCATGGATGAGACCTTCACCATCTTCCCCGCCGTGCTGAAGGATGGCAAGGTGCTGGAGAGGGGACGTGCTGCCGTGGCACAGAAGGAGGTCTGACCCATGCAGGAGTTCTATCTGGGTATCGATATCGGTGACGGCGAGACTTCCGTCGCTGTGCTCACCGAGCATGCCGTAGCCCCGCTCACGGTGGATCTGGGCTGCCTTGACCACAGCATCCTCAGCGCCGTGGGCACCGCCCCGGACGGCAGCTATGTGATCGGCGAGGATGTGCTGCTCAAGGACGATGTAAAGGATCGCAGCGTGCGCTTCAAGAGCCGCTTTCTCAAAGGCACCGCCAATGAGGATATCCTGCGCTTTGCCAAGGGGGTGGCGGCGGCGATCAACCGGTATTCCGGTCTGGTGGCGGAGGGCAATGTGCTGCACTATGCAGTGGGCTGTCCCACCGGTGCGGGCTGGTCGGAGGACAAGCGCCATGCCTATGCCGACCTGATCCGTATGGCGATCCCTGTGCCGGAGCTGCCTGTGGGCGAGTCCCGTGCAGCCTTCCTTTACACCAACTACAGCGGCAGCTTGGGCGTTTCGCCCAAGCTGCTGGAGGGCAGTGTGCTGGTGGTGGACATGGGCTCCTCCACCACCGATCTGGCCTATGTGGTGCGCGGCGAGGATCAGACCAAGACCATGGCAGAGTTCGGCGCAGCCTTTCTGGGCGGCGGCCTGATCGATCAGGCGATTCTGGAACGCTGCGTGGCGCTGCATCCGCAGGCGGATGAGATCCGTGCCCTGTTTGCCCGGGAGCCCAGCGTCAGAACGGCCTGCGAGATCGATGCCCGCCGACTCAAGGAAGGCTTCTTTACCGCCCGCAGGGAGCAGAAGCCCTTTGCAGGTAAGGCGTGGGAGGATCTCTACTGCGGCAGGACAGCTGCCTCCCACACCACGCTCAAGCTTTTTGTAACCGAAGAGATGATGGATGAGATCCTCAATGCGCCCCTGCCCGACAGCGAACTTTCCTACCTGCAGACCTTCGACCGCCAGCTGGAGACGGCTGTCCGGCTGACGGAGGCAGCCCCGCCGCAGCTTGTTATTCTTACGGGCGGCGCCAGCCGCATGGGCTTTGTGGGCGAGCATGTTGCGAAGTTCTTTCCCCACGCCACCATCGGCGCCTGCCCGGAGCCGGAGTTTTCCATTGCCAAGGGGCTTGCCTTTGCCTGCCGGGTGGATCACCGCATGCGGCGTTTCCGCAGCGACGTGAACCGCCTGATGGAGACCGGCGAGTTTGACCGGGAGCTGGATCAGGCGTTGCCGGGGCTGGTGGAGCGGCTTTGCAGCGCCATCGTGCCTCACTATGTAAAGCATCTCTTCCTGCCGCTGGCTGCCTCCACCGAGGCGGGTCAGCCCCTGAGAGATGCGCTGGAGAAGGCCTCTCCCGCTTTCTTTGCCTCAGAGACCATGCAGGTGCTCATCGATGCTCAGCTTGCCGACTGGATGCGGAGCGCCATGCCCAACCTGAAGGAGCAGATCCGGCGGCTGTGCAGGCAGTACAGCGTGGATGAATCCACGATCCCTGTTCCCAAGGCGGAAAACGTGGAGCTTCGCATGCCGGAGGTGCCCATCCATTTCGTCATCAATGTGCTGCTCACCATCCCCGGTGTGGGCAGTCTTGTGGCGGGCATGCTGCGCAAGCACTACATCGCCAGTGCGGAAAAACGCCTCAGGGATGATATGCTCAGCCGCAGCGGCGCTTTCTATATGGATTTCCGCTCCACGCTCAAGGAGTGCATCAAGACCGAGGTGGACGACCGTGCCCGCCGGGTGCAGATCCCTATTATGTAAACAAAGACCCCCCTAAGGAGGCAGGCCAGATGGAATATGTAAATCCCACCAGCAGGCTCCAGCAGGCTCCCTACCCGGTCATCGGTTTTGCGGAGCATGTCAGAAGCCGTCTGGAGGCTCTCTACAGCCCTATTCAGCCCCCGCCCTATGCCCTTTCGGAAGAGAAGGTACAGCTGGAAGCGCTCAGCGCCCATGTAAAGAAGGATCCTTACCGCTTTTTTGAAGATTACAACGCCAGCGTCAACCAGAAACTTGCCGGTCTCAAAGCTGGTATGATCACCCGTCTGTCCGATCCTCTGCTGTACGATTGCATGGAGGACTGCTGTGCGGCGCTGGGCTTTGGCAGCCTTGCCGGGTACACCTACGAGCCGGAGCAGGAGGGCATGGTCTATAATGCCTTTGCCACCGGGTATATGGATATGAGCTGGGTCATGCTCAGCAGCGCATACCGGCGGCAGAACCTGCTTTCCGATCTGGAGCTTACCTTCCTGTTGGGGCATGAGCTGGGACATGTGGCCGGTATGCACAGCTCTGTAGCCAGCGTTTTGAAGCAGAAGCCGGAGAGCGCCCGGGCGCACGAATATACCGCCGATCGCGGTGGCCTTCTGGCAGTGCTGTGGCGGCTGGCCCGGCGGGAGCCGGATCTCCCTCCGGAGGAAATGTACCAAAAAGCGTTGGAGGCCTCCACAGGTCTGCTTCACAAGCAGTACATCCTGCACCGTTTCGCCGCTTCTGAGCCGTGGGATCGGCAGACATTGGAGGCGAAGCTCACCGACCCCGCCTGCGCCGTGCCGGAAAAGCCCGCAGGCCGCAAGGACAACCATCCTTCTGCCTCGGAGCGCATCCGGGCGCTTACGGAGTACATCCGCCTGACGGAGTTTGCCAAGTGCATCCACACCATGTGGGGCAGCGGGCATGCAGCCGTTCTGCGTTTCGGAGAGGAGGCAGAGCATGTTTGAGCAGCTTTTTGAGATCCTTCGCAAAAGCCCTGTGGATCTGAGCAGCATCACAGCCGCCAGCGGTAAGACCGGGGAGAAACAGCTGCTGATCGCCGGCGACAGCAAGGCTTCCGTGCTTTCCCTGCTGGCCTGTGTGGGGGCAGACTGCCCGGAGCTGGCTTTGGTGCAGCAGCCCTGTGTGGTGGAATGCATCCCCGGCAGCGGGGAGAGCATCCTGCTCACCGGCGCAGAGGGAACCATCCGCTGCACAGGCCTGAGCGATCTGGGCACCCGCCTTTCCTGGCCGGAAAACCGGAATGCAACCGTGCAGCTTACCTTGGAACATCCGCTTTTCGGGCTTGATCGGCTGGTGTTTGCCATTCTGGACGGCACAGAGTACGCCGCCCAGCTTTCCCATCCGGCTGCCGCAGCCCGTGGTGCGGTGATCGTGCTCAATGCTTTTGAAGCGCCGCAGAAAGCGGTCTACGATTATGCCAAGTGGCTGGCGGAGGCCTATGGTCTCAGCGGAGCCGCAGCTGTGGTGGTGCAGGGGCACGGCGATGTGACCCAAACCGCATCTGCCATGATGTGCGCCCTGCAGATGGGTGTTGCAGCGCTGCCCACTGTTACCTGTGATCTGAACAACGGCTGCGGCGATGTGTTGGGGCAGGTCATGGAGCAGCTCCGGCTCATGGAGAACACCGATGAGAAGGCGCAGGAGCGGGCCATGGCGCAGCGTGCGCAGAAGCTGCTGCTTGCCGAGAAGGAACGGCTCATGGCGCTGCCCGCCGCCCCTGCCCGCAAACAGCGCAGCCTTGCCGAGTGCTTTGCGGCAGAGATCCCCGCAGCCCGTATGCGCATCGGTCAGCTTTTCAGCGACGAGCTGAGCAACCAGCTCTACAGCGAGATGCGGGATTTCGGCATCTATCTGCAACAGAATATCACGGAGCTGCTGGTCAGCGGTGTGGAAGAGCTGGAGGCCGAAGGGGACAGGACGATCCGTACCAAGGAGGCGCTGAGGGCCTTCAGCCAGAGCTATCTGGATGAGCTGCTTTCCGGTTTCACCCGCCAGCTGATCAGCGGGCTCACCCAAACAGAGCTGCTGCCCCGGACACGGGAGATCTACGACCGCATGTTCCGCTGGGCGTGGATCGAGCGCACCGGCAGCGAGGCACCGTCTTTGCGCCAGATGGAGGTGCAGGAACTGCACACCACGGTGGATAAGCTGCAGCAGCGCAGCAACGCCATTCTTGCCACCCTGCTTACCACCGTCATCCTCTTTCTCTGCCCGGAGTTGAGCCGCAGCAACCGCCTTATTTCTGCGATCCACGTGGTGGTGGAGCTGGTGGTTGGCGAGGTGCGGGAAGCCGTTACCAGCCCCAGAACGCTGGCAAAGGAAAAAGGAAAACAACTGGTGGAGGCGCTGGACGGCATCCTCAGCCAGTATCAGGCCATGGTGACTGACACCATGATCCCGCAGCTGCGGGATGCACTGCTGGGCTGGTTTGAGGAGCAGACACAGCTCACCCTCCGGGAGCTTGCCCGCTGCGACAACGAGCAGGCGGAGCGTTTCCGCCGCCAGCAGCAGGAAGCGGAAGCCAATCAGGCCGCCATCGCCACCATCGACAGTCTGCTTCTGGAGCTGGTACCGTGGCAGGCGTAAGGAAAGGGGAAGGACGTATGATGAATTATACAACCGTTGGTCAGACGCTGGCAGATGTCTCTCAGGCGCTGAGCCTGCTCACCGGCGACCGGATGACCCGGCAGGTGCTGGAAACCAACGCCATCCATCTCAAGCTGGGTGCCGTGCGGCTGATGCTGCTGGGCAGCTCCGGCGCAGGCAAAAGCACCATGATCAATGCGCTGCTCCGCTGCATCGCAGTGCCGGAGAGCGGCCTTACCTCCTCGCCCATCCCGGTGTGGTTCACCGCAGGCGAAAACATGGTCTACAGCATCTACCGGGATACCGACAAGGGCCCGGAGCTGTTGGAGCAGCCGCAGCGGGATCAGTTTATCCGCAAGTACTGCTTCAACGTCAACGATATTCTGGACGACAAGCGCACCCGCTTTGAGGATGTGGGCTGGGCCAGCGCAGAGCTGGATTCCGCCCTGCTGCGTGAGACCGGTATCACACTGATCGATACCCTTGGCATCGGCGTAACGGATGCCGATACCATCAAAACCCTGAAAGTGATCGACAGCGGCGTGGATCTGGTGGTGTTCGTTACCGCTGACCATGTACAGCTCCAACAGGATGATATCACCTTCCTCAGAGAGAAGGTGCTGGGGCTGGGCGAGCGGCAGGTGCCGTATCCCATCAGCCCTGCCCAGCTTTTGCTGGTATACAACGATCACGGCGCAGGCGGCACCTATACCCAGATGCAGAGCGCGGTGGATAAGCTGCTGAACGGGCTGGACGAAGAAGAGATCAGTCGTTTCAAGGAAAACAATCTGGTCATGGTCAATGCGCTGGCAGCCCGGCTTGGGCGCTGCGGCGCATACGATTACCATCACCTTGCCCCGGAGGGCACGCCGGAGATGCTCACCGCCTCGCTCATCAAGCAGAGCGAGCGGGATAAGCTGGCGCTTACCGAGCGGGCGGAGCAGATCGCCGAGCAGGCAGCCGTTTTTCAGACCCTGGAGGATAAGGTGCGCACGCTGGCGCACCGGCAGATGCACGGCGGAGATGGGGTGGTCATGCGCCGCATCATCCGTCTGGAACGCATTATGAAGGAGATCCGTGCGCAGGCCAGCGCTGCCCTTGGTAAGCTCAAAGGCGACCGGGCGGAGATCCAGCACAAGATCGCCGGGATCCGCCAGCTGCTTTCCACCTTTGCCGAGGCCAACCGTGAGGTGGATGCGGTCTACGATGAGCAGCGCATGCAGATGCAGGCGGCTGTGGTCAGCACCCTCAACGCCAGTCAGAGCGCCAAGGATGCCATCGTGGGCAAGATCTACGAGCTGGAGGAAGCCCCTGATTTCATTACCAAAGAAAGCATGGAACGCTTCTTTGAAAGCGAAAGCCTGGAGCGGGAAAAGACCGTGGAGGAATGGATCCGTATCGTTATGGAGAAAAGCTTCCTGCCCGAGGCAAGCCGCCGCTTCAAGATGACGCTGCTGGAGACCACTGCGCAGGAAGGCGACCCCACTTATACCGCAAAGGATACCGTCAGCTGGCAGCTGGCAGAGGCCCGCAGGCTGACCATGCAGCAGGGCGTGCGCATGAAGAATTTCTGCGATCAGCTTCGCATGAAGGGCGCAGAGGATATCGGCATCAGCGTACCGGATGAGGAGACCATCGAGGTGTGGGCAGCAGAGATGGCCACCGCCATGGAGACATCCATCCTCTCCTCTGTTGCCAACCTGCAGGAGGTGGCCTATCGCAAGCTGAACGAGCAGCTGCCGGGCATTGTGCGCAGCATTCTGGGCAAGGGGCTTTTGCAGGTGATCGGCACATGGTGGACGCGGCTGATGGGCAATGTAAACAAGTTTTGGCTGGCAGTGCGCAACTCTGCCGTGAAGGATGCGGCACGGGCTATCAGCGACGAGTGGTTCGATGCCAATCTGGGCAATGCGGGCAACGATATGTTCTTTGGCATCGACAAGGCCTATGCGCAGGTGCAGAAGAATGTGTTTTTCAGTCTGGATCGCCAGTGCAGGCAGGTGGAGGACTATCTGGATGAGCTGGAGCGGGAACTGGCCTCTACCTCCGGCAGCGAGGCTGCGGCAGCGGCCCGTTTGCAGCAGGTGGAGGAAGCGCTGGCAGCTCAGAAGGAGCGGCTGGATGCGCTCCGCAACGAGATCGGTTAAGGGAAGTTGAAAGGAATGGTTCCGCATGGTCACTGATCCAAAGCAAGCCATGGAAAAACTGGCTGCCCTCTCCCGCAGGTACGAAAGCTGCGGCAGGTATGTGGAGTTTCTGGCAGAAAACGCCGGTCGCTACGGCCTGTGGCAGAAGTACGGGCAGCAGCTGTCGGATCTGTACCTGCGTCTGAAGCAGGGCCCTGTGCGCATGGTGATCGCCGGGGAATCCAGCACCGGCAAAAGTACGCTGATCAATGCCTTCGCAGGCGAGTTCATCGTGCCGGAAAGCGCTGGTGTGTGTACGCCTGTGCCGGTGTGGCTGATGCGCCACGACAAGAAGAGCACCTTCGTGAATCCTTACCAGCGGCGTGAGGAGGCGCTGCCTGCGGCCCTCTATGCCATGTCGCCATCCCGGCTGCTGGAGCTGCAATACAGCGCCAAGGCGGACGAAAGCTTCCAGAACGACAAGCAGATCCTTGTGTATGTAAACAGCCCGCATCTGCCGCCGCATGTGACGTTTGTGGATACCCCGGGTCTCAATGCCAACGATGCGGATACCGCCAAGACCTATGCGCTGTTTGACCCGCCCTCCTACTGCACCGGAGACGAAAGCGACCCGCCGGAGATGGTACTGTTCCTGACCCGCCACGAAAACCTGATGCAGAGCGAGGTAAACGCCCTGAAGGATCTCTTTGCCAAGGGTGCAGACCGGCAGAGCTGTTTTCTGGTACACAACGATGTACGTGCCAGAACCGCTCTTTTTGCCGATACCTTTGAGGAGGTAAACCGGCAGGCGGTGGCAGGGCTGCGCAGCTCGCTGGCGGCGCTGGAGCCCTCGGAGCAGCCTGCGGTCGAGGAGGAGTGCTACAGTCTGGATCTGGATTTTCTGAATGAGGATCTGGCCATGGAGCATGTCTACAGCCTCAATGCGCTTCTGGCACGCCTGCAATGCGTGGATGAGAATGGCGGCATCTATCCCATGGCTGAATATTTGCCGGCGGGCGTAACGCTGGAGCAGCGGGAGGAGCTGCTGGAGCAGGAGGAAAAGCAGCGCTCCGTAGCCGAAGTACGGGATCAGTGGCAGGCCATGGGCAACAGTGGCTATGCCCCCATGCAGGCGTTGGCAGAGGGGATCCGTCAGCATGTGCTGTGGCTGGCAGAAAACAGCACCACCCTTGAGGATGTGCTGCATATTGCGGAGCGGCTCGGTGCAAAGATCCTGTCACAATGCCGCCCGCCCATGGATGTGGCGGTGCAGCAGCGCCTGCATAAGCTGGATGAGCTCCTTCAGGAGCTGGATGCCATGGGCGCAAAGGATCTTGGCGACAGCCCGGGTATTCAGAAGGCGCAGGAGACGGCGGTCAAGACCGCCAAACAGATCTGTGCCCTGCGCAATCAGCAGCTGGAACTGGTCATTCAGAAAGCCATGGGCAAGCGCATCAACTGGGCGCTGGTACTGGGTTCGCTGACGGGCGGCCTCCTTGGCGGTATCGTGGCCTTATTGCTGGATAACATGATACGGTTCATCAAAGGCGACCAACTCTGGGAGGAGTTCAAGACTCTTTTCGAAAGGTATATCGGGCCGGAGGGCTTCAGGAAGATCTTCAACGAAGAGGGCATACAGGATCCGGAGCCGCTTATGGTGATCTACCGTGAGCTGATGGGCACGGTAAGCAAGCTGCTAAACGTTGATCTGGAGCCCTTCCGCACGCAATTGACCAAGGAACTGTCACTGCCTTTGCAGGAGGTACAGGCAACCTTTCAGCGCTTGCAGCAGGTGGAAAAGAGCTATGCAGAGACCGTCGGCACCCGGGATGTACGCAAGATGCTCACCGACAGCTGCACCATTCACCCGGAGAAGCTGGCAGATCAAGTGATCCGTTCCATGCGAATGCGGCTTGGACAGGTGCAGAGCACCTGCTCGGCGGCAGAGCAGGAAGCGCTCCGCACACTGCTTGCGCAGCATGGGCCGGATATTCTGGTAGTGTTTACCGAAAAGAAGGCTCTCTTCCAGCGGGTGGTCTGCCCTGTACTGGTGGAGCGGTTAGAAAAACATCATGTGGCTGAGAATGCCACAGAGGATGCAAAGCTGAAGAAGCTGGTGGCAGAGTCTGCGGATCCGCTGCGTAAGGTGGCGGAGAAGCTCCGGGAGGAGATCGCCACCGCTCTGGCGCGGCAGAGAAGCATAGTGCGGGCGGAGCAGCAGAAGGATGCGGAGGCGCTGCAGCTTGAGCTGCGCAAGCAGGCCGAGAAGCTTGGTGTGCAGCAAGTCGGATCGTAGCCATG
>JAZQHO010000017.1:0-20482 GCA_045540635.1 Candidatus Limiplasma sp.
CGATGGCGGCGTGGAGATCGTATATGCTGTGGAGGAAGAAGCCGTTGCGGGCTACACTGCTGCGGCGGATGGCTACAGCATCACCAACACCCACATCCCCGAGACCGTGGAAGTCTCCGGCGCAAAGACTTGGAACGATGACAACGACCGCGACGGCAAGCGCCCCGAGCTGATCACCATCAACCTGCTGGCAGACGGCACGGTGGTCGATACCGCCACCGTCACCGCAGCGGATGAGTGGAAGTGGAGCTTCACCGATCTGCCCAAGTATGAGATCGGCAAGGTGGGTCACGAACTGACCTACACCATCGAGGAAGTGCTCACCGAGACTGATGCCGCCAATTACACCGCCACCGTCACCGGCTATGATGTGACCAACACCCATACTCCCGAGACCGTGGAGGTCTCCGGCGCAAAGACTTGGAACGATATGGGCAATGCCGGGACGACCCGTCCGGCAAGCATCACCATCCGCCTGTACGCAGACGGTGCAGAGATCGCGAGCCGTCAGATCACCGCCGAGGATGAGTGGAAGTGGAGCTTTACCGATCTGCCCAAGTATGAAGCAGGCAAGGTGGGGCATGAGATCGTCTACACCATCTCCGAGGATGCTGTGCTTGGCTACGAGACTGTCATCAACGGTACGAACGTGACCAACACCCTGTACCTGACCGCCTTCCGGAAGGTGGATGAGCAGACCGGCAAGCCGCTTGCCGGTGCAGGCTTCGCCCTCTACCGCGGCCGCCTTACCCAGCCTGATGGCGAGGCTGTCAAGACTTGGGTCTCCGACGGTGAGCCGGAGCTTCTGACCGGTCTGGTGCCCGGTGAGACCTATACCATCTTCGAGACGGAGACGCCCGCAGGCTTTGTCACCATGCCGCCCTTCGTATTCACCGTACAGCAGAGCGATACGCCTGACAGCTACCGCACCTTCACTGCCGTCAACCGCCATGTGTACCGCTTCCGCAAGCTGGACAGCGCCACCGGCGGGTTGGTCTCCAACGCCATGCTGGCTGTTATGCAGGGCGATACGGTGATCGATAGCTGGAGCACCTCTGCCGAAAACGACGGCTGGCATGCTGTAGCCGATGAGCGCTTCACAGCCGGTAAGGTCTACACGCTGGTGGAACTGGAAGCTCCTGCCGGCTACCTGAAGGCCGATCCCATCGCCTTCACCATTGATGCGGATACGGGTCTGCTGGTGGTGGATGGTGTCGCTACCAACGGTGCGCAGCTCGTCATGTACGACCAGCCCGAACCGCAGGTAACGCCCACACCCGAACCCACCAACCTGTCCTTCCACATCACCAAGCGCTGGGAGGATCGGGAAAACGTGCTGGGTCTGCGCCCGGCAACCATCATCGTCAACCTGTTCCGCAAGACCGGTGCTGCGTATCCCGAGGAGCCGTTCATGACTGTCACCATTGCGGATAACGGTACCGATGTCTGGAAATTCACCATTTCCGATCTGCCCCGCCGGGATGACCGCGGCAGGCTGTATACCTACATGGCTGTGGAGGAGCCTGTGGAGGGCTACACCACCACCTACCTCAACAATGGCCGCACCATCGTCAATACCATTCCCGAGGAGGATCTGCCGCCTACGCCTACGCCTACGCTGCCTTATGCAACGCCTACCCCCAGCCCCAGCGTCAAGCCGCCGGTCGGTGTGCAGTACATCAACGGCGAATGGTACTATGTGGATGAGTACGGCGTGCCTCTGGGTGTTGTGCCGCAGACGGGCGATTATGCCAGCTTCTCCCTGTGGGGCATGGCGATCGTTCTGCCGCTGCTCATTGCAGCCATGGCAGCAGTTGAGATCCGCCGCAGAAAGCGCCTGATGGCAGCGGCGCAGCGCAGCGACGATTGACCCTTGACGTAACAAACAGAAGCGTTGGCACGCTTCTCATAAACGCAGCCCCTGCTGTATGCATCCGCATACGGCAGGGGCTGTTTGTTGCAGTTTTCAGCTTATGGCAGTGCAGTAGCGCTTTTGTAAAAGATGGTTCGCATTTGCATTCGGTTGTCAGCTGCGGCTGTTACTTGGCAGCCTGAAAAAAGTAGCGGCTCACATAGCCTTCCATACCATCGACCGTTGCCTTGCACCATACATCGCCCATTTCGGTAACGGTGATGCGGGTGCCCACCGCCAGTTCCTTGATGATGGGGGCGCTGAGGCCGGGCGCTTTGCGGAAATTGACGATTTTGTTGCCGTTGGGGTTCACCAGCACGGCGGTAAAGGGCTTGAAGCTCTCCTGCTTTACAGAAACGAATTTCTTCATCATGTAGCCCTTCTGATCGCCGACGATCACTTTGTAGAAATCGCCTTCGGAACCGGTGATCGTCACCTTGGTGCCGTTGCGGTAGTAGCCAAGCACGCGGGCACTGGTGCTGGCGGTTTCTCTGAGCAGCAGCACCTGATTCTTGCCGGGGTTCTGCACAGTGCCTTCGGTGGCCTGGCTGCTGCCGGTGCTGCTGCCGCTGCCGGGCTTCGTGGCGGTCAGGTAGCGGGAGGCCATGTAGCCGGTCTGACCGTTTACCTCCACCTTGTGCCAACCGTTGCCGCGGTTCAGCAGCTTCACGGCAGTACCGGTTTTGTAGCTGCCCAGAATTCCGCCCTGTTCGGAGGGCTCACTGCGCAGGTTCAGACCGGCGCCGGTGTTGGTGCGTACATACAGCGTGCCGTCGGCGTTTCCTTCGCTCAGGTAGCGGCTCATCACATAGCCGGTCTTGCCATCCACGGTCACTTTGCTCCACTTGCCGGTCTCCTCGTGCACGGTCATCCACGTACCGGTGGGGTATTGGCCAAGCACCGCAGCCTCGAGGCTGGGCTGCTGGCGAAGGTTCAGCTTACCGCCCTGTACCACCATGTGGCTCTCGGCCAGCGAAATCATAGGCAGTGCCAGTGCGGCGGAAAGAGTCAGCGCCTGTATGCGTCTTTTGTACTGATGGGACTTCTGCATTTTGTTTACCTCCTTTGCTTGGAACGAGCCTTGCCGGCCGTTCGTACATTCTACGAATGAGGGATGGGGTATGTTGCACTGTTGCAATGGTTTATGCTGCCATATTGTTCCGCAGGTGGTATGCAATACCGCAAAAATGTCAGCTTTTGTCGCAGTGGTTCAAAAAAACGGCTTGTTACAAGGCTTGACGGCAGCAACAGCCGGCAGCAACTGGCAGCACCGGAGCAAACGCTGCCTTAACTGCCATGCATTGTTTGGGGAGAAAGCAAAGCGTGAGGGTAACATACCTCTGCCGATGAACAGGAGGGCTGAGAACATGCTGACGACCGTGAACCGTCTGGTGGGTCTGCCCGTGGTCAGACAGGGCGAGAGGATCGGCGCTGTGGAGCGTGCCGTGGCGGATACGGCAGCGCAGCGGCTTGCGGGTATCGTGGTGCGACGTGGGCTTGGAGCCGCAGGATGGATCCCGCAGGGAGCCATCCTCTGGCTGGGGGAAAGCTGCATAGCGGTGCAGCAGAGGCCTTTGCCGCTGCCGGAACACCTTCCGCAGCCGCTGCATTTGGTCTATCTGACCAACGGCAGGCTTCTGGGGCAAACAGCCGATCTGGTACTGTGCAGCACATCCTTCAGGATCGTTGCGCTGGAGGTCTGCGCTGGGCCGCTGTACAGGCTGCTGGGGAAGAGCAGCTATGCTACGGAGTATCAGGTGCAGGGCACGGGTGGTCAGGTCATGGTCGGGCAGCTGCTGTCATGGGCGCAAATGAACCGCATGCTGAAGGAGGAGGTATGAACATGATGAAAACCATGATGGTGGGTGCATTGGGCTTTGCGATGGGCGCCGGTGCCATGCTGATGCCCGGTAATCAGAAAATGAAGAAGCAGGCGCAACGCAGCGTGGAAAAGCTGATGCGCGTGGCAAAGAACTGGTAATGCACGGCGCAGCGGGGTGCGGCTTCGCATCCCGCTGCTTGCCGGGAAAACAGGCTGAGCATAAGGAGGCAGTTTGATGCATGGGGCAGGCGGCCTCTTCAAGCGGGAAAGGCTCGTATGGCTGGGCGCTGCGGCAGCGCTTGGGCTTCTGGTGCTGGGGCGCAGGGTGGTATGGGATATGGCGCAGCAACTGCTGGCAGGGGCAGCGGTGGCGTTAGTGGCTCTGCCTGTGATGCGCTTTTTGGAAAAAAAGCTGAAGCCCGGCCTTGCTGCTGCACTGAGCCTGCTGGCGCTTGGAGCTGGGGTGATTCTGGCAGTGCTGCTGGTGGTGCCTTCGCTGGTGGGGCAGGCCAGGCAGCTGGCTGCGTTGGCACCCTCTGCGCTGCAGAAGGCAGGCACATGGCTGGCACAGGGAGAAGGGTGGCTTGTGCAGAACGGTATTCCGGTAACAGGCGGCTTGCGTCAACTGCTGGCAGCCAAAGGGGAAGAGTGGCTCACCGGTGCTGCGCCTGCTTTGCTGGGATGGGCGCAGCGTATAGCAGAAGGCTTCAGCAAGTGGATGCTTGCACCGGTATTCGGCTTTTATTTCCTAAAAGATCGTCGGCAGCTGTCGGGGTGGCTGCTGTTGCTTCTGCCGGTGGGCTGGCGTGGCATCACTGTACACTTTCTCAGGGATGTGCGCCGGGAGATCGCAGGTTATCTGCGGGGGCAGCTGCTGCTCTCGCTGGCGGTGGGTGGCCTTACGGCTGCCGGCTTGCTGTTCTGTGGTATACCCGCATGGCTGCTGCTGGGGGCGGTGATGGGGCTCATGGAGCTGGTGCCGTATCTGGGGCCGCTGGTGGGCGGTGCCTTTGTGCTGCTCTTTGGGCTTGAGGCAGGCACAGGCCGCATGCTCTGGGCGTTGGCAGTGGTGTTGGCGGTGCAGCAGCTGGAAAGCGGTTATCTCTCTCCGAAAATGATGAGCGAGGCTACCCGCCTGCATCCGCTGGCGGTGGTGCTGAGCGTGCTGGTGGGTGGCTCGGCGGCTGGGGTACCGGGCATTCTGCTGGCGGTGCCGCTGGTGCTCAGCGCGCGTGCTGCACTGCGCATCTGGAGCCTGCGCCGCAGTGAGTGGGCAAGGCAGGCGCAGATGATTGTGAAAGAAAGGTAAAATCTTCTGCATTTCGCTCGAAGTGCTTTCCAAACGCACAGAAAATGTGTATAATGTTTCTGTACATCCTGTTATAAGGAGGGTTTACTGAATGATGGAAGTGAGCGGCACCGCAAAGTTTTCCCCCGTAATGGAAGGGGCCAACGATGCCCATGCCATCCTCGGGCATGTATACCGCGCTCTGCAGGCCAAGGGGTATGACCCGGTTACGCAGATCGTAGGCTACCTCATCTCCGGCGATCCTACCTATATCACCAGCTACATGCAGGCCCGCAGCATGATCTGCCGCGTAGAGCGCGACGAGATCATGGAGGAGCTTGTGCGCGGCTACCTGAAGGGAATGGACGCAAAATGACCTCGAAACGCGTTATTGCGCTGGATGTGGGCGATGTGCGCATCGGCGTGGCCGTCAGCGACGAGAGCCGCATCATCGCCCAACCGCTGGAGGTCTATAAACGGGTGGGCTATACGCCCGATTGCCGTTATGTACAGGCGCTGTGCCAGCGCTATGATACCGATCTGGTATTGCTGGGGCTTCCGCTCAACATGGACGGCACCCGCGGCCCGCAGGCGCAGAAGGCCATGGCCTTTGGTCAGGTGCTGGCGGATGCAGGGCTTACCGTTTTTTATCAGGATGAACGGATGACCACCGTTACAGCCGAGCGGGTGCTCATCGGCGGCAATGTGCGCCGGGAGGACCGAAAAAACTACGTAGACAAGCTGGCTGCTGCCGTTATTCTGGAGCAATGGATCGCCTCCGGCGCAGTGGTCGGCCAAGACAAGTAAGGGAGAATACCGCAATGGAAGAGAACACCAATCTGGTTCAGCTGCAGGACGAAAACGGCAACGATGTCAACTTCGAACATCTGATGACCGTGGAGCACGAGGGCAACTATTATGTGCTGCTGGAGGCCACCGAGGATATGGACGACTGCCAGCAGGGCGAAGCCATCATCCTCAAGATCATCCGCGATGAAGAAAGCGGCGAAGATGTCTACGCCACCATCGAGGACGAGGACGAGCTGAATACTGTTTTTGAAAAGTGCATGTCCATTATGGAAGAAGAGGACGCTGCCAACGAAGCCATGCTGCTGGACGGCCTTGAACTGGTCGAGGACGACGAAGAGGAGTAACCATGCCCAGACTCATCGGCGAGCAGATCATGCTCCGGGAATACCAGGCGGAGGATATAACGCCCATGCGCAGCTGGGTCAATGATCCGGAAGCCATCCGCTACCTTTCCACCCGCTTCTGGGCTCCCCAGACCATGGTGGATACGCAGGAGTTCCTCAGCCGTATGCTGCAGAGCAGCCACAATGCCTACAATTTCGTCATCGCCGCAGCTGAGGATGGGCGCTACATCGGTCAGCTGGACATGTTCCGGGTGGACTGGAAGCTCCGGCAGGGCGAGATCGGCATGGTCATCGGCAGCGGGGCAGACCGGGGCAAGGGCTACGGCACCGAAGCGCTTCGCCTGCTCAGCCGTTTTGCTTTCCAGACTCTCGGCCTTGAACGGATCGAGCTGGAGGTGCACACGGAAAACGCCGCCGCCATCCGCTGCTACCAAAAAGCCGGTTTTGTGTTGGAAGGCGTAAAGCGCCATGCCTACTACAACGATGGACATTTTGCCGATCTCGGCATCATGAGCCTCATCCGTCCCGATTGGCAGGCTGCCCATCGGGGCTGACACCCGCCCGCTTTTCAGGCATATCCTGTAGCATCCCGCACCGGCAGGGGGTCGGGTCAACCACGCAAGACTGCTTTCAATTGCACAGAATGCACCACCCTGCATGCCGCAGGGTGGTTTTTTGCAGTTTTTGCCGTATCCTGTCGGCTCCGGGGATTGACTTTACTGTGTCGTATGAGATAGAATAGGTTTTTGGGAGGGGGCAGACAGTCCCCTCAGACCGTCTGGAGGGAAGAGACGAATGGGAAAGATCGTAACTAAGTTTGGCGGCAGCTCGCTTGCGGATGCGGGCCAGTTCCGTAAGGTTCGCTCCATTATCGAAAAGGATGAACGGCGCTGCTATGTAATCCCCAGCGCTCCCGGCCGCCGCTTCGGCACCGACGATAAGGTGACCGACCTGCTCTACCGCACCTACCGTGCCGCCAAGAGCGGCGAGGATTTCCGCTCTGTGTATCAGATCATCCGCGGTCGCTTTGTTCAGATCGCTGAAGAGTTGTCTCTCAGCATCGATATCAACAAGCATCTGGATGCATTGGAAAACGAGATCGCTCACGGCGTTACCGAGGATTATATCGCCAGCCGCGGCGAGTATCTCAACGGTCTGCTGCTGGCAGACTATCTGGGCTATACCTTCCTCGATCCCAAGGATCTGGTTTTCTTCTCCGAGGACGGCTCCTTCGACAGCGAGCTTACCCACACGGTTATGTCCTCCACGCTGAAGCATGTGGAGCGTGCCGTTATCCCCGGTTTCTACGGCAGCATCACCGGTGGCGAGATCAAGACCTTCTCCCGCGGCGGCAGCGACATCACCGGTGCTATCGTAGCCCGTGCCGCCTCTGCCGAGCTGTATGAGAACTGGACCGATGTAAACGGCTTCCTGATGACTGATCCCCGTATCGTGCCCGAAGCCCGCCCCATCGACAACATCACCTACAGCGAGCTGCGCGAGCTGTCCTACATGGGCGCAGGCGTGCTGCACGAAGACAGTGTATTCCCTGTGCATCGTGCAGGCATTCCCACCAACATCCGCAACACCAACGAGCCCGAAGCCCGCGGCACGATGATCATGCACGGTGTGGTGGAAGAGGATAACCCCTACGTTATCACCGGCATTGCCGGGCGTACGGGCTTCAGCGTTCTGTCTGTGGAAAAGGCCATGATGAACAGCGAAGTCGGCTTCGGCCGCCGCGTTCTGCAGGCAATCGAAGAAAACGGGCTGTCCTTTGAGCATATGCCCACCGGCATCGATACCATGTGCGTGGTCGTCTCTGCCGCCGAGCTGGAGCCGGTCAAGGCCAAGGTGGTCAAGCGCATTATGGATCTCACTGCCCCCGATTCTCTCACCATCCACGATGATATGGCGATCATCGCCACCGTTGGCCGCGGCATGGTGCAGAATCCCGGTACGGCTGCCAAGCTGTTCACCGCCCTCAGCCGTGAAGGCGTCAATGTGCGCATGATCGATCAGGGCAGCAGCGAGCTGAGCATCCTGATCGGTGTGGACGAGGCAGATTTCCAGCGGGCCATTCGCGCTATCTACAGCGAGTTTGTTCAGGACTGAGCAACCATGTAAAGGAGCATGACCCATGAAGATGCCTTTTGCAGCCCCCGCCCCGAAGGCGGAGCCGGAAACGCTCAGCGGTGCTCACCGCTTCTGGTTTCGTTTCTGTACGGTTTGTCTGGCATTGTATCTGGCTTATGTTACCTGCCTTACCAACAGCAGCCTTTTTGTGAGCACGGCGGAAACGCTGGGCGCACTGGCTTGGTTTGCCATTTATGCAGCGGGCTTTTACAGCCTGCTGCTTTTTGTGTGTAAAAAGCTGACCGCTCCCCGGGGCGCAGCGCATGCAAAATGGCTCTGGCCGGTGTGTTTGGGCATCTCGGCGGTGGTGCTGGGCAGCGCTTTTCTCAAAAGCTACCCCGGCGGCATCAGCTATGATGCGGCAAACCAATGGTGGCAGGCGCACAGTGGCGAGTACAATAACTGGCATCCTGTTTTTCACACACTGCTCATCCGCTTTTGCACGATGGTGATGGATCGTTATCCCTTTGTGGTTTTTGTGCAGTGCGTAGCTTTTGCTTGCGCCGCTGCATGGCTGACCTGCACCGTACACCGGATGGGGGTGCCCGCATGGCTGGTGCTGGCGGCACATTTGCTGGTGCATCTTACCCCCTTGGTGCGCAATACGCTCATGTATGTGTGGAAGGATAACGCCATGACCATTGGCGCGCTGGTGCTTTCGGCGCAGTGCCTGCAAATGCTGGCAACCAGCGGTGCATGGCTGCGCAAATGGCAGCATGCAGCTGCGTTTGGGTTCGTGCTGGCCTTTACGACGCTGGTGCGCCACAATGCCATCCTTTTTACGCTGCCGCTTTTGGTTATTGTGCTGTGCAGCTTTGCAGGCGTCAGGCGTATGGCGGCGCTGTCTGCCGCCGTGATGGCTGCAGCCGTGCTGCTGGTACGCGGCCCTGTATATGGTGCGTTGGATGTGGTTTATCCGGATAATACTGTAGAGGAGGCCGTTGGCCTGCCCATGACGCTGCTGGGCAATGCCATGCAGAGATCCTCTGCCGCATTGGATGAGGAGAGCCGTAGCTTCCTGCTCTCGCTGGCTGATGGGGAAGAGTGGCGCACCGTATACCGCCGGAACGATTACAACGCCATCAAGTTCACCTATCCCCGGGAGCTGATCGCCGAAACGGATCCCCTTGCTTTGCTGGGCATGGCTGGACGTACGGCGCTCAGGGATCCCCGACTGGCATTCGAGACCTTTACCGGCGTTACCGGTTTGGTTATGGATATCTCCGGTGAAAACCGGGGTGTTGTTGCGGTATCCAACTCCGGTCACGTGCCGGAGGAGAGCATCGGGAAGCCCCTTCTCAACGGTGCAGGCGCATGGCTGTGCGCACTGTTGGATGCCCCCATGCAGCTTTTGCCCATCCGTTGGCTTACGCAGAACATTGGCGTGCAGCAACTTCTGTTGCTGCTTGCAGTGCTGGTCGCCCTCTACCGCAGGGGGCCGCAGGTGCTTTCGCTGGGTTTCCCGACATTGATCTATGATCTGGCGACCATGCTCCTGCTCTGCGGTAATGATGCCCGCTTTTTTCAGTTTGTTCCTGCTGTGGCATTGCCGGTGGCGCTGGCACTGTTCTGGTTGCAGCCGATTGCAAATGTTACTGAATAGCATGTGATAAGTAACGATTTTTTCATCAGATTTCAGAAAAAGTATCCAAATACTTGCCAAAGTAATTACAAATGTGTTACAATTATGCTCCCCAATACTGGGGAGATCCGGAGGCGAGCTTATGGAGCAACACGAGATGCATTTGGCGATCCCTGCAAACGCAAAGGATGTGCTGGTCATGCGTATGGCCGTAAGCGGCCTTGGTATGCTCTGCGGTCTGGATGTGGATCTGATCGGAGATCTGCGCACTGTGACCAACGAATGCTGCGATTGTCTGCTGGGCCGAGCCCGCGTGCCTCAAAAACTGATTGCGGATGCATCGGTAGCAGACGGCAGGCTGGTGCTCACCTTCACCGCCGAGGGCGTGGGGGAGAGGGACGGCCAGCCCGTGGATCGGGATATCGCATACGGGATCCTCTCCACCTTGATGCCGGAGATCTCGCTTCGGGAAGATGAGCTGGGCATTGTGCAGATCGTCTGCTCCATGCCTGCGGGCGGTGATGGGGCCAATGAGTGACGAACGCATTGCAAGGCTGCACAGCCTTTATGCAGCAGACCGCGATCCTGCTATCCGGGACGAGCTTCTGGAAAATTATCTGCCTTTGTCCCGGGCGGTAGCAGCCAAGTTTATTGGGCGGGGCGCAGAGCGGGACGATTTGGAACAGGTGGCAGCCATGGCGCTGCTTTCTGCATTGGAGCGCTTCGATCCCACCATGGGCAATCGGTTTTCATCCTATGCGGTGCCCACCATCACCGGTGCGCTGCGAAACCATCTGCGGGACCGGGGCGACGGTATGCGTATGCCCAGAGATATCCGTCAGCAGCTGTACCGGCTCAGTCAGGCGCAGGCAGCCTACGAGCAGGAGTTCGGCGAAACGCCGTCGGCTTATCAGCTGGCGGATTATATGGGGCTTACACCCGACGAACTGCTCACGCTGCTGGATGCAGCCCAGCGGCAGAACGCCGTTTCGCTGGATAGTGCTGTGGGAGAGGATGGCGAAAGCACACTGGAGGCCTTCCTTGGCAGGGAGGATAAGCGCTTTGAACAGATGGAGCGCTCCGAGATGCTCCGCTGGCTGCTGTCCCACCTGAAGCCGCAGGAGCGTGAGCTTCTGGAGCTACGCTATATCCAGCAGTTGGGACAGCGGGATACCGCCAGCCGACTGGGCGTGAGCCAGATGCAGGTAAGCCGTCTGGAGCGCCGTATCCTCGGCAGGCTGCAGACATTGGCAGCAACCGTATAAAGAATTCGATGTGCATTGGAAAGGCGGCAGGTACCTGTGCAGCAGAATCCGTTTCAGGGTATGAATCAACAACCGTGGCCGCAGCAGAATACCATGCCTCCCGCCGGTATGCAACAGCCTGTGGGCAACGGCTATCAACCGCCGTACAACGGCTATCAGCCGCCGTATAACGGCCTTTTTCCTCAGCAGCCGGATCCTTTTGCCATGCAACATCCCACCCCGCAGCAGCAGTGGCCGCCACCCGGTGCGCAGCAGGCCATGACCCCCGAACTGCTGCAGCAGATGCAGTATGAAGCATGGCAGTATCAACAGGCGATGCAGCAACAGCAGAACCTGAATCAGCCTGTGCGCAAGCAGAAAAAGCAGAAGCCTCCCAAGCCCCCCAAGCAGCCCAAAAACCAGAACAGGAACAGGCAGGGGAGCGGTGGAGGCAAGGTATTTCTTGTTCTGTTGCTGGTAGCGGCACTGATCGGTGCAGGCGTGTATTTCCTGTTCTTCCGTAACGCCACGAACGGGCCTGGTACCGCCACCATTGCGCTGGATTATATGGGTAATGTATTCCAGGGCGATGCCCTTATCGTCCGAAACGAGACTGCCTATAACGAAGAGGGCGTGCAGAACATCGATTACAGGGTCGCAGAAGGCAGCCTCGTTGGCCGTGGCGATCTGCTGTGCAATGTTTATTCCACCGGCTATTCCACCAGCGAGATGAATACGCTGCAGGATTACCGCGACCAGATCAACGATTACCAGCAGACATTGCTCAGCGCAGAGACCGCCTATGATCAGCGCATGGAAATGCTGGAGACCGAAGTGCTGGAGCGGGGTCTGGAGGTGCGTGCACTGGTGCAGGGTGCCCGCGGCAACCTGATCAATCAGGAAAAGCTGCTCAGCACTGCCATCACCCAGCGACAGAACTACTTCCGCAGCAAGTACGCTGCCGATACGCGCCTGAGCCGCCTCTATGATGATGAGAACACCCAGCAGCAGCGTATCGAAAGCTGGATCAAACCCAAGCTGGCTGCACAGGAAAGCATTGTCAGCTTCTATACCGATGGGTTTGAGCATGCCCTGTCGCCCGAGCTGTTCGAGAACTATACTCCCTCTCAGGTCCGCAGCATGTTCAATGGCGAGAAGCCTGAGACCAGTGCAGCCGAACGTGGCAAAATCGACCTTTATCGTCTTGTTAAGAAGGATAACTATGCTGTTTTGCTTCTTGTCAACGAGAAAAACTGGAACCCGATGAAGGATAGTGTCTACGATCTGACGCTTGAGCAGTTCAACAATACCAAGGTGCAGGCAAAGGTGCTTTCCTATGCCCGCTCCGGCGGCGAGTTGCTCATCCGCCTTGCGGTGGTGGACGATGTAGCCAACGTGCTCTACATGCGCACCTGCGAGGCGACCATCAGCGAGTCTGTACAGTGTATGACGGTGCCCTCGGCTGCCATCTATACCCAGAATGATGCCAAAGGCGTAGTCATCAATCAGAACGGCGTTCCCGGCTTTGTGCCGGTCCGCATCCTGAAGGAAGCTGAAGGAAAGGTCTATATTCAGGCCATTCAGTCCGGTGTTCTTCGTGAGGGGATGCAGGTATATCTTTTCCATTAAGCCACAAACAGGGAGGGAGCGGGAAATGAATACCCCACTGCCGCTGCTGACTGCTAAGGAGGTAAGCGCAGAGATTCTTCGGAGCAATGTGCAGCGCATATTGGACGATTTGACTAAAAATCGTTACGAAAATTCTCAACCTGCGCGGCTTATTGCAGTTACCAAGACTGTTACACCGGAAGTGATCAATCTTCTGAAACCCTTGCAGATCCTTGATATCGGCGAAAACCGTGCGCAGGTGGCCATGCCGAAAATGCCACAGATCGATGAAGATTTTCGTCTGCATTGGATTGGAAGGTTGCAAACCAACAAAGTAAAATATATAATAGATTCTGTATATATGCTGCATACGTTGGATCGTCTTGCGCTTGCGCAGGAGGTGCAGCGCCGTGCGGCAGAGTGCGGCCGGGTGATCCCTGCGCTGGTGCAGGTGAATATCTCCGGCGAAGAGCAGAAGGGCGGTATGCCTCCGCAGGAGGTTCTGCCATTTCTGAAACAAATGCGGGACTTTTCTAATATCCACATTCAAGGCCTGATGAGCATTATGCCCGCCAAAGCCACAGAGCAGGAGTTGACCGGTTTGTTCCGGGGCATGCGTACCCTGTTCGACAGGCTGAAGCAGGAAGCAGTGCAGGGTGTGGAAATGCGCGAACTCTCCATGGGCATGTCCGGCGATTATGCCATTGCTGCCCGGGAAGGCGCAACAATGGTAAGGATCGGTACAGCACTGTATCAGCCCTCGGGCCGCTGACCGATCAGTTTGGGAGGTTGGGGTAGCTTGGGTATGTTTCAAAAGATCGCTCAATACGTCAAGGATACCAGCGATGGTTTTATCCGTGGCGGCAACCGCAGCGCACAGCCTGCAACAGAGGCTGTGCAGCAGCATGCCACAACGGTCAATAAGTCTGTAGATCCGCAGCTGGATACGGATCCCTTCGGTCACAACAGGGGAAACCGCCAGCCCTACAACAGCCAGCCTGCTCAGCCGGAGAAGGCGGATGAAGCTGCCCAGCAGCCAGTCTACAGCGCCCAGCCGGAGCAGGTGCAGCAGAACGAGCAGCAGGCGCAATATACGCAGGAGCAGTATGCCCAGCAGCAGGCCCAGTACGCCCAGCAGCAGGCTCAGTACGCCCAGCAGCAGGCGCAGTACACACAGGCCCAGTATGCTCAGCAGCAGGCCCAGTACGCCCAGCAGCAGGCACAGTATGCGCAGCAACAGGCTCAGCAGCCTCAGCAGCACAATGTGATCACCTTCCCCGGCATGCAGACTGCCCCGGATGGTTTTGTGTATGCCCACGAGGAGCATATTGTTCAGGTCGCCAACCGTAGTGAATGCACCAAGGTGATCGACATCATCCGTACCAATGCTTCTGTTTTCCTGAACATGGAAGCCATTACCAACCCCAACGATCGGCAGCGCTGCATCGATCTGCTCAGCGGCGCTTCCTATGCGCTGGGCTGTACGCTCACCCGTATTTCCCCCAACGGTACGTACCTGATCTCTTCCCCCTCGGTGAAGGTGGTTCCGGATAATGCTACCAAGCTGCTGAACGGCATGCCTGTGGAGCACGGCTTTGCCCGCCAAAGCTACGAGGAGGAAAAGCCCACTGCCAGCTTTACCGCACAGCAGGCTGCGCCGGAAGTACCTGCGGAGCCGCAGCGCACCGGCAGCTTCTCTTCCGGTTCTCCCACCCAGCGCTTCCAGTCGCAGGGTGCGCAGGGCATGTCGCTCAGCTTCGGCACTGCCATGGCTGGCAGTCTGACCGGCACCTATCGTGCCGTGCAGGCAAGGCGTTACAACGCTCAGTGATCTACCGGGGAGGCAACCATGCCATACGGCGATGATGAAGCACTGCTCCGGCGGCGCCTTGCAGAACTGGCCCAACGGGCAGACCGCACCGGCGGTCCTGCATTTACTGAATTTCTGACTCCTGCACAGGCTCCCTTTGCGCTTTCGGCAGCACGGGAAGCCGGTGTGGCCGCAGAGCTGTTTGGCGGCTATGAGGATGCCGAGCGACAGATGGCGCGTTTTTCACCGCCGGATGGCTGGGAAGAACCGTGGCCCATCAGCGCACTGGAGCTGCGCTGGCCGCACCAGAGTGCCCCGACCCACCGGGATCTGCTCGGCAGTGTGATGGGGCTCGGGATCCGCAGAGGTCTGGTGGGCGATATCGTTGTGGAGGCAGACAAGGCGTACCTGTTTGCCGAGGCTGCAATGGCGGCTCATATCGCCACAGTGCTCACCGGCGCAGGCCGTGTGCATCTGCAAGTGGATCTGCTTCCGCAGCTGCCTGTTCCCACACCGCCGGAGGGGCGTCCTGTACGGGATACCGTATCTTCTCCGCGGCTGGATGCGGTGGTTGCAAGCGGTTTTTCCATCTCCCGCAGCAAAGCCGCCGACCTTATCAACGCCGGGCATGTGAAGCTCCGGCACATTCCCTGCCTCCGCACCGATGCACATGTGGCAGAGGGCGACGCGATCTCCGTTCGCGGTCTGGGCAGACTCAAATTGTGTGAGATCGGGCAGCCGACCCGCAAGGGACGCTATCCGCTCAGTATGCTCCGCTTTGGCGAGCGTAAATAAACCTTCGGGAACCTGAAAGGAGAATGAACATGGCTTTGACGATTGATGATATTCTGGATAAAGAGTTTGGCCTCAAGGGTGGCGGATACGACCGTGACGATGTGGATCAGTTTTTGGATGAGATCTGCGACGAGATAACCAATCTGCAGAACAGCATCGTGGATCTGCAGGGCAAGCTTGCCAACGCCGAAGCTGCTCTGCAGCAGGCTCAGGAGGAAGCTGCTGCCGCTCCCGTGCAGGAGCAGGTTGCTCCCGAACAGCCCAACCTCGGCGCTACGCTGGAAAACATGTTCCGCCGTGCCGGTCTCGTGGCTGATGATACCGTGAAGGAAGCCGAGGAAAAGGCCGGCAATATCGTGAAGGAAGCCGAAGAAAAGGCTACCCAGATCCTGGACGATGCCATGGAAGAGCGCGAGACCATCCGCAAGAGCCTTGCAGATCTGAAGGCTTCTGCCGCCGCTTACCGCCAGAGCTATCTGGAGATGCTGGACAAGCACCGTCAGACGCTTGAGGAGACCAGCGGCTTGTTCGATCAGGAAGAGGCCTGAGCTTTCTGCCGGTCAACAGCTGTACGATCATAAACAAAACCGCACCGGTTCCGTCCGGTGCGGTTTTTGCTATCGTGCACAAGGATCATTCGTTTTCCAGCTTGCAACGCACTACCTGTAAATGAAGTGTGATCTCCTCCAGAACGGTCTCCTCCAGCACCTGTTCGGGTATGGAAAAGCCCATGGGAGTCATGCGAAGAAAGGCTTTCGCTTCTTGGGGGGTCAGGGGCAGGGTCTTGCGCACCTCCCGCTGCTCAAGAATAGTGGCATGCTTGCCAAGGTGCTCCAGCACCTGCCGGTTGCTGTAACCCTCCTGCCGCAGATGGGGCTGGAACGCCTGCCGGATCTCCTTGAGGTAGTCAGAATCAGGGATCACCTTGATCAGTTCACCCTCCGGCTTCAGTACACGGCGGAAGGTATCATAGCTGGCAGGGGTGAGCACATCCAGCACGACATCCATCTGTGCATCGGCAAGGGGTAGCTGCTTCAGATCGGCCACCAGCCACAGCACATCACCGGGCTTGCGGGCTGCGGCAAGGATACCGTCACGGCTCAGATCCACGCCGATCACGTGGCTGGCGGGAAAACGCTCTGCAATGCTGCGGGCATAGTAGCCCTCTCCGCAGCCTGCATCCAGCAGGCAGAAAGGCGCATCGGCAAAACGGGCGGTCAGCATATCGGTAATGGCGGCCAGAACGGGTGTATAAAACCCGCTGTCCAGAACCACGCTGCGGCTTTCGAAAAGAGCGGCATCGTATTTCTCGCGGCGCTGATCGTGCTGTGGGGCAAGGTTCACATACCCTTTGGCGGCCAGATCGTAGCAATGGCTGCCGGTGCAGCGCAGACTGTTGCCGCTGAGGCAAAACGGCTGCCCACAGCGTGGGCAGGCCAGCAGAGGGAGCGTTCCTTCCAGAATGCGGGTAAGGGTTTTCAGATTCACCGCAGGCACCTCCTATACATAGAACCGGATATGTGCACCACTTGTGCAAACATGATAGCATCGCGCTGCTGCACCCGTCCAGTAGTATACTGCGCGCCGGGCTTATGCCCGTCCCGCACAGCTGATACAGAGGAAGGTGGCAAATAAAAAATCGAGTGTTCCAACGCTTGCGGTTGGGAACACCCGATGTGGTGCGATCGACGGGACTTGAACCCGTACTCGGTTAAGAACACGCCCCTCAAACGTGCGCGTATGCCAATTCCGCCACGATCGCATGCTGTCTTGCTGACAACATCGAATATTATACAGAAGGTCGGCTGGTTTGTCAACCGTTTTTTTGCAAAACCTTTCAAAGACGCAAAAGAAGGCAGCAGACCGCCTCTATAGCGGTATTAACAAAAGCAAAACAAAAGCAGAATGGTTTTTGCTCGTTTCCTCTTGAAATAGCTGCATCTATCATGTATAATAAACTTTGATAAATACCCCAACGAATTTCATGGAGGGAACAATCATTATGAAGCATATTCAGACCGTTTCTCAGCCCTGCCTGCGTCAGTCCCTGGCCCATGGTGGCTGCGGCGAGTGCCAGAGCTCCTGCCAGAGCGCTTGCAAGACCAGCTGCACCGTAGCCAATCAGAGCTGCGCCAATAAGGAGAACCAGATCCTCGCCGGCCGCGATGGCAAGGTGAACCATTCCTTTGGCAAGTAATTTCCATTCATGAAAAAGCGACCGCATGAGCACTTGCTGCCATGCGGTGCTTTTTTGCGCATGGTTTTTCCCCGTTGTGTAGTAAGGAGAGAGAAGAAACATGATCCATTTGTTTGAATCGCTGGGCAAGCGCATGGCGCTGGATGTGGGCAGCGGCGCTGTTTTGTCGCTGGATGCCATTGCATACGATGCCCTTGCCATGCTGATGGAGGAGCCGGATGCCGATGTGGCAGCCGCTCTTGCGGAAAAGTACGATAAAGCCGAGGTGGAGGAGACCGTTGCCGAGCTGCGCCAGCTGATGGAGATGGGCTACCTGAACACCGATGATGATTACAGCCATGTGGAGCCTGTGGATACCGGCGTGGTAAAGGCCATGTGTCTGCTGGTGGCGCACGATTGCAACCTGCGCTGCAAGTATTGCTTTGCCGATACCGGCGAATACCATATGGCGAGCCGCACCATGCTTTCTGCCGAGACGGGCCGCAAGGCGCTGGATTGGCTGGTGGCGCACAGCGGCAACCGCAAAAATCTTGAGGTGGACTTCTTCGGCGGCGAACCGCTGATGAACTTCGGTGTTATTAAAGATGTGGTGGCCTATGGCCGCGAGCTGGAAAAGAAGCATGGCAAGGTGTTCAAGTTTACCACCACCACCAATGCGGTGCTTCTCAACGAGGAAATGATGGACTTCCTCAATGCCGAGATGGATAATGTGGTCATTTCCATTGATGGCCGCCCCGAAGTGCACGACCGTATGCGCCCCACCCCCAATGGTAAGGGCAGCTATGATCTGATCATCGACCGGGCCAAGAAGTTTGTAGAAAAGCGCGGTCAGCAGCGCTACTATCTGCGCGGCACCTTTACCGGCTATAATCTGGATTTTGGCAACGATGTGCTGCACCTTGCCGATCTGGGTTTTGAGCAGCTCTCCATCGAGCCCGTGGTCACTGACGAGAAGTGTCCCTACGCCATCAAGGAAAGCGATCTGCCCACCGTTTATGATGAGTACGAGCGCCTTGGACGGGAGTATATCCGTTACCGGCGGGAGGGCAAGTGGTTCAGCTTCTTCCACTTCATGGTGGATCTCACCGGCGGCCCCTGCCTCAAAAAGCGTCTCACCGGCTGCGGCAGCGGCAACGAATATGTAGCCGTTACCGCTGATGGCGATATCTACCCCTGCCACCAGTTTGTGGGCCGCGAGGGCATGAAGATGGGCTCTGTGGTGGATGGCAGCTTTGACCGGGACATTCAGCGCACCTTCCAAAAGAATAATGTGCTCAACAAGGATAAATGTGCAAAGTGCTGGGCACGCTTTTACTGCAGCGGCGGCTGTGCTGCCAATGCTCATGCCTTCAACGGCGATATTTCCAAACCCTACGAGATGGAGTGCCGTCTGGAGCAGAAGCGGCTGGAATGTGCCATGGCGATCTATGCCATCGAACAGGAGCAGGCTGAATAAACGCTTGTTTTTCGAATATGCAAAAGCTGTTTACCCTCTGTTCACAGAATAGACAAATCTCTATGTTATGATAATGCCGTAGTAAGGAGGGATCACTACATGAATAACAAAAACCAGAAGTTTTTCCGCACCCTTTCCATCGTATTGACCCTTGCGCTGGTCATCAGCCTGGGTTCCTCCCTGCTCCAGCAGTATACCGTTGCAGATGCAGAAAGCGTAACGCTGGCACAGGGCGCTACGGTAGTCACCAGTCCCTTTACCGAAGCGGTAAACAAGGTGCATGGCAGCGTTGTGGGCGTTAACAACTACGCCGTGAGCACCGGCTACAACAGTTTCGGCAGCTTTGGCTTCCCCTTTGATTTTGGCTTTGGCTACGGCTATGGTTATCCCTATGGCAACGGCCGCGATGTGGAGCCCGAAGAGGTGCTTTCCGGCAGCGGCAGCGGCGTTGTGGTTGCCCTCGGCTATGTGCTCACCAACTACCATGTGGTGGAGGATGCCACTCGTCTGGAGGTGGTCTCCGGCGAGGAAACCTACGCAGCTGTGCTGGCCGGTTCCGATGAGTCGCTGGATCTGGCTGTGCTGAAGGTGGAGGGCGAATTCCCCATCCAGCCCGTTGTGCTGGGCGACAGCGACCTGCTCAACGTGGGCGACTGGGCCATCTGCATCGGCAATCCCCTCAGCTTTACCGGCACCACCACCGTGGGCATTGTTTCTGCCCTCAACCGTGAAGTCACCAATTCCACCACCGATATGTACGGCCGCCGGATCGACAGTGTGAACCTGATGATCCAGACCGATGCTGCCATCAATGCGGGTAACAGCGGCGGCGGTATGTTCAACGTAGCCGGCGAGCTGATCGGCGTTCCTTCCATGAAGTACACCGGCAGCTACATGTCTGCCACCTCCGTAGAGGGCATCGGCATGGCGATCCCGATCAATGTGGCAAAGCCCCTTCTGGAGGATGTGCTCAGCGGCAAGACCAGCGATGCACAGGCCAACCAGCAGAGCAGCACCGGCCTCACCACGGCTGAGAAGCCCCGCATCGGCGTTACGGTCGCCAATCTGAACACCAACCTGTCTGCTGTAGCCAATGGCGATCTGCCCAACGGTGCCTACATCACCGAGGTGGAGGCGGGCTCTCCTGCCGAGAAGGCCGGTCTGGTGCCCGGCGATATCGTGGTGGAGATCGATGGCACCATCATCAAGAACACCACGGCGATGATCAACCTGCTGCAGAACAAGCAGGCGGGCGATACCGTCAGCATGAAGGTGTACCGGGTGGAGGGCCTCCACGACATGGAGACCTTCGATGATATCCCCGAGGGCGAGTATATCGACGTGACTGTTGAACTGGCCATTCTGGACAGTGTTGCTCAGTAAAAACGGATAGGCAAGAGGGAGCCGCTTAGGCGGCTTCCTCAGCTCGTCAAAAAACTCGCCTGCGGCGACTTTTTTGACGACATTTGCACCGTTTG
>JAZQHO010000018.1:0-9505 GCA_045540635.1 Candidatus Limiplasma sp.
CACACCTATGAGCCAACACAGCAAAAGCCTCCCTGCGCCCGGGCGCAGGGAGGCTTTTGCTGTGTTGGCTCATAGGTGTGTCCGGGCTGGCACTTGTCCCGAAATGCCTGGCAATGCCCGGGTACAGCTCTTTGGCGATGCGGCTCAAGGCTTGCAATGGCTCTTCAGAAGCGCAAGCCGCTGCCGGAACATGGCCTCGTATTGCGGCAGCCTTTGGAATACGCTGCTCTCCACTTCACAGCGCTGGTTCAGCCCGATGGCATGCACTGCTTTGACGGCAGCTTCCCTCTGCGAAAGCTTCTCGCCGAAGGTGGTCAGGCAGTTGGCACCGTCGAGGGTGTCGTAGGCGTGGAAGGACTGGTTAAAGTCCATCAGATCGTGCAGGCGGCGGGGATAGTTGTGCTCGTTGTCCACCAGCACGCCCCAGTTGCCCCAATGACGGTCGGTGTTGCCTACCAGATAATCCACGATGTTCATCATGTGGTAGTTTTTGCGGTCGAGGTTCAATACATAGCTGCGCAGGTCGCTGCCCCTGTTCGTCTGGCGGATCTCCAACGCCTCCATATCGGCAATACTGTATGCCGGGGAGGTGAAATTCTGGCTGATAGTGACCCTTTCGCCATCGAAGCTGCCCTCCTCGTACAGCACCTGATCCACATCAAAGCAACGGCAGATGCGGCTGGCCAGCAGCTCCCGGTCTACGGCATCGTCGCCGCCATCCTTGAGCAGCTCAAAGCCATTCCCGTTTCTGCGCCATGCCTTGGGGTAAACGCCGTTGGTGGAAAGGTCCCGTGCCAGATAACGGTTTTCCACCGTATACTGTCTGCCGCACAGGGCAATGTCCACAAAGATCCTGTCCAGATGGTTTTCGTACAGGTTCACTTCGCTGTAGCGAATTTTGTCGCCCTTTTGCCGCACCCAGAACGCATCCGTCAGAGACAGGCAGCGGTAGCTGAGCGCTACCTGCGCACGGGCTTTGTCCGTTACCGCCTGCGAAAGACCTGCACTGTTGAGGATGGCTTTGGCATGCTCCCTGTCCAGCGTCAGCATGCGGGAGGCGCACCAGTGGTGAAAATTCTCCAGATTCTGGATGCGGATATCCATATCGTCGCCGCTTTCCAGCCAGAGCACATAGGGCATAAAGGAGGGAAAAAGAACCTTTGCCTTTCCCATGGTATCGATCCGGGCAGCGCAACGATCCATGTGCATGATCTCGTAGGTGATGGGCATGGGTTCCTCTCCTTTACCTGATGGTCATCCTTCGTAGTATTCGCTGTCGGGCTCAGAAAATCCTTTTGTGCGGGCAGGGAAACAGGAGGCTCTGCGGGAAAGCAACACCCCTTCTGCTGCCGCAGAAGGGGTGCTCGGGCTGCTATCCGTGCTTGATCTTTGAAGGAACGATCCCCCCCTCTCACGCACTCCTCTCCATCGACAGCTTATCCGCCAGCATGGCAATAAACTCCCCATTGGTGGGCTTATCCTCCGGTGTACACACCCGGCACCCGATTGGGAATGGATTTAAACGGGGTTTGAACCTTGGTGAACTGGTTTTGAATCAAGAGGGAACAGTTTTGAATGGGTTTGAACAGATTGTGTTTCCCAAAGTTGGTGTTCCAATAATTGCAACCTTTCTTTGTTCGTGATAGAATATATTGAAAGACTTTTTCTTTGTGTGAGGATCTATGTTAACGAGTGTTGAGATTTGTGCTGGTGCTGGCGGACAAGCTCTCGGCCTTGCAATGGCTGGCTTTGTCCATGAAGTGCTTGTAGAATATGAACAGGACTATTGCAATGTTTTGAAACTTAATAGGCCTGAATGGAATGTTATATGTGCAGATGTTCGTAATTTTTCCGGAAAGGAGTATTGTGGGAAAATTGATCTTCTGGCTGGTGGCGTGCCCTGTCCGCCTTTCTCTGTTGCAGGAAAGCAGTTGGGGCAGGAAGATGATCGTGATCTGTTCCCTGAAGCAATTCGTCTTTTAAGGGAAATTAAACCCAAGGCATTGATGCTTGAAAATGTTAGGGGCTTTCTTGATCCTGTTTTTTCTGATTATCGAGAGCATATTCTTGAAGAAATTCGTTCTTCTGGCTATAGTGTTCACATTAAATTGCTTCAAGCGTGCAATTATGGTGTACCCCAGTTGAGACCGCGTGTGGTGATCGTCGGTATACGCAATGATATTCCTGATTCTTTTCAGTTTCCAGAAGAACAACCAGAACTCACAAAAACTGTTGGCGAAACACTTTTTGATCTCATGAAAGCAAAAGGATGGAAGGGAGCTACTACTTGGGCTAAAAATGCCAATACGATTGCACCTACTATTGTTGGTGGATCAAAAAAACATGGTGGACCTGACTTGGGACCCGTCAGAGCACGCAAGGCATGGGCTGAACTTTTTGTGGATGGTACTGGTGTTGCGAATGAAGCACCCGACACAGAGTTTGAAGGCATGCCAAAACTAACGCCACGAATGATCGCCAGAATTCAAGGTTTTCCCGATGAATGGACATTTGGGATTAGAAAGACAACTGCTTGCCGAATGATTGGTAATGCATTCCCGCCACCTGTTGCAAAGGCTGTTGGAGAAGAGATAAGGAAGGTGCTTGAGAATGAAAGCATTGATTGCTGAAGCAAGAGAACGATATCATCAATCTTTGTTGACTAATGGTGTTCTGACTGTGGATAATAAAGGCATTCCCAGCAATGCAGATTCTTCGTCCAAATTGTCGATTTCGATTTCCAAAGGGATTGCTGATCAACTCATGGTTGAGACTCATGATAAAATTGTCGGTCAAACATCTGGTGCAAAGTTTGAACAGTTGAATATGCAATTCCTCTCCGAAACTTTTCCTCATCTTCAAAATTTACGTCCTGGTAAATGGCATATTGTAAAATTAGGAAACCGAAGTGCAATCAAAACCAGCAGTTTTTCGCAGTATGAGCATCTGGAATATTTAAACAAACTTACGGAGACAGATGCAAAACTCGCTGCCAGCATGGGGAATGACTACATGGTTGCTCCCGATGTTGTCATTTATCGTGAAACGGTTTCTGATGAAGAAATCAACACGCCTGTTATTATGGTCGATGAAACAGTAGGAACGCTTGCTGATATCCGTGCACAAAATGGTGGTTTGCCGATTCTTCATGCTTCCGTTTCTGCCAAGTGGACAATGAGAAGTGACCGTGCGCAAAATAGTCGTACTGAAGCATTGGGCCTAATTCGCAATCGCAAAGGGCATTTGCCTCACATTGTTGTTGTAACTGGCGAACCCATGCCCGGTCGACTTGCCTCGTTGGCACTTGGAACAGGCGACATTGATTGTGTTTATCATTTTGCCCTTCATGAACTTGTCAAAGCGGTTGATGCAACTGGTGCAGAAGATTCAATGGAAATGTTGAATGTGTTGATTCAAGGTAAACGGATTAAAGATATTAGTGATTTGCCGTTGGATTTGTCGGTTTAATTTGGGAGAAGAATATGTGGATTCTTTTTGATAAAAAGACTGAAAATGGTAAACATATTTTTGATGAAATGGGTGAAATAAGCCAAAAAGAATTTGAAGAATTCTTTTCGTTGTTTTCGTTTTGCGCTCCATATTCAGTAGTAAAAATGATGGAAAGTATTGCCATAAGAAATGGTGTGTTGTTTCAGGAACATATGAATTTTAAAAATCTTTTGCAATATCGTTCGTCTGATGGTTATGATGTTGCAATTGAAATAGCAAATCAATTCGCGTTTAATTATGCCTCAGCTGTCAAGTCATTTGTTGATATAACCGATGCAACATTAAAAGAAACCAGAACAGATGACCAAATCGAGTTGTATGATGATTTCAAAAAGTACTTCTACGATCATTGCATTGAGTATCGCTTTTGGATGAGACTACGAAACTTCATTGTCCATCGTGGTTTTCCATATACAATTGTCAATGATTCACAAGCCAAAGGTGTACAGTTGATTTGTCACAAAGATCATCTTCTAAAATTTAGCGGTTGGAATACTGTCAGACAAGATCTGATTCAAATGAATGAGCATATCGAATTAGAAAAAATGGTTGGAGGGATGAATACATGCATTAAGGCGTTACGCTTGGTTTTTGTTGGTTTGTATACTGAAAACATAACGAATGCAATAAAAGGATATGCTAGATTTTGCCGTGAACATTCTGTTAAGGAGCCAATATTCTCAAATGCAGATTCCCTTGATTCCTTTGATCCGCGAAATGCTTCTTTCACACCTGTTCCGATAGGTGAGTTGCAAAGTGCATTCTCTGAAATACAGAAAGCTCCCTTTGTTAATATTGAAATAGTAAAATAACGGAAGAATTTTTACGCCAGAAACACGAGGATTCTTTACTGTTTTAGCAGATATTTACTTTTGCTTTGCAAATCAATAATGTATGACCTGATGTGCGGCTCTTTGACCTCATCAGCATTCTCAATATCATATCTCTCCCACAACCAACGGGCGAACAGCTTCAATGTCTGCTCATAGGAAGCCATCGTCTTCGGCCTGAGCTGCTTGCTCCGGCAGTACTCCATAAACAACGCAATCATCCTCTGTAAATACAAAGCGACCAACACCCTTTCCTTGACACTTTTTCACCCGTGTTTCCTTTACACTGTGAAAAGGCAATGAATGCTTGGTGTTGGTCGCTATTGGGTTTAGACATTTATCGCTAAATTCGGAGCGGTTTGGGGATTCATCGCTATATTGCTATGGCGTATCGGCGAACCGAGCCGCCGCAACCCCTTACCCCGCAGCCCTTCTCACGCACTTCTCTCAAGGCTCAACTTATCCGCCAGCATGGCAATAAACTCCCCATTGGTGGGCTTATCCTCCGGCGTACACACCCGGCACCCGAACGCCGTGTTCAGCGTCTCGATCCGGCCCCGGTTCCACGCCACTTCAATCGCATGCCGGATGGCCCGCTCCACCTTGCTGGCACTGGTCCCAAAATGCTTGGCAATGCCCGGGTACAGCTCCTTGGTGATGCGGCTCATCAGATCCGGGCGCTCCACCACCATCTTCACCGCCTGCCGCAGATAGCTGTAGCCCTTGATGTGCGCCGGGATGCCGATGGTCAGAAACAGGCTGCCCAGCCGCTCGTCCAGGGTCTGCACACGGGCGCTGCCCCCGGCGGGGCTCAGCATGCCGCCCGCAGGCTGCGCCATGCCGCATACCTGACGGATGTGGCTCAGCAGGTGCTGGGGCTCGTAGGGCTTTACCAGAAAAAAGTTCGCCCCCCGCTCCACCGCCCGGAGCACAAAATCGTCCCGGGCCAGCGCCGTTGCCACAATGATCTTCGGCATGGGGCTCAGCCGCAGCCGCGCCATGCTCTCCAGCAGTGTGTAGCCGTCCATCTGCGGCATCACCAGATCGGTCACAAGCACATCAAAGGGCTCCCGGCTCAGCTTCTCCAAAGCCTCGGTGCCATTGGCCGCCTCCTCCACAGCGCCGACACCTTCCTGCCTGCGCAGATAGTCCACCGCCGTTTTGCGAAAACACTCGTGGTTGTCCACCATCAATACCCGAAGTTCCTCCATGCTTCCTTCCTCCTCCTGCAAGGTACGCCCCGGTGCGCCAAAGTTCAGCCGGTTCGTGCTTTTTCTGAATGATAACACCAAAAACGGTTCCTGTGTGGGTTTCGGCTAAAGTAGTGCCAAATATGGTAGAAGGTGCATATGCCGACACAATATGTTGTGTTTTTCCGGCAAAAGGAGGGGGATGCTGCCGCCCTGTGGCGAATGTTGGCATAACGAAGGGTGACGGATGCTGCAAACCCTTTGCAGAAAAGGAAAAAACGCTCCTGATACCCTTCGACAGAATATGCCATATCTCCCCTGATTTCGACAGGAGCCGCCCTGCGCCGGAGCATTGCCCCGAAGCAGGCAGAGGGAGGGATAGACCGCCGGGGCGAAACATGCTATAATCCTTGGCAACAGGGCAAATGAGACCCGCCCACAACCGCACAGACAGAGCTGTTTTTCCCCACGCGGACGCTATCTGTTTTTCTCACAGGCCATACATCCCGGCGGGCGGGCACAGCCCCCGCCCCCCACCATAAGGAGGTACCCCCCGTGAAAACCTACGCCACCTACTTCCAGAACGATCCGGAACGCCCCCTTGTTTACGGCGAGACCGACCTGATCGATCCGCCCCGGCAGCGGCTCAGGGGCGAGCCTGCCCGGCAGGGCGTGCTGGTGCACCCGGTGCTGGTGGGCTTCTGCGGCACCGATTACGAGCTGATGCAGATGGGCCGCAAGGGGCTGCTGGGCCCCAAGTTCCCGGCAGGCACCAGCCGGCTCATCAACGGGCATGAGGGTATTGTGTGGGTACCCTCCCAGAACCGTTTCGCCATTGTGCTCATCCGGGGCGGCGACAGCATCGACCCCACCCGCTATACCGAGGATGAGACCTACTTCGAATATGGCTGCGATCAGGCGGACGGGCTGTTTTCCGACAGCATGTATGTAAACCCGGATATGCTGCTCGCCATCCCCGACGGCTATGTGCACGGGGGCAGGCTGGATCTGTCCTTCGCCAAGAGGATGGTGTTCCCCGATCCCTTCGCCTGCATGCTGTTCCAGCTGGAGCGCATGGAGGATCTGGGCAGCGCCCACTGGTTCCGCCAGACCGCCCGCCGCCACGGCTGCGGGCTGGAGGAGGCAAGGCGCATCGCTGCGGACGAGATCTTTGCCCGCACGGTCATCTTCGGGCTGGGCACCACCGGCATGTTCATCGGCGATGTGATCCGCCGGAGCCACCCGGAGGCGAAGATTGTGTTCGTGGGCCGCAGCCCGGAGGACAGCCCCAAGGTGCGCTTTGCACTGGAGCAGGCCAAGGCAGTCTATGTGCGCAACACCTATGCAGACCCCGCCGACTGCGCCGGGGCCATCACCGCCGCACTGGGCGGGCGGGCCACCACCTTCATCGGGGTCAGCGGCACGAATGTGGAGCATCAGATCGCCTTCCGGCATAAGGTGCTGGGCTGCAACGGCATCTATAACAGCTTCTCGCTGGGCCCGCAGGTCACATTCGATACCATGCCCTTCGGCTTTGAAAACCACCTGATCTTCGGCTCCATCAATTTCAGGCAGGATCATATGGAAAAAGCCATCGGGATGCTGGCAAAAAGCCGGTACGACGAGATCGTTGGGCTCATCAGCCGGGAGGAATTTACCGCCGCCCCCATCCACGCTTACGAAAACCGGATCTATTGCAAGGATGCGCCCATGAAAACGGCGGTCATCTGGAACCCGGACTATATCGATACCGCAAGATAAACATACAGGAGGGCTTCGCCATGGCTGTTACCGTCACCTACGATCAGGATTGCCGGATGCTCATCTCCGGCACCGAGTGCACCTGCCCCTCGGAGCACCACGCCATCGATAAGGATATCTACATCGGCCGGGATCTGATCCGCCGTATCCCCCGCTATATCGAAAAGCGGGGGCTGGGCAGAAACTGCGTGCTGGTAGCGGATCAGAACACTTGGCGGGTAGCGGGTGCGGATGTGGAAAAAGCTCTGCTGGAGGCGGGCTTTACCGTGGTTTCCTGCGTCATCCGCCGGGATGGCGATATGCTGCCGGACGATCTTTCCTGCGGCGAGGTGCTGCTCTCCATCACCCGGGAGACCGAGTTCCTTATCGCCGTGGGCAGCGGCACCGTCACCGATACCACCCGCATCAATGCGGAGCGCACCGGGCTGCCCTTTGTATCCGTAGGAACCGCCCCCTCCATGGATGGCTACGCCTCCGCTGTAGCGCCCCTTCTGCACCGGGGGCTCAAGATCCAGCGCCCGGCGGTGTGCCCGGAGATCATCGTCTGCGATCTGGATGTGCTGGCCACCGCACCCCTTTGCATGATCGCCAGCGGCGTAGGCGATGTGCTGGGCAAGTACATCGCCAAGGCGGACTGGCAGCTGGGGCAGATCATCAACGGCGAGCCCTGCTGCCCGGTCTGCGTGGAGATGGTCACAAACGCCGTCAATGCGCTGGTGGATAACGTGGAGGAGATCGCCCGCAAGACCGAAAAAGGCATGCGCATCCTGATCGAAGCGCTGCTGCTGGCAGGCGTTACCATTATGATCATCGATAACACCCGGGCGGTGGCCTCCATCGAGCACAACATCGCCCAGTACTGGGAGATGATCCTTGTGCAGCAGGGCAAGGAGCCGCCCATGCACGGCGCGTCCGTGGGCGTGAGCACGCTGCTGGTGTGGCCCATGTTCGAGCGCTTTGCCAAGGAAGATCTCTCCCGGCTGGATCCCTCCAAGATCAAGGCGGAGCGCATCTCCCGGGAGAAGCGGGAGCGCTGGATGCGCCACGCCTACGGGCCTGAGGGCGGCGAAGCCATCATGCGGGAGAACCCCGGCGACTTCCTCACGTGGGAGGAGCAGGAGCGGCGCATCCGTACCGCACAGGCGCACATGGAGGAGATCCGTCAGGTGATCGCCGCCATGCCGCCCATGGAGAAGATCGTGCAGGTGATGCAGACCCTGCACGCCGAGATGACCCCGCAGGAGGAACACATCCCCACCGATCTGCTCAACCGCTCCATGCACTGCGGCAAGGATTACCGCACCCGCTACACCCTCTTCAAGCTCATTGCCGAATGCGGGCTGGAGGAGGAATACCTTGCCGATTACCCCTACCCCTTTGCGTAAGGAGGCACCATCCATGATCGATGCGCATCTTCACCTGTGGGAAAAACAGCAGGGCCGGGTCAACGGTCTGCCGGTGTACGGTCTGGGTGGCGGACGTAGCATGTTCGGCGCAGAGGTGCGGCAGATGCTGCCGCCCTATATGACCGATGATGTGAACAGCGCAGAGCGGCTGCTTGCCAATATGGATTTTGCGCAGGTGGCGGGGGCTGTGGTCACGCAGGAATACATAGACGGCAATCAGGATGCCTACCTGCAGCGGGTGCGCCGGGAAAACCCGGTGCGCCTTCGGGTCTGCGCCCTGTATGAGGAAAAGCCTCTGGGGGATGTTTCGTGGGCAGACGGCATCAAGATCTGCGCAGGCCGCCTTGCCGACCCGGATCTGACAAAGCTGGACGATGTTTTTGCACTGGCTGCGGAGAAGGATCTGTTCCTTGGGCTGGATCTGGCGGATGGGGATACCCAGACCGCCTCCCTCCGGGAGATGATCGCCCAGTACCCGGGGGTGCGAATGACCATCGGGCATTTCGGCATGGTCACAACGCCGGGGTGGCAGGAGCAGATCCGTCTGGCGCAGAGCCCCAATGTGTATGTGGAGAGCGGCGGCATCACATGGCTGTTCAACAGCGAGTTTTACCCCTACCCCTCTGCGGTGCGGGCCATTCTTGAGGCAAGGGATCTCTGCGGCATCCACAAGCTGATGTGGGGCTCCGACTATCCCCGCACCATGACCGCCATCACCTACCGCATGAGCTGGGATTTCATCGACCGTTCGCCAAGTCGGATCGTAGCCATGTCGTTCTGTGAGCCAAGGAGTTGGGGAAACATGTTG
>JAZQHO010000019.1:0-7230 GCA_045540635.1 Candidatus Limiplasma sp.
CCACGGTGGAGGATACCATCTCCATCCTGCGGGGTCTGAAGGAGCGCTATGAGGTGTTCCACGGCGTAAAGATCCACGACGGTGCACTGATCGCCGCCGCCACCCTTTCCAACCGCTACATCACCGACCGTTTCCTGCCGGATAAGGCCATCGATCTGGTGGACGAGGCCTGCGCCATGATCCGTACCGAGATCGACTCCATGCCTGCGGAGCTGGATCAGGTCAGCCGCCGCATTATGCAGCTGGAGATCGAGCAGGCGGCGCTGCGCAAGGAGACCGACGAGGGCAGCCGCCGCCGGCTGGAGCTGCTGGAGGGCGAGTTGTCCCAGCAGCGCAGCGAGATGGCGGAGATGAAAGCCCGCTGGGAGAACGAGAAGAACGCCATCGGGCGGGTGCAGAAGCTGCGCGAGGAGCTGGAGCAGGTCAATGCGCAGATCGCCACCGCCGAGCGGGAGTACGATCTGGGCAAGGCCGCCGAATTGAAGTACGGCCGTTTGCCCCAGCTGCAGAAGGAATTGAACGATCTGGAGGAAGAAGCGGAGCAGAAGTCCGCCACCCTGCTCCGGGACAAAGTGACCGATGAGGAGATCGCTCGCATCATCTCCCGTTGGACGGGCATCCCCGTCACCCGTCTCAAGGAGGGCGAGCGGGAGAAGCTGCTGCGCCTGCCCGAGCAGCTGCACAAGCGGGTCATCGGTCAGGAGGAGGCCGTTACCAAGGTCTCCGAGGCCATCCTGCGCAGCCGTGCGGGTATTGCGGACGAGAACCGCCCCATTGGTTCCTTCCTGTTTCTTGGCCCCACGGGCGTGGGCAAGACCGAGCTGGCCAAGGCGCTGGCGCAGGCGCTCTTTGATGATGAGAAGAACATGGTGCGCATCGATATGAGCGAGTATATGGAGAAGTTCTCCGTCAGCCGTCTCATTGGCGCACCTCCCGGATATGTGGGCTACGATGAGGGCGGTCAGCTGACCGAAGCGGTGCGCCGCAAGCCCTACTGCGTGGTACTGCTGGATGAGGTGGAGAAAGCCCATCCGGATGTGTTCAACATTCTCCTGCAGGTGCTGGACGACGGGCGCATCACCGACAGTCAGGGTCGCACAGTGGATTTCAAGAACACGATCATTATTATGACCTCCAATCTGGGCAGCCAGTTCCTGCTGGAGGGCATCGAGAACGGTCAGATCACCCCGGAGGCGCGGGAAAGCGTGATGCGCCTTCTGCGCGGCCAGTTCCGCCCCGAGTTCATCAACCGTATTGACGATATCGTGTTCTACAAGCCGCTGGAGAAAACGGAGATCCGCTCCATCGTTGGGCTGTTGCTCAAGGGGCTGCAGGCACGGCTCAGTGCACGGGAGATCACCCTCAGCCTGACGGACGGGGCAGTGGATGCCATCGCCGAGGCGGGCTTCGACCCGGTCTACGGCGCACGCCCGCTGAAGCGGTACATGCAGAGCCAGCTGGAAACCATGCTGGCAAGGGCCATCGTTGCTGGGGATGTGCTGCCCGGGCAGCAGGTGGTGGTGGATCACGACGGTACCGGGCTGGTGCTGCGCAAGGCGGAGTAAGAAGGGCAGGGAGCCTTCGCAGCTGGCTGCGCCCCACCGTCCGGCGAGCCTTACCCCACCGGGGTAAGACCCGCCCCAAGAAACAGGGGGGACGTACCGCAGCAAAGCGAGGCGTCCCCCCCTACATAAATGGCCGGGGTCGGGCTCCGGGCCCAACCCATCAAGGCCGCGTATTCTGTTGTCTGTCAGCGGGGCGGGCGGCGCACAAAGCGTGCCGAACGCCCTACCACCGGTTCTTCACCTTCTCGGCAAAGCCCAGCGCATGGTCGATGAAGATCTCCTCACCCTCATCGGTCACGGCTTTGCCGGTCATGCTGCCGAATACCTGATGCTGGTCGCTTTCGATCACCAGCACAGAGGTGCAGTCGGCACGGTCGATCATCGGCTCAAAGGTCAGATCCAGCCTGCCGTTGTTGTCCCGGATGCGCCAGGGCTTCATAAAATCATCGTTGCCGGTGGCACCCTTGGGGATCTCGAACAGCACATGCTCCAGCTTGTGGGCAATGCCGTCCACAAACAGCACGTTTTCGGTGGCGGCGGTGGTATCGCCGAAGCCGTAGCCAAGGTTCAGCCCCAGCGTTCTGCCGTCTGCCAGCACAGTGCTCAGGCTGCCCCAGTACCATGTGTTGGAATAGGTCCACACGCCGCGGCCCCAGTCCAGCACAGCCATATCGGTCTCCGGGTGGAAGCTGTAGCTCTCCCCGCCGAAGGATACATCGCCCGCAGCACGCAGGCAGTTGATCTTCTGGTTGTAGTAGAAATGCTTGGGGTAGCCCGCAAAGGGCGTGGCGATGACCATGCTGTCCCGGGGCTCATCGGTCAGCTCCACATGGGCGGTGAGGGGCCTGCCGCCGTTGAAATCCTCCAGATGCACATCCAGCACGCGCTTGCGCCCGTTGTTGGCAAAGGAGAGGGTGTAGCCCCGGCCCTTTACCTTCACATCGCCCACGGCGCTGCTGGCGGGCAGCTTCACCCTGCCGAGGGTGAGAACGCCCATCATGCTTTTCTGGATCTGGGTGCGCCGCTCCGGGAACAAAAGGCTCACGCTGTTCAGCGACATGTAGCTGTTGTCGGCAATGGTCAGGCACAGCACGCATTCCCTGCCGGTGATGCAGTAATAGTCCCACTCCTTGATGCGCAGCTTTCCGGCCTTGATGGCCTTGCGGTCGTAGCGGCGCACCAGCTGGGGAGCCCAGCCGCACTCCTGCAGCTGACCGTTCTCATCCAAAAGGTTGCCGGGGGTGAGCAGCTTCTGGGTCTCGTATGCCATGGGTCAAGCCCTCCTTTGTAGGCGAATCAAAAAGCACGGCAGGAATACGGGGAAAACCTCTCCCGTATCCCTGCCGCTTTTTGCATGCTTATTCAGCGTAGAACTTGTAGATGGTGGTGGTATCGTAGGTATCCTCGGGGCGCAGCACGATGCTGTGGAACTGAGCCTGATGGATGGCATCCGGGTAGTGCTGGGTCTCCAGACACAGACCGGCATACTTGCCGTAGTGCACGCCGCCCTTGCCGGTGTGGTTGAGACCCTGACCGGTGTAGCACTGCACGCCGGGCTGGTCGGTGATCACTTCCATCACGCGGCCGGTCTTGGGGCTCTTGAGAACGGCGATCAGCTTCATTTCCTTGTCGTGACCGGCGCAGTAGTTAAAGTCCACGCCGCCGCACTTCTTCATGGCGGGGATCACATCGGTCAGCGCCAGCACATCGCCCACGCGGGCTTCGGTGGCAAAGCCGTAGGGCAGGGTCTCGCTCTTGAGCAGATTGCCGGTGGGGATGAGGCCGTCATCCACCTCATTGACCGCAGGCGCATTGATCTGCAGGGTCAGATCCCGCACATCGGGGGCATCGTGGCCGTCCAGATTGAAGTAGGCATGGTTGGTCATGTTTACAAGGGTGGTCTTGTCGGTGGTGGCGAAGTAGTGGATGCCCAGCTCGCCCTCATCGTTCCAGCTGTAGGTCACTTCCATGCTGACGGTGCCGGGGAAGCCGCAGTCGCCGTCGGGGGTCACATGGGTCAGGATCAGCTTATCCCAGCCCTCGCCCTCGATGGTCTCGCTGGCCCACACATAGCGGTCAACGCCCTTGGGGCCGCTGTGCAGGTTGTTTTCGCCGTCGTTCTTGAACAGGTTGTAGGTAACGCCGTCGATCTGGAAGCTGGCGCCGCCGATGCGGTTGCCCACCCGGCCGATGAGCGCGCCCATGGAGTTGCTCTTGCCGTCGTAGGTGTCCACATCGTCAAAGCCCAGGTTCACGTCGGCCAGATTGCCGTTACGGTCGGGGACAATGATGTTGCGCAGGCAGCCGCCGAAGTCGATCACGCTGATGCTTGCGCCGTGCTTGTTGGTCAGGATGAACTCCGTCACCTGCTGGCCGTCGGGGGTCTTGTCAAAGGGGCGGGCGGATATGCTCATGGGAAGGTTCCTCCTTGTGTTGATCGTGTTTTGTGGGGGTTACGTAAGGTTGGTTTCTAACTGGTATTATAGCGCATGGGGCGGGGGGTGGTCAAGGTGTGTGGGAAGGGAGTGAGCGCAGAGGTTTGGCAGCATGCTTCTGAAAGGATGGTTTATCCGACCCGAAACAAATGAGTTGTCGCCAAACATGCCGGAGTTCCCATCGCCTGTGTGGCTCAGCAGCCCTGCCCGAAATACAGCACCCCGCAACAAACTATTTGCAATACCGCCACATATCCGCTATAATAGAAACGATTAAAAAGGCGTATGGCCCACAGCCTGCGCAACGAAACGAAAAAAACATAGTAGGAGGCCTTTCCCATGAGCTACCGGGAGAATTATCAGGCATGGCTCAACGATTTTGCCGCCGACGAAGCCACGAAGCAGGAGCTTCTGTCCATTGCAAACGACGAGAAAGAGATCGAGGATCGCTTCTACCGCGATCTCAGCTTCGGTACCGCCGGTATGCGCGGTGTACTGGGTGCGGGCATGAACCGCATGAACATCTACACCGTTCGCCGTGCCACGCAGGGTCTGGCGGACTACCTGATCGAGGATAACGCCGAAAACAAGCAGCGCGGCGTGGCCATCGGCTACGACAGCCGCCGCATGAGCACCGAGTTCGCGCTGGAGACTGCGCTGGTGCTGTGCGCCAACGGCATCAAGACCTACCTGTTCGATGCCCTGCGCCCCGTGGCTCTGCTCTCCTTCGGTGTCCGTCACCTGAATGCCAAGGCGGGCGTGGTCATCACCGCCAGCCACAATCCGCCCCAGTACAACGGCTACAAGGTCTACGGCGAGGACGGCGCCCAGCTGGGCCCGGAGGCCGCCGAGGCCGTTACCGGCAAGATCTACGCCCTCAAGTTCACCGATGCCAAGCTGATGACCGAGGAAGAAGCCAAGGCTTCCGGCCTGCTTCACATCATCGGCGATGCGGAGGTGGATGACGAATACATCGCCCGGGTCAAGACCCTGTCCATCAACCCCGAAGTGGTGGCCGAGGCCGGCAAGAACCTGAAAATCGTCTACACCCCCATCCACGGCAGCGGCAATGTGCCCGTGCGCCGCATCCTCAAGGAGATCGGCATCACCAACGTGAGCGTGGTCAAGGAGCAGGAAGCCCCCGACCCCAACTTCTCCACCGTTAAGGTGCCCAACCCCGAGGATCCCGCCGCCTTTACCCTTGCCATCAAGCTGGCCAACGAAGTGGGCGCGGATGCCATCTTCGGCACCGACCCGGACTGGGACCGGCTGGGCGTGGCCGTGCGCCAGAAGGGCGGCTCCTTCAAGCTGCTGACCGGCAACCAGATCGGCTGCCTGATGCTCTACTACATCCTCTCCAGCAAGAAGGCGCAGGGCAACCTGCCCGCAAACGGCGCTGCCGTCAAGTCCATCGTATCCACCGAGCTGGCTAAGGCCATCTGCGACGGCTTCGGCATGAGCATCTTCGATACCCTCACCGGCTTTAAGTTCATTGGCGAGAAGATCCAGCAGTTCCAGGATACCGGCAGCCATACCTTCCTCTTCGGTTTTGAAGAGAGCTACGGCTTCCTCTCCAGCACCTTCGTGCGCGACAAGGACGGCGTCAACGCCTCCCTGCTCATCGCCGAGGCCGCTGCCTACTACTCCACTCAGGGCAAGACCCTCACCGATGTGATGGACGAGATCTTTGCCACCTACGGCTACTATCTGGAGCATGTGGAATCCACCACCCTGCCCGGCATCGACGGCCTGAAGGTGATGGGCGAGATCATGACCCGCATCCGCAACAACCCGCCCACCCAGATCGGCGGCGTCAAGGTGGCCCGCGTGCTGGATATCCAGCGCGGTACCGAGACCATCGTTTCCACCGGCGAGGTGAAGAAGCTGGATTACCCCGAGAGCGATGTGCTCTACTTCGCCATGGAGGGCGGCCACTTCGTCTGCGTGCGCCCCTCCGGCACCGAGCCCAAGATCAAGCTCTACGTCAACGTCAACGATAAGGAAGAAGCAAAGGCCAAGGAGCTGCTGGGTCAGCTGACCGCAGCGGCGCAGGGTCTGCTCAAGTAATACGGGGCATGGTGCCCCTGCACCCCGCTGCCTGCGCCCCTTCCATGGGCGCAGGAGGCACAGCGCCTTTGGCGTGACCGAATCACAAACACCCCCGGTGGTTTCTCAGGGTGCAAGCCCTTAGAGACCGCCGGGGGTGTTTTGAACTTTCCCGCAAAAACCTTTCCGTAGTGCTTGACAATCGCCGCTTCCTTTGTTAGTATTGCTCTGTATACAAAATACAAAATAAGTACAAAGGAGATCAGCGAATGAATACCATGACCCTGCAGCCCTCTGCCGAGAGCAAACCGATTCGCGAGATCGCTTATGAAACCTTAAAGAAAGCCATCATCACCGGCGAGATCCCCGCAGGCACCCGCATTGTGGAGACCGATTATGCCGACCGCATGCACATCAGCCGCACGCCCCTGCGCGAAGCCCTGCGCAAGCTGGAGCGGGATGGTCTGGTGGAGTATGTGCTGCGCCGCGGCGTGGTGGTACGCGCCTTCACCATTGCCGATGTAAACGAGATCTACACCATCCGCAACTCGCTGGAGCTGCTCACCCTGCCCAGCATCATCGAGAATGCCACCCCTGCCGATATCGCAGAGCTGCGCAGCATGCTGGAGGAGCTGGATGTGCTGGATGCCGCCGGCGATGTGGAGAAGCTTTCTCCCGCCGCCCGTGCCTTCCATGCCCGCCTTACCGGCATTTCCGGTCAGCGCCGCATCCTGCGGGTCATCGAGAGCCAGGATGAATACATCCGCCGCTTCTCCGCCGTGGCCATCGCCAAGGAGAACCGCCGCTCCGCTGCCCATCAGGAGCACCACCTGCTGGTGGACTACCTTGAAAAGAAGGATCTGCCCAGCTTCGCCGCTCTGATGGAAAAGCACATCGAGCGCAGCAAGGAGACCTGCCTGCTGGCCCTCAAGGAAAGCAAGCTGGCCCAAAACGGGTGACTTCGTCACTTTTCTTCGAGGCTGTTGGCTGCAGCCCAAGTGGTCAACGCCCACTTCGTGGGTTTTCATCGGGGCTGTTGGCTACAGCCCGACCAGTCAACGCCTACTTTGCGGTTCTTCTTCCACCGCCAGCCGGGGCCGCCCCGCACAAAACACCATACCCACTCAGGGCAGAGCCTGCACTCTGCCCTGTCAGACTGTCAAAGAAGTCCCACAGGGATCGGA
>JAZQHO010000020.1:0-10671 GCA_045540635.1 Candidatus Limiplasma sp.
GCCACCCAGACCATGGTCGCCAAGATCGACGACAACACCTGGCAGGTGCAGGTCGTGTCCTGGTACGACAACGAGAACTCCTACACCTCTCAGATGGTCCGCACCATCAAGTACTTCGCCGAGCTGAACTAATCAGTTCCCCGAATGCTGGTAAAATGTGAATAACATTTACCCCCTCGCCCGCAAGGACGAGGGGGTTTTTGGTATGTGTTTCCGCAAGGCATCAAGCGTTCCCGCAGCGCTGCTCATCCGTTTACAGGGGCTGCAATGCAGAAAGAAGCGTTTTGTGCGATGAAGAACAACAGAAAGCCCACCGCATCCCCTTCGAAGCAGGGGATGCGGTGGGCTTGTAATGGGGGAATGCTACAGAGATCACTCGTCCTGCAGTTCGGGGTTCACAACGGTTTTGCCTTCGCCCCAATTGTTACCGGAGATGGAGGTGGTAATGCCGGAAGCGATGGAGCCTGCTTTGATCACTTCACCTTCGTCATCGCCGGAGTTGGTGGCTACATTGCCCTGAATGGTGATGTTGGAATCAGCACCGATGTTGTTGAAACGAATGACACGATCCTTGATATTGTTGAAGCTGTTGCCGGTGATCACGACAGTTTTCAGATTTACAGCCTCGCTGCCGGACTGAAGTGCGATGGCGTTGTGACCGGTGGTATCGAAGCTGCAGCCGGTAACGGTCACACCATTAACATTCTGTACATAAACGCCCTGATAGCAGTTGGTGAAGGTGCAGTTCTTCACGGTGATATTGCCGACACGCTCATTGTTGCTCTCGTTGTAGTAACGAATGGCAGCGCCGTCGCCGGGAGCGATGCCGCCGGTGGTGAAGGTGCAGCCTTCAAAGGCAACATTGCTGTACTCGGAAGAGGCATCAGAGGTGTTGATGTTCACGTTGCCGGTAAAGTCCACATTCAGGAAGGTGATATCGTCCATGATCAGGGTGGCGTAGTAACCCCTGGTGGTCAGAGTCTCATCGATAACATGGTCGTAAACATTGTTGTACATATGGCCGCTGCTGACCAGCAGACCATCGATGGTAGCGCCTTCGGCACCGATGATCGTTACATCCTTCAGGGTCGTGGTGTATTCAGAGGAGGCGTGCCACTTTCCGTCGCTGATGTGAGCCTTGTACGCTTCGGCATCGGTGGTGGTGAAGCTACAGCTGCTGCAGGTCATGGTGGTGTCATTATCCTTGGTGGGGCGGCCCATGTACACCTGACCATAAGCTACACCGGGCTTGAGTACAATGACGGTGCCGGAGGCCGGGCCATCGAGAATGGCTTGCAGTTCTTCGGTGTTGGCGGCTTCGATATAAGCATCTTCATCGTAATCGGGCCCGAAAGCGTCATCCTCGGCGGTCAGCTGAGTGGCGATCACCTTAACGCCCAGATCGATGTGCAGGGAATTGTTGCCCGTAAGCTCGTAGTCGCTTACCAGCTTGCCGTTGTTAGGGTTCCAGTTGTTGTCGCTGGCGGTGGGCTCCCAGTAGACGACCATACCGATGGTCTGTGCCTCGCTCACCGCACCCGAGGGAATGTTCTCGGTCTTGATGGCGCTGGTATCGGCAGGCAGCAGCATGCCGGATGCGGCGAAATCGGCAATGCTCGTCCAGCTGTCAACGGCAGCCAGCACATCCTCGCGGGTGGCACCGGCACTCACGCCGTTTCCAACGAAACCGACCTTCAGGGCGGCGGAAAGACCGTTGCCCTCCAGATGGTTTTCGTTTGTCGTGTTCATGAGCATATCGTAGCGCAGAGCCAGCGTGCCCAGATTGGCGACGGTCAGGTTCTCCCATGCCAAAGCACCGGGCTCCCAGAGAGCAACGCCGTCAAAGAGTTCGCTGGCGGCGGTGATGCTTTTCTTTTCTGCGGGATCGCCGTAGTAGACGTCCACATCCAGCGTGCCGGATTCGATCACATTGCTGGTGCTGGTCACTTCGTCGGTGAACCAGGCGAGGGTGCCGCCGGTGATGGCCAGCATGATGACGGCTACCATGGCCGCTGCCAGTGCGGTACGCCAGTATTTGACGTTTTTCATTGGGATTTACCTTCTTTCTGACAAGTGTGGTAATGAATGGTATATATCTGTATTGTAGTGCGTTATGCTGCGATTTGTCAATATACCATGTGGGCTATACTGCTAAAGCAGGGATTGTACACACAGCCGTGCAGGGGGCTTCGTCACTCGCTCCGCTCTGCCAGATGCATCTCCTGTATGCCGTTGTACTCCAGCACGAACGACCCGCCGCTGTTCTCCGGCACCCATACCATTTCGTTGGTCAGATAGTTGGCGTAGAACACGATGCCGTCGAAAACCTCGCCGTGTGCCTCGTGCCAGTTTTCGGGAAAGCGGCTTTCGGTAATGCAGATATCCAGCACATCGCCAACGGTATAGACGGCTTCAAGGCTTTCTGCGCCATGGATCCGTTTGAGGCCGCCGGGGACGCTCCCGGCACCGGGCAGGTGGAAGAGCATTTTACCGCTGTAGTGCTGCTCCTTGGGGATGAACCGATCATCCAGCTCGTTGGCAAGGTTTTTCAGAGGGATGGCGACCCGGGGCGAACCCGCCATTGTGGGTGCTATATCGCCGCTGCTGAACTGGAGCACCAACTCCTCCTTGTTCAGCTTCGGCACATGGGACAGGTCTGTGGTGTTCTGGTAGAGGGTCCCGTCCACCAAAGCGGTGGCGGTTTCGTCAAAGGTGGTCCATACATAGCCCACCTGCTCCTCAATGGCATGGGCAAAACGCCGGATCAGATCGCTGCGGGCATCTTCGCGCTCCGGGTCCAGCATATCCGCGATATGCAGCGGCTTACCGGTCTTGATATCGAACAGGAGGGTCTGAAAATCGGTGTCAAAGGAAACTGCACCCTCTGCGTAGCCGAAGGAGCAGAAGGTGAGCGACAGCGCATGACCAACGCAGGTGGCATCGCTCAGCGAAAAATGGTGATAGGCGTACATATCGCTTCTCTCAGTGGTGATCGCACCGTAGCTGGCCTGCTTCTGGCGCTCTTCCAGCAGCATTTGCAGGAGGACGGGATCGTTGTTGATGCGTGCGGTGGCTTCCGCATTGCCGACGATCTCGATATGGGGCATATAGAATGCCGAGTAAAAACGATGACCCTGCTGGGGCTGCAATGCGGTGGTAACGATCACCTGCGGCTGGTTTTCGGGGAAGATACCCGCCAGCTGCCAGTAGCAGCCGGTCATGTTCTGCTCCAGCCAGTAGTAGTACTCCAGCGCCTGCAAAAGCTCCTCCACGCGCTCGGCCTGCGTAGCCGTTACGCTGCCGCTGTAGAAGGCATTCAGATTCAGGCTCAGCGCATCCAGCCGGGCACCGTCCGGGCCTTCTGCGCTCACCTGCTCCAGCAAGGGCTTGATATCGCCGTAGGAATACCGGCTCAGAATGTTGCAGTAGTCACCACGCAGGCGGCTGTAGACCAGCGCTTCGCCAACGGCAACGTATTTGCGGGTGTGCTCGTAGCGGGCATCGCCCTCGGCCCCGGCGCAAAGGTTGTTGGTTTCGATAAGGGCTTTGCACAGTGCATCGGAGATGGCAGCCTGCGCCTGCATTTCCCGGTAGCACTCCATCTGGTCGCCAAAGAGCAGCTTGGAAAACTCGCTGCCCACCACCACGCCCACGTAGAGCGGCCCGACCAGCCCGGCGATCTTGCCGAGGGCTCCTGTAAGAAACTTCGTTCCGGCCTTCACCACAGGGTGACTGTTGGCCGCCAGTGCGGTCAGCTTGTCTGTCAGGATACCGGCGGTGGCAGGCACGATATCGTTGAACAGATCGGCGCCTGTCACCATTGAGCCGATCTCGATGCTGAGCTTTGCCGCATCCTTCCGGTAATCGCCCAGCAGGCAGGCGAACTGCGCATCGTAGCCGGCGAGGAGAGACTCCGCAGCCTCTTTGAGCATTTCATCGTCCGTATGGTCGATGATGCTTTCCAGCACCATGCATTTTTCCTGATACAGCGCCGAGGAGACCGACAGCAGCGCCAGCTGCTGCTCGTCCACGACTGCCTCTTCCATGAGGGTATAGAGATCGTAGCCGTTGCCAAAGCCGTCCAGCGCTTTGCTGATGCGGCTGAGGATCTTGCCCTTGGGCAGCAGCTTGCCCACCATGGTGGAGACGCCTTTGGCGGCATCCCAGCCGCTCAGGGTGGCGGTATAGGCCGCCTGCGAGGCGATGGTATCGGTAAAGCCGCACTCCAGCATGGTCATCAGCCGCACCAGATACTCGGCATAGGCTTCGGTATCCAGTTCCCTGTCCAGCAGGATCTCCGCAGGCTTGGTGAGCGCCTGTGCAGCGGCGGGCAGCGCTTCCTGGTTGGCTGCCCACTGTTCATAGAGGAAGTTGCCGCTGTTGAGCAGGTTTTCATAGTAGCTGCTCCCTTCAAAGGAAGCATCGTAGCGCTGAAAGACCCGCTCCCGGTAGGTCTCGTCCGTTGGTGTGGCAGCGGCGGGCAGGGCAGTGAAGAGAAGGGCAATGCACAGCACAAGGCTGATCCAGCGGGGTATCAGATGTTTCATGGGTTGACCTCCCTCAATGTGGTGGTGGGTGGATATGGATGGCTTTGTGATCGGGTGTAGAGAAAATGATTTATGTATGGAAATATTATGCACGGAAAACCCCTGCCCGTCAAGGCGCATGCGGGCATACCGCCATGCTGTGCCGCGGCTTTACGGAAACCGGTATCCTGTGTCAAAAACTTAACAACCCAGCCCCCTTGAAAAACCGTTTGCACTCTGCTACAATAATCCTGCATCCACATGACTGACGGATTTTTCGCGGAGCACCGCGGGGGAGTGTAGATGTTATGAATGCCGACCGTCTGGGCAATCCGCATTGAGCAAGATGCCGGATTGCCCTTTTTCTATGCCTCTCTTCCCACATACGCAAGACCCTTCAAGGAGGAAAACCATCATGGAACACAAGAACTGGAACGGATTTGTCCCCGGCGACTGGCAGCAGACGATCAACGTGCGGGATTTCATCCAGCAGAACTACCGGGAATACACCGGCGACAGCAGCTTCCTCTGCGGCGCAACGCCCCGCACGCAGGCGCTGATGAAGAAGGTACAGAGCCTCTTTGCGCTGGAGCGCCAGTTCGGCGGCGTGCTGGATATCGACACCGCCACCGTATCCTCCCTTACCAGCTACAGCCCCGGCTATATCGATAAGGAAAACGAGCTGATCGTTGGTCTGCAGACCAACCGCCCCCTGAAACGCGGTGTAAACCCCTTCGGCGGCATGCGCATGGTCAAGCAGGCCTGCGAGGCATACGGCTACAAGCTCAGCCCCAAGGTGGAGGAAGAGTTCCGCTTCCGCACCACTCATAACGACGGCGTTTTCCGCGCCTACACGGACGAGATGCGCAAGGCCCGCAAGTGCCACGTCATCACCGGTCTGCCGGATGCCTACGGTCGCGGCCGCATCATCGGCGATTACCGCCGTGTGGCGCTTTACGGCGTGGATCGTCTCATTGAGGAAAAGAAAAAGGATAAGGCCGCTCTGGGCGAGGTGTGCTTCGATACCGAGCAGATCCGTCTGGACGAGGAGCTGTACCAGCAGATCGCCTTCCTTGGCTATATGAAGGAAATGGCAGCCATGTACGGCTTCGACATCAGCCAGCCCGCCGCCAACGCCAAGGAAGCCATCCAGTGGACCTATTTTGCCTATTTGGGTGCCATCAAGGAGCAGAACGGCGCTGCCATGTCGCTGGGCCGCGTAAGCACCTTCTTTGATATCTACCTCCAACGGGATATCGATGCCGGTATCCTTACCGAAGCGGGCGCACAGGAGCTGATGGACGATTTCGTCATCAAGCTGCGCATGGCGCGCCATCTGCGCACCCCCGAATACAACGAGCTCTTCGGCGGCGATCCCATGTGGATCACCGAGGCGGTGGGCGGCATGGGCGAGGACGGGCGTACGCTGGTTACGAAAAACAGTTTCCGTGTGCTCAACACCCTCTACACGCTGGGTTCCTCTCCCGAGCCCAACCTGACGGTGCTCTGGTCCACCCGCCTGCCGGAAAACTTCAAGCGGTTCTGCACCAAGGTATCCATCGATACCGACTCCATCCAGTACGAGAACGATGATCTGATGCGCCCCATCTACGGTGACGATTACGCCATCGCCTGCTGTGTTTCCGCCATGAAGGTGGGCAAACAGATGCAGTTCTTCGGTGCCCGCTGCAATCTGGCCAAGCTGCTGCTCATTGCCATCAACGGCGGCTACGATACCTCCAGCAACATGGCCATCGGCCCTCAGATGGAGGTGATGCAGGGTGACAAGCTGGATTTTGACGAAGTGATGCACCGCATGGAGATCTACATGGGCTGGCTCAGCCACCTGTATGTGAACACCATGAATGTGATCCACTATATGCACGATAAGTATGCCTACGAAAAGACCCAGATGGCGCTGCACGATACCGATGTGGAGCGCTTCATGGCTTTCGGCATCGCCGGTCTTTCCGTTGTGGCGGACTCCCTCAGCGCCATCAAGTATGCCGATGTGCAGCCCATCCGCTCCGGCGACGGCTACATTACCGGCTTCAACACCGTGGGCGAGTTCCCCAAGTTCGGCAACGATGACGACCGTGTGGATCTGATCGCCAAAGACATGACCCACCGCATGATTACCGAGCTGCGCAAGACCCCCGCCTACCGCAATGCCATCCACACCCTGTCGGTGCTCACGATTACCTCCAATGTAATGTACGGCAAGAACACCGGCGCTACCCCCGACGGGCGTAAGAACACCGAGCCCTTTGCCCCCGGTGCCAACCCCATGCACAACCGGGAGCAGAACGGTGCGCTGGCTTCCCTCAACTCTGTTGCCAAGATCAGCTACGATGACTGCCGGGACGGCATCTCCAACACCTTCTCCATCACCCCTGAGGCGCTGGGCCGCAGCGATGAGGAGCGCATCAGCAATCTTACCTCCATTCTGGACGGCTACTTTGCCCAGATGGCGCATCACATCAATGTGAATGTGCTCAACCGGGAGACCCTGATGGATGCCTATGAGAATCCGGAGGCCTATCCCAATCTGACCATCCGTGTCTCCGGCTATGCGGTCAACTTCAACAAGCTGAGCCGCGAGCAGCAGCGGGAGGTCATCAGCCGCACCTTCCACGAGGCGATGTAACATGGCGGAGGGACGCATCCATTCCTTCCAGAGCCTTGGCACGCTGGATGGCCCCGGCGTTCGCTTTGTTGCCTTCCTGCAGGGCTGTCCGCTCCGCTGCGGCTGCTGCCACAACCCGGATACATGGGATGTGGATGGGGGAGAGGTGTACAGCGCTGAAGATGTGCTGCGCCGTGCCCTTCGCTGCCGTCCGTATTTCGGCGCAGAAGGCGGCGTGACCCTTTCCGGCGGCGAGCCGCTGCTGCAGCATGCCTTTGCCGCAGAGGTGTTCCGCCTCTGCCACGAAAACGGCATCAACACCTGTCTGGATACCTCCGGCTGCATTGCTCCCGGGCTTTGCGGGTCGCTGCTGGACCATACCGACCGGGTACTGCTGGATCTGAAGTACACCAATGCGGAGGATTACCGCCGGTATGCCGCTTGTGAAATGGAAAAGCCCCTTGCCTTTCTGGCAGCCCTGGCACAGCGCGGCATCGCCGTAACGCTGCGGCAGGTGATCATTCCCACGCTGAACGACACGGAGGAGAGCGTGTGCGCCTTGCTTAGGATCGCCGAAGCCCATCCCTGTGTGGACAGGATCGAGCTGCTGCCTTTTCGAAAGATCTGCCAGACCAAGTACGATCAAATGCATATTCCCTTTCCCTTCGGGCATCTGCCCGAGCCCGGGCGGGAGCGCATGCAGGAGCTGCGCAGCCTGCTGGGCTCCTATGGGGGATGAGGCAAAAAAGATGCTGCCTGTACTGCTGCAGTGCAGGCGGCATATGTGCAATATCGGTTTGGTTGTGATGGAAGGAGAAGAGTATGAAAAAACGTTTTGTTGCGATTCTGAGCATCCTGCTGCTGTTTTTGCTGGCTGCGGGAATAGCGGTGTATTCTTTCCCTGTCAGCGTTGGCGGTAAGAGGGTCAAGCGTCCCGATGCCTTGCCGGGCGATACCCTGCTGACCGTGGAGCAGGTGCAGGCAGACCGGCAGCAGCTGATCGATTATGTGGAAAGCGTGCATCCCTTCTTTATCGATGGCAGCGATCAGTCGATGTACCGGGCGGCGAAGGAGACCTTCCTTTCCGAAACCAACAGCGCCATGACGGTGAATGAATTCATGTGCCTCATTTCACGGTATCTGACCGTTTTGGGGGATGGGCACACCAAATTGAGCTGGCAGTATGGCGATGAGGTGGCCATCTACCACAGCTATCGGAACGGGCAGATGCATTTTGCGGATGAGACCGGCGTAACGGAGCTGTTCATCACCGCCGTGGATGATGTGCCCATGGAGCAGATTCTTGCCACCATCGCCAGCCTTTTTCCGGCAGAAAATGAAATGGCGGTAGCCAAGAATTACGATTACTATTTCACATCCTCCAACCTGCTGCGGGTTGCCGGAGTGGATATTGACAAGGATACCTTCACAGTCGCTCTGTCCGACGGCAGCATCCGGGAATGTACATGGTTTGCGCCCGCGGCAGCGGCAGACGATCCATCCGCCGAACCATGGGGCAACAAGGCCCGGTGGGATGGGGATGTTTTCGTGGTGGAATTTGTGGAATGTGCAGACGATGCCAATCTGAAAGCCATTGCCCGGGAGCTGAAGCAGGCGGTGCATAACGGCTGCACCAAAGTGATCATCGATGCCCGGGGCAACGGCGGCGGCAGCTCCAATGCCTGCGAACGGCTGCTGAATGCCATGGGCATGAAGGCTCCCTCCTACGGCGCACTGGTGCGCTTTTCTCCCGCAGCGAAGGAACAGCTGGGCTATCTGCGTTCCGCCGGCTCCGTGACAATGAAGCCCGATTCCCGTGCACGGCAGAACAAAAATGTAGATCTGGTGGTGCTGTGCGACCGCTATACCTATTCCTCCGCCACCATGCTGTGTGTGTATGTGCGGGATGGCATGCTGGGCACCCTGATCGGAGAAGCTTCCTCCAACATGCCCAACCACTACGGCAATCTGACATCCGTTGCACTGGGTAACTCCCGTTTGTATGCAACGGTCTCCCATTCGCGCTTTCTGCGCCCCTCCGGCGAAACGGAAAGCCGCATGGTGGTGCCGGATATCGAAACCTCCTCCAAAGAGGCTTATCAGGCAGCGATGGATTTTCTTGCAGAAAAATAAAGGCGTCGGCGAAAGCCACGGGCATCCGTCAACCAGCGGCGGATGCCCGTGGCTTTATGTGCGGACGGCAGTACCGGAGTGCTGTGGCCTTGCTATGAAAATGTGCGTTATGGTCACATTTTTTTCAAAAATTACAAATTATCCTATTGACAAACGTTTGCGCATGTCATATAATGCAATCAATGACAGACGAGCGTAACGGTTGTCTGCGAAAGCGCAAACGTTAGCATCAGTCTGCCGGATGTATCACAATGCGGCGAGTGTCCGCAAATAATAAGGAGGTACACTTTCATGAAGAAACTGTTCGCTCTGGTTCTGGCTGTGGCTATGATGCTGTCCATGGTCTCCTTCGCTTCTGCTGCCGAAGGTAAGGTTTACTACCTCAACTTCAAGCCCGAAGCCGACGAAGCCTGGCAGGCTCTCGCCAAGACCTACACCGATCTTACCGGCGTGGAAGTAAAGGTCGTTACCGCTGCTTCCGGCACTTACTCCGAGACCCTGACCGCCGAGATGGATAAGGGCGCCAACGCCCCCACCCTGTTCCAGTGCGGCAACCAGGCCGGCATCGACACTTGGGCCGACTTCCTGCTGGACCTGACCGGCACCGAGTTCGCCAACGAGCTCACCACCAACGATTTCAACCTCTATGGTGCCAATGGCGAGCTGCTCGCTGTGGGCTACTGCTACGAAGCCTTCGGTATCATCACCAACAAGGCTCTGCTGGAAAAGGCCGGCCACAAGGTGGAAGAGATCACCAACTTCGAGACCCTCAAGGCTGTTGTGGAAGACATCCATGCCCGTAAGGACGAGCTGGGCTTCGACGCCTTCTCCTCCGCCGGTCTGGACGGCTCCTCCTCCTGGCGCTTCTCCGGCCATCTGGCCAACATGCCCCTGTACTACGAGTTCCGCGACAATGGTGTGACCGCTCAGCCCGCCACCATCACCGGCGCTTATCTGGACGGCTTCCAGAAGATCTGGGATCTGTACATCAACAACTCCTCCACCGAGCCCTCCCAGCTGGCTTCCGCCACCGGCGACCAGTCTCTGGCTGAGTTCGGCGAAGGCAAGGCTGCCTTCTACCAGAACGGCACCTGGGAGTACGCCAACCTGACCGGCAAGTACGGCATGAAGGCCGAAGATCTGGTCATGCTGCCCATCTACATCGGCGTGGAAGGCGAAGAGAATGCTGCTCTGCCCTGCGGCACCGAGAACTGCTGGGCCGTGAACAGTCAGGCTTCCGAAGCTGACCAGAAGGCCACTCTGGACTTCCTCAAGTGGGTCGTTACCTCCGAGGAAGGCACCACCATGATGGCTGAGCAGTTCGGCCCCATCCCCTTCAAGGCTGCCAAGGCTTCCGAGAACGTGTTCTTCAACGATGCCAACCGC
>JAZQHO010000021.1:0-4122 GCA_045540635.1 Candidatus Limiplasma sp.
ATGAGGGGTGGGTGGGTGTCAATGAGGGGAGAAGAATAGTGCGTGTTATATTCTGCGGGTTGCGCAGCCGATCGATAAAGATATCCCCCCTCTGCGGGTGCAGAGAGGGGATATTCTGCGTTGCACGGTCAGAGGGGGTCAGCACGCTTACGCAGGTTGCTTCCAGCTCATCCGCAATGATGATGCAGGCGTTGAGCCTTCTGCTCCACACGCTCACGCAGGTTGCTTCAGATGAGCGGCTGGTGATCGAGCAGCATGTGATCCTTCTGCTCCACACGCTCACGCAGGTTGCTTCTGCATTTACGCCATGCTGATTTTTTACTACCCAGCTTCTGCTCCACACGCTCACGCAGGTTGCTTCAAGCTAACTGCGTTTATTTTGTACTTTTTGGAGGCTTCTGCTCCCCACGCTCACGCAGGTTGCTTCCGGCGGTGCGCCTCTGTGAGGATACCGAGCATAGACTTCTGCTCCACACGCTCACGCAGGTTGCTTCGCTCACGGTGTATGCCACCGTGGTGCATGGCGGCCTTCTGCTCCACACGCTCACGCAGGTTGCTTCCGCAGAAATGCACAAATGGAGAAGCTCCAATAGAAGCAAAAGCGACTAAAACAATCTGCCAAACGTGCGGTTACGCATCAAATCGCCAAAACAAATTGCCTTTTCCTGTTTCGGCAATGCACGATACGATCCTTCGGCGGTGCGAACCCCATGGGCAATTCATGAGGGGTACAGGTTCGCACCTGCCATGGCGGGGACAGACCTCCCGCCATATGGTTCCCATTTCAAATCCGATACAAAAAATCTTTCATCTATCCGAAAACCGAAATGATTCTGATCAAACGGTTATCATTCTCACTACGGCTGTGCAGCAGCCTTTTCAGCCCAGCGTTTTTTCGCTTTGTAACAGTTGCGCGCTCTTGAAACGGTCTTGTAACCCGCACCCTGAGCATCATCAAGGATCCGGTTGGTCTTCGCATCCTTTACAACATACCGGGGATCGTTTCGGCGGGTCAGTTCTTTGCTGAAAACGATCGTGACCTCTGGCATTTCCGGTATCGGTGCAGAGCGTCTTGGTTTGCGCTCCGCCCTTGAAGGCGATTTCTCCTCAGGAGGCTCCTTCACCGGTTCATCGGCCCTGTCTCCGTTCAGCTGTGCAAGGCGAAGTATGTTTTTCGCCGCATTCACATCCCGGTCATGCTGCGTGCCGCAGTTGGGGCATACCCAATGGCGAATGCTCAGATTTTTCACAAGCGGGTTCTTTTCTCCACATATGCTGCACAGCTGGCTGGTTGGTTCAAAGGTACCGACACAGTATATCGGGATCCGGTACCGCTCCGCCTTGTAACGCAGCTTTGCGAGGAAATCGCTCATGGCTGCATCGTTCAGCGCATGTGCCAGTTTGTGGTTCCGCTTCATGTTGGTAACAAGCAGCGTTTCCATTGCGATCATACTGCTTTGGGCTACCACTGCCGCCGTTTGCTGGTGGTAATAGGTATTCCGCTGCCGTGCGACCCTCCGTTCAATGAGAGCCTTTTTTCGTTTGTTTTTTTGGTAGCGGTTACTGGGTTCTGCCGGCTTCTGTTGCGCATCGGCTTCTGCGGTTCTGTTTTCCTGTCGGATCGCCTTGTTGTAATCCCGATATGCCATATTGGCCGGGCCCCATTGCCGGGACAGCTTGCGGTTCAATTTGCTCAACGTGCGCTGCTTCTGCTCCAAAAAATGCTTGTTTTCGATCTTCTGTCCTGTACTCAGCACCGCAACATCCTTAATGCCCACATCGACACCTACCGGTTCCCTGCTCTGCAGGCAGCGAGTTTCCAAGTAGAGATCCCTGTCCTTCTTGTTTCCCTCAGAGAACGTAATGGTGGCGTAATAATCACCGCATGTATCTTTGGAGACCCGTACGGACAGCTGTTTGGGCAATAGTTCAGGCGGTGCTTGTTCAAAGGTGTATTGCCCATTTTCCCCAAATCGCAGCTTGCGGTTAAAACCCCGCAGTTTCATTCTGCCAACCTTGGGAATCTTGATCCATGCCACTTTCTCATTATCAGGGGATGGAAACAGATTCTTGGGTACTACTTGAACAAAAAAGCTGTTTCTGGGCTTATTGGCATTATAGAAGTGAAACTCCTGTCTGGAGCACTTATCGACTGGTTTGTTCTGCATGCCGGTTTCCCATGCACGCATCGCATCTATTTTAAACAATCCGTTGTTGTTCATCAGCGATTCTGCCGGTGCTTCCTTCACCGCCGGGTTTTGGTTTATCAGCCAGCGTCGCCATTCTTTTTTGACCATCTTGTTGAAAGCTGGCCACACAGAGCCGTCTTCTTTTGGCTCGGTACAAACCATCGGGTTCTTTTGGAAAACCTCATGGAAGGTGATGTTGTAGGCAATGTGCAGCGCATGGCATATCCTGTCCATCTGCTGTCGCTGTGCAGCCGAAGGATACAGGCGCATTTTCATAGCATAATGAGGTATCTTTTGTTTAACCACTTCCTGCATCCCGTCACCTCCCGCCTGTTTGCTTGGCTTGCGCTATGTTTATGAACAATACGGTATTTCTGTTGGTTTAATTATACTCCTGCGGTGCTTTGAAGGCAAGGTGTTCTTCCCCCTTCACCCCCTGATCAGCCTTCCCCCGTCCTCCCGGATGGGGTAAAACACCGGCCTTTCCGCCAAATGCGTATTGGGGCTGTGCAGCGTCAAATACAGCTGTCCATCCAGCCCCCGGAATACCATGCCGTGGCCGCCGTCATCCCGGAACAGGGGTTCCGCCTGCACAAAGCGCCCGGTGATATCGCCATTGTCCGATACCGCCACCGCTTCGGTGTAACCGCCCTCGGAAAAACTGGCCCACAGGCACAGCAGGGTGCCATCCTCTGTGCGGTGGAAGAAGGGGCCATCGGTCACGCAGCCGCTCTTGCCGCTGGAATGGTGCATCACCTTGCACCATTCGGCCTCCGAAGCACGGAAGAGCAGAAAAGGCTCCCCTGCCGGGGCGCTGAGATCGTCCGTGAGGGAGATGGCGCAGATCTCCCCATCCCCGGCCTGCACCCACTCGTGGCAGAAAGCCATGTAGGGCTTGCCCTCCGGGCTCACGTAGAGAGTACCGTCCAGACATTCCCACTCCCGCGGGGTGACGCAGCCCGCCGAATGAGGCCGGAAGGGGCCAAGGGGGCTTTCCGCCTTCAATACCGCCGTGCCCCGGCAGACCCCCTCCCGCTTGAAGCTGGCAAACATGTAGAACGCGCCCCCGTAGGCATACACCTCCGGCGCCCAGTAGTTCCGATCCGCCCAGAAGGAGCCGTCGTTGTGGAAGCACTCCACCGGCCCCGACCAGTTTTCCAGATCGGTGCCCACGTACACATCAAAGCCGTCGGCAGGGCCCCAGCAGGTCTCGCCCCGGGTGCCGTAGAGATAGTAGCTGCCCCCGTGCACCAGCACAAAGGGATCCCGGATGTTGATATCGCTGCGCTTCATATGGTTTTCTCCTTGCTGCGGCAGGGGCGCGCCGGTGATGCCCCTGTGCCGTACTGTTTTTTCGTAGCACCATCATACCACCCGCCCTGCACCGGCGTAAAGCGGTACTTTTCCGACCCGTTTGTGTTCAAAAACGACTTTTGACCCTTTTGATATTGGAAAACGTCTGTGTTTCCGCTATAATGATACTACTTACATTCCGATCATACCGAGGTGAGAGCATGCTCCCCGCCACCGGCGTTACCTTCTGCACCCGCAACGGGGCGCTGCAGCGGCTGTTTGATGCAGCCGAGCGCAAGTGCCTTGCCAATCTGCAGATGTTCGGCCCCCATCAGGTGCTGGTGGAGGGCGGCGGCTACGAAAAGATCTGGCTGGAGACCCAGCCCATGGGCGGCGAGATGTACGCCAAGCGCAACCTGACGGCGGCGCTGAACAATCAGCTGCTGTTCATGCGCACCCAGCGGGAGGACGGCCGTATTGCAGGGTCGATCAGGCGCATCAGTGAGGTCGGGCAAAGCCCGACTAACGAGAGCGATTGCTTGCAATCGCCGAGTGTAGCCAGCACTGCCACGTCAGGGGCAGAGATGGCCGAAACAGTCGAAGCGCAGTTCAACAAGTTCCAGGGCTTTTGCTTCCCCTG
>JAZQHO010000022.1:0-4088 GCA_045540635.1 Candidatus Limiplasma sp.
GATGGAAACGGTGGCGTCGGACACCAGGTCAGTGATGGTCTTGGACTCGTCGTCCACGAACTTCTGGCCCATCAGAGCGTCCACGTCAGCGGGGTTGGCCAGAGCGATGTGCTTGGCAACGTTCTTGGAGAAGTTGACGAAGTTGGCAGTCTTGGCAACGAAGTCGGTCTCGCAGTTGACTTCCACCACAACGCCCACGCTGGCGTCGTCAGTGATGTAGCTGGCAACCACGCCCTCGGCAGCGATGCGGCCGGCCTTCTTGGCGGCGGCGGCAAGGCCCTTCTCGCGGAGCCATTCAACGGCCTTGTCCATATCGCCATCGGCTTCCACCAGAGCCTTCTTGCAGTCCATCATGCCGGCCTGGGTCATTTCACGCAGTTCCTTAACCATCTGAGAAGTAATGTTGGCCATAGGAATTCTCGCTCCTTTACTCAATTGTTGGGGCAGGGCGCAGGGGTGCTGCGCCCGTGCCTGTATATGATTGGGTCAAACGCTGGGATTATTCTTCCACCTTGGCGGCTTCCTCTTCGGGAGCGGCTTCGCCAGTGGCATCCTGCTCGCCCTGCTTGCCTTCCAGCACAGCATCGGCCAGCTTGCCGGCGATCAGCTTCACGGCGCGGATAGCGTCGTCGTTGCCGGGGATGACGTAGTCGATCTCATCGGGGTCGCAGTTGGTATCAACGATAGCCACGATCGGGATGTTCAGGGCGCGGGCTTCGGCAACAGCGATGTGCTCCTTGCGGGGGTCGACCACGAACAGGGCGCCGGGGAGCTTCTTCATCTCGCGGATGCCGCCCAGATTGGCTTCCAGCTTTTCGCGCTCGTGCTGCAGCTTGATAACTTCCTTCTTGGGCAGAACGTCGAACTGACCGGCAGCTTCCATCTTGTCGATCTGGTTGAGGCGCTCAACGCGGGTGCGGATGGTGCGGAAGTTGGTGAGCATGCCGCCCAGCCAGCGGTTGTTGACGTAGTACATGTTGCAGCGCTGAGCTTCGGAAGCGATGGATTCCTGAGCCTGCTTCTTGGTGCCGACGAACAGGATGCTCTTGCCTTCCATAGCCAGGTCACGCACGAAGTTGTAGGCTTCGTCGGCCTTGCGGACGGTCTTCTGAAGGTCGATGATGTAGATGCCGTTGCGCTCGGTGAAGATGTACTGAGCCATCTTGGGGTTCCAGCGGCGGGTCTGATGACCGAAGTGCACGCCCGCTTCCAGGAGCTGCTTCATAGAGATAACTGCCATTTTGGGTATCCTCCTTGTTTTTTCCACCCCTTGGGCCACACCGCACAGCCACCGCCATTGGGCGGCACAAGCATGCGAACCACAAAGGTGCGTAATCGGGTAAAGTATAGCACAAGCCGGAGGGTTGCGCAAGGGGTGGTGCAGGGTTTTTAGCAAAATTCAGCAATTTGTCACTCTCTCCAAAAAAACCTCACTCCACCACTTGACAACGCTAAAGCACAGGTGTATCATCCAATCAACCGTTGAGGAAGAGTGAGTAGGCCACCCCTCTTCTCCCACAGAGAGCCGCAGATAGTGGAATTGCGGCGGAGAATGCGTGGCTGAATGGACTTCCGAGGGCAAACAGAAACGGCAGCCGCCGGAGTATGCGAGACGGAGCTGGACTCTCCGTTATCAACCGTCAGCATATGTCAGTATGCGTTAAGTGGGCGTACCGTAACGGGTACGTCAAGCCGGGTGGCACCGCAGGATCATGCAAGCGATTTATCCTGTCCCAGCAGACGACCAGAGTCTGAGGGGACGGGTTTTTTGTTGGCGAAAAACACCTCCTCTCAGCAACCACAAAACAGAGGAGGAACAGAACCATGGCAAACGAGAAAATCCCCTACAAGATCTATCTGGAAGAAAACGAGATGCCCAAGGCATGGTACAACCTGCGTGCAGACATGGTCAACAAGCCTGCTCCGCTGCTGGATCCCGTGACCCGCAAGCCCATGAGCGCCGAAGCCCTGTCCGGCGTGTTCTGCGATGAGCTGATCCGGCAGGAGCTGGACGATACCACCCCGTATTTTGCCATCCCGCAGGAGATACTTGATTTCTACAAGATGTACCGTCCTGCACCGCTGGTGCGGGCCTACTGTCTGGAGCAGAAGCTGCAGACCCCCGCAAAGATTTACTACAAGTTTGAGGGCAACAACACCTCCGGCAGCCATAAGCTGAATTCTGCCATCGCACAGGCCTATTATGCCAAAAAGCAGGGGCTGAAGGGCGTTACCACCGAGACCGGCGCAGGCCAGTGGGGCACGGCGCTTTCCATGGCGTGCGCCTATCTGGGGCTGGAGTGCAAGGTGTATATGGTCAAGTGCAGCTACGAGCAGAAGCCCTTCCGGCGGGAGGTGATGCGCACCTACGGCGCATCGGTCACTCCGTCCCCGTCTATGGAGACTGCTGTGGGCAGAAAGATTCTGGAGGAGCATCCCGGCACCACCGGCAGCCTTGGCTGCGCCATCTCCGAGGCGGTGGAGGCGGCTGTGAACACCGAGGGCTACCGCTATGTGCTGGGCAGCGTGCTCAACCAGGTAATGCTCCACCAGTCGGTGATCGGTCTGGAAAGCAAGGCCGCTATGGATAAGTATGGCGTAAAGCCGGATATCATCATCGGCTGCGCAGGCGGCGGCTCCAATCTGGGCGGCCTGATCGCTCCCTTTATGGGCGAAAAGCTGCGGGGCGAAGCGAATTACCGCTTCATCGCCGTGGAACCCGCCTCCTGCCCCAGCCTGACGAGGGGTGTTTTCGCCTACGATTATTGCGATACCGGCATGGTGTGCCCGCTGGCGAAGATGTATACGCTGGGCAGCGGCTTCATTCCCTCTGCCAGCCATGCGGGCGGGCTCCGGTACCACGGCATGAGCTCTACGCTCTCCCAGCTGTATGCGGATGGGCTGATGGAGGCAATCTCCGTCAAGCAGACGGATGTGTTCGAAGCAGCGGAATACTTTGCCCGGGTGGAGGGCATCCTGCCGGCACCGGAAAGCTCCCATGCCATCAGGGTGGCCATGGATGAGGCGATCCGCTGCAAGGAGACCGGCGAGGAAAAGACCATTCTTTTCGGCCTGACCGGCACCGGCTATTTTGACATGATGAGCTATGAAAAGTTCCATGATGGCAGAATGAGCGACTACATCCCCACGGATGAGGAACTGGCGGCGGCTGTGGCAAAGCTGCCCCGGGTGGAATAAGGCAGCAAAACGGCACAAGAAAGGGCTGCTGCGGGAGTGTATTCCGCAGCAGCCCGATTTTTTGGACTGTTTTTTCTATATATAGACAAGCAGCTTACTTCAGGAACACGAACTCGTCCACTTCGCACAGGGTGCGGCCTTCGAAGAAGTTGCTCATCCACTCGGCCTGAGGCTTTACCACCTCTGCCACCAGATAGAGGGCATGCCGCCCGGTCACGTTCTGCACACGCCCCCGGTACACGCCGTCGCTCATGTCGATGGCTACTTCGCCGATCTTGGTGCCGCCCTTTTCCTCGGTGGGGGCATCGATCATCACATGCAGCTTGCCCCGCATGCCTGCGCCTACCACCTTCACTGCAAACTCCATAGTCTTGGTGGAGGTGTCCAGCCCAAAGTCGAAGTATTTGTAGCCCAGCACGCCGCCGTCTGTCACCTTGCTCACCACCCGGCGGAATACGTCCTTCTCCAGCACAAAGCAGCCGCCGGTGAGCACGCAGGCGATCTCCGCCTTTACCGGGTAGTAGGGGTTCAGCGCATCTTCAAAACCAAGGCTGGTCATCTCTACGGTTGGGATGGTGCCGTCCGGCAGGATCTGGATCTTTTCCACACAGGCACGGCGGCTGGTGATGGAGTTGTTGGTCATGCGGTGGTAGAACACATACCACTGTCCATTGATCTGGCAGATGGAGCCATGGTCGTTGCCGGCGGGGTAATCCACGCCATTGTCGATGATGTAGCCCCGGTAGGTGAAGGGGCCGGTGGGCTTGTCAGCCGTGGCATAGGCCAGGCGGCTGCCCTTCTTTGGGGAATAGATCAGGTAGTAGGTATCGCCGATCTTGCGGGGAGAGCTGGCCTCAAAGAAGCGGCGCGCCTCCGGGGCATCGTCACTG
>JAZQHO010000023.1:0-8313 GCA_045540635.1 Candidatus Limiplasma sp.
CCCTCCAATACCTCTGGGGTTTATCAACAACCTGAGCCCGTCCCCGGTAAGGGGGCGGGCTGTTTGCGTACAGGGGGGAGCGTGCGGTGGACGGGTTGCTTGGAGCTGTTGCAGCACAGCATGTTGCTCGGCTTTGGGCGGCACCCTCAGCCCCTTCAGGCAGCCTGCGGGGTTGGGGGATACCGCTGTGAAATGTACTTAATCTGTTTGAAAACAATGTTTATCAACCGAAGCAAAACCACCGGGCAGTGCTTGCCCCGCTTGACAAACGGCTTACAATTTAATCAATTTCAGTATAAAACAGCTGGTAAATTAAGTTTCAAAATGAAGTTACCGATTGACAATCGCAACAATCAACTGTAAAATAGCAACAGATGACCGAAAACGAGCAGTTTTCGGTCATTTCCGGGCTGAATTGTTCCCGCTGTGCAACGCGGGTTCAATAGATAAGAAATATGGGAGGAAACTAACCATGAGCAATCGCATTACCAAACTGGTCGCTCTGCTGATGGCTCTCGTTATGGTGCTGGGCATGGTGCCCGCCATGGCTGAGGAAGCCCCTGCTGCAGAAGCCGCCACCGCGTACATCATGTATGCCAATGCCGACTGGTCTGCCCAGTACTGGCACGACGGCAACGAGTACGCCGGTGTTACCCCCGCCACCGTGGATGTTACCGCCGAGGGCGACTACACCGTTGGCCTCACCTTTGAGAACCCCTCCAATGGTCTGGCCTTTATGGCTCTGGGCCTGAAGAACGGCGAAAAGCTGTTCCCCAAGCACTACCTGAAGATCAACGCCATCCGCGTCAACGGCGAGGAGATCGCCTTCGACAAGGGCTACACCTCCTCCGACGACCAGATCGAAACCCGCATGAACATTTACAACGAGTGGGTCTCCGAGCTGCCCGCCGATGCCCGCTCCTTCGACGGCAACGTTGAGGATGCCAACTGGATCATCGTGGACAAGGCCGCTTTCGAGGGCGTTACCGCTGTTGAGATCGACTTCACCCTGATGAAGAGCGGCATTGATACCGCTTACATCATGTTCGCCGACAGCACCTGGGAGCGCCAGTACTGGCTGGATGGCAACGAGTATGGCGGCGTTACCGTGAAGAATGCCACCATCACCGGTGCCGGCGACTACTCCGTGGGTCTGGACTTCACCACCACCGAGTACGGCAAGGCCGTGGGCGTTGCCTTCGCTGCTCTGGGTATCAAGAAGGGCGAAAATACCTTCCCCGGCATGATGATCAAGATCAACGACATCCGCATCAACGGCGAGTCTGTGGAAGTGGCCAAGGGCTACACCTCCTCCGACGACCAGATCGAGACCCGCATGAACATCTACAACGAATGGGTGTCTGAGGTTCCCGCCGATGCCACCGTCCGCTCCTGGGACGGCACCACCGAGGGCGCTGCCCCCATCATCGTTGCCAAGGAAGCCTTTGCCGAAGTAAAGACCATCGACATCGACTTCACCCTCGTGCCCGTGACCGATACCGCCTACATCATGTTCGCCGACAGCGCATGGGCTGTGCAGTACTGGCTGGACGGCAACGAGTATGCCGGTGTTACCGCCGTTACCCCCACCGTTGAGGGCCCCGGCACCTACACCACCTCCCTCACCTTCGAGACCCCCGCTGCCGGCGTGGCTTTCGCCGCTCTGGGCATCAAGACCGGTGAAAAGACCTTCCCCGGCCACCTGATCAACATCAAGGAAGTCAAGATCAACGGCGAGGCTGTGGAAGTGGCCAAGGGCTACACCTCCTCCGACGACCAGATCGAGACCCGCATGAACCTCTACAACGAGTGGGTCACTGAGCTGCCCACCGACCTGTCCGTGCGCAGCTGGGACGGCACCACCGAAGGCGCTGCTCCCATCATCGTTGCCAAGGATGCCTTCGCTGAGGTCTCCAGCATCGAGATCACCTTCGACTACATCTACGGCGAGCCCGCTGTTGCCGAAGGCCCCGTGCCCATGACCGAGGACGAGATCGCTGCCGCCAAGGCTGCCGATTACAACGCCTACTTCGGCTTCCAGAGCGAGAACTACATCTTCCGCAACACATGGGACGATGCCTCCTACGGCAAGGACATTGAAGGCGGCCTGTACTTCGGTCAGATGACCGGCTGGGATGCTGACAACAACGCTGTCAACTACGGCGGCACCTACACCGACGCTGCCATCACCGGCAACGGCACCTACAGCGTGTCCCTCACCTGCGGCGACATGGCTTACGGCCCCGATACCTTCTTCCGTATGCTGTTCGTCTCCACCGACATCCCCTCCGCTGCTGTGGAGCAGGGCGTCATCACCATCAGCGACATCACCGTTAAGTTCGGCGAGGGCAAGACTCAGGCCGGTTCCTACGTGAACACCTCCGGCGACTATGCCCGCATCGCTCTGATCGACGAGTACGACAGCAAGGTACCCACCGATCTGGCTTACACCATGCCCGCTGCCGGCGAGACCATCACCATCAGCTTCACCATCTCCGGTCTGGCTGACTAAGAGATCTTTTTCCGGTTTTTCGCTCCGGCGCCCCCTGCTATGCGGGGAGCGCCGGAGTCCTGTTCTGACCAAAGTGCAAGGCGTGCCGATCCTACACTTCAGCGCTGGGCAAGGCGCAGCGCTGAAGTGTAGCATTGGCAACAGGCCTTACAGAAACGAGGAGAGCCCATGCAAGCAAATGCCGTATTGCCCGCCGGGCGCACCGTGGCAAAGGAAAAGCCCAACCACATTCTGCGCCTCTGCCGTCTGTTGATCCTGATCACCGGGCTGATGATCTTCTTCCCGCAGGTAAATCCCGGGCGCATCATGCTCAAGATCAACGAGAATGCTTCCCTGTTCACCACCGCCATCTCTTATGATACGCTCACCAACAGTGTGGGGCGTCCCCTGCGCATGGAGTGGATCCTGCCGTGGCATTTCCATATGCTGATGCTGGGCGCTGCCATCGTGCTGGCAGGCGTACTGCTGTGCTGCATCGGCGGCTGCATGAGCCTTGGCAACAACCGCATGAAGCGCACCGGCCTGGTTCTGCCCCTCATCGGCAGCGTGGTGATGGGCGGCGGTCTGTTGGTGATCAACCACATGCACGGTCTGGTGGCTGCACTGGAGAAGGCCGATAAGCTGGATCCCTGCTTCCCCTCCGGCATCTGGGTATTTGCCGCTGCCGCAGGGCTCATCCTGCTTACCAGCCTCATCTCCCTCCTTACCCTGCCCAAGACGGTGGAGGAGCGCATGGAGATGGAGGAAAAGTACCGCCTGTTCCTGATGTTCCTGCCGGTGCTGCTGCTCACCTTCGTGTTCTGCTACCTGCCCATCTACGGCTGGCGTTTTGCCTTCTTTGACTACAAGATCGGCGATGCGCTCACCGCCGAAAACTTTGTGGGCTTCAAGTGGTTCACCTACCTGTTCGAAAACGCCGCCACCCGCAACGATCTGGTGCGCGTGCTGCGCAACACCCTCATCATGTCCGGCCTTGGCATCCTTACCAGCTGGCTGCCCATCGCCTTTGCGGTGCTGCTGGCCGAGGTGCGCTCCACCAAGTTCCAGCGCATCGTGCAGACGCTGACCACCATCCCCAACTTTATCAGCTGGGTGCTGGTGTACGCCATCGCCTTTGCCATCTTCTCCACCGACGGCTTCATCAACGGTTTCCTGCGCAATGTGTGCGGCATCGCCGGTGCCAATACCGACTACCTTGCCTCCGCCGACGGCATCTGGGTAAAGATGCTGCTGTGGGGCACGTGGAAGGGTCTTGGCTGGAGCGCCATCGTCTACATTGCGGGCATTGCAGGCATCGACCAGCAGCTCTACGAAGCCGCCAAGGTGGATGGTGCCAACCGCTACCAGTGCATCTGGCACATCACCATCCCCGGTCTGGTGCCCACCTACTGCGTTATGCTGCTGATGAGCATCGCCGGCATCCTCTCCAACGGTATGGATCAGTATCTGGTATTCGAAAACGCCCTCAACAAAGACGTGATCGAAGTGCTGGATCTCTACGTGTACAACATCGGCATCAAGCAGGGCCTGATCCCCATCTCCACGGTGGTGGGCGTGTTCAAGTCCGTTATCGGCGTAACGCTTCTCTTCGGCGCGAACGGCATCTCCAAGGCCATCCGCGGCGAGAGCATCATTTAAGGGAGGGCGATGAGTATGAGCAAGAAAGTGCAGAATCACATTGCCCGCAAGCCCAGCGACTACGTTTTCGACGGGCTCATCTACCTGTTCTTCGGGCTGTTTACCATCCTGTGCGTGTTCCCCTTCTATTACCTGTTCATCAACACCATTTCGGATAACGACAAGGTGGTCTCCGGTCTGGTCAACTTCTACCCCATCGGCCTGCATGTGAACAACTACATCGCCCTGAAGGATGTGGCCGACCTTGGCTCCTCGGTGATCGTAACGGTGGCCCGCACCATCATCGGCACGGCGCTGATGGTGATCGTCTCTGCCTGGGCGGGCTATCTGGTAACAAAGCAGAAGATGTGGAAGCGCAGCCTGTGGTACCGTGCACTGGTGATCACCATGTACTTTAACGCAGGCCTGATCCCCTGGTACATGAACATGCTGATGCTGGGCCTGACGGACAACTTTCTGGCCTACATCCTGCCGGGCATGATCGCGCCCTACAACATCATTCTGGTAAAGACCTACATCGAGAGCATCCCCGGCTCGCTGGAAGAGAGCGCAGTCATCGACGGCGCAAGCACGCTGACGGTGTTCCGCAAGATCATCCTGCCGCTGAGTGTGCCCATCCTTGCCACCATCTCCATCTTCGGTGCGGTGGGCAACTGGAACTCCTTCCAGGATTCCCTGCTGTTGATGAGCAACAACCCCAAGCTCTACACCCTGCAGCACCGCCTGTACATCTACCTGAACCAGTCCTCCAACCTTTCCGCACTGGTCAGCGGCTCCGGCGGCCTTTCCACGCAGGCTGCCCAGAACATGCTCTCAAGCAAGGTGATCAAGTACACCGTATCCATGGTCACGATCATCCCCATCCTGCTGGTGTACCCCTTTATGCAGCGGTACTTCGTAAAGGGCATCATGCTGGGTGCCGTCAAGGGCTGATTTTCTTTCCCTTCCCCTGTATCGATTGGAGCGATCCATCACGATAAGTATCGAAAGGAGATATCTCACATGAGCAAGCGCATCCTCTCTCTGGTGCTGGCGCTGATGCTGTCTCTGGGCTGCCTCTCCGCCCTGGCAGAAGAAGTGCCCTACTACTCCGTTACCAGCGATCTCTACGACTACTATCCTCTGGACGATGAGACCATCACCCTGACCGCCTACAGCCAGCTGGCCAACTACTCCGGCATCCAGACCGGCTGGGGCGCCACCCTGCTGAAGGACATGTTCAACGTTGAGCTGAACATCGTGCCCGATATGGACGGTACCTATGAGACCCGCGTTGCCAACGGCAATCTGGGCGATCTGGTCATCTGGGGCGCCAACGGCGCAGACTACAAGAACGCCATCGACAAGGATCTGCTGCTGGACTGGGAGGAGGACGACCTCGGCCCCGTCTACGCCCCCTACATCTTTGAAAACTACACCACCGCCCTCAACTCCAACCGGGACATCTCCGGCACCGGCAAGCTGTACGGCATCGGCATGGACGTGGCTCTGCAGGAAGGCGCTCACAAGTCCTTCATGTACAGCTGGGACCTGCGCTGGGATCTCTACAGCCAGCTTGGCTACCCGGAGATCAAGGATCTGGACGACCTGTACGAAGTGTTCGTCAAGATGAAGGAGATCTGCCCCACCGACGAGCTGGGCAACGAGACCTACGCCGCCTCCCTCTGGCCGGACTGGGATGGCAACATGGTCATGTACGTAAAGGCTCTGGGCACTGCCTACTATGGCTATGACGAGCTGGGTCTGGGCCACTACGATCCCAAGACCGGCAACTACATCGACTGCCTTGCCGAAGATGACCCCGCTGTGGCAGGCGACAGCCCCTACATCGAGATGCTCAAGTTCTTCAACAAGCTGTACCGTGCCGGTCTGCTGGACCCCAACTCCATGACCCAGACCTATGATGAGATGGGCCAGAAGGTAAAGAACGGCGGCGTGTTCTGGGGCATCTTCAACTATGCCTCCTCCATGATCTACAACACCGCCGAGCATCTGGATGCGGGCAAGATGATGTACGCCCGCGTGCCCGACGCAGCCTGCCCCATCGTATACGGCCTGAGCGGCCTTGGCGGCAACCGCGTATGGACCATCGGTGCCGATACCGAGTACCCCGAGCTGTGCCTTGCCATTATGGACTTCCTGGCCACTCCCGAAGGCAGCCTGACCATGTGGTACGGCCCCCGCGGCCTCATGTGGGATTACAACGAGCAGGGCGGCCTGTACTTTACCGAGCTGGGCAAGACCTGCAACCAGGACAGCAAGCACGACCTGGGCGGCGTGGAATGGGTAAGCCCCTACACCGGCAAGAGCTACACCCTCTCCGGCAACTTCAACGACGGCTGCATCCAGATCAACAACACTACGCTGGCCCGCGACATGCTGGCCCCCGACTCCAAGCTGGGCGAAGCCTTCAACAAGGATACCTGGGTATCCGAGCAGGGCGCTACCGTGTACCCGATCCAGCAGGATTGGCGTGACTGGTCCGGCGTGACGCTGGTCGATCCCTACTTCGAGAAGGTGAACAGCTACACCGTTATGCCCGACCTGCCCTACTCCGAGAGCGTGCGCGACGATACGCTGGAGGTGAAGTGGGGCCAAGTGACCAAGGCCATCACCACCAACAGCTGGCGTGCCATCTATGCCAAGGCTGACGGCGAATTCGACATGCACATCCGCAACATGCGCACCCAGTGCGACAGCTACGGCTACGATGAGTGCGTGGAGTGGAGCCGCGGCGAGGCTGCCATGAAGTGGCAGCTGCAGCAGGAGCAGGCTGCTCTGGCGGAATAAAACCCACCAACCATACGGGGGAAGGGCGCGATCCCTTCCCCCGTTTTGCAAACCATCTTCTTTTCTGGAGGGAGCATTATGAAAAACCTGATGCGTTTTCTCTGCCTGCTGCTGGCGCTGTGCCTGCTGCCTGCAGCCGCCCTTGGCGATGTGGAGGATTTTGACGGCGTTGCCGTCCGGATGCCTTTCCGTGAGCTGACGGCAGAGGAGCTGACCGCCGAGATGGGCACCGGCTGGAATCTGGGCAACACCATGGACGGCCACAGCGGCTTTGTGCCCAGCGAGACCTGCTGGCAGCCCACCATCACCACCCAGAAGCTGGTAACAGCCGTACACGATGCAGGCTTCAACACCATGCGCCTGCCCGTTACCTGGGGCGAGATGATCGATGACAGCAACAACTGGCAGATCAACGAGGACTGGCTGAGCCGTGTGCAGGATATAGCCGACTATGCCGTAAACGAGGGCATGTATGTGATCATCAACCTGCACCACGACGGTGCCGAGCAGACCGGCTGGCTGCGCATTGCCGCCACCGGCGATGCGCTGGAGACCGTAAAGGCCAAGTTTGCCGCCGTGTGGCAGCAGATCGCCCTGCGCTTCCGGGATTACGATGAGCACATCATCTTTGAGAGCATGAACGAGGTCTGCGGCGACGATCCCTCCCATGAGGGCTATCTGAAGGATTTCCGCACCATCGAGATGCTGAACCAGATCTTTGTGGATACCGTGCGCCAGACCGGCGGCAACAACGCACGCCGCTGGCTCTCCGTGCCCGCCCGTTACACCAACATCGTAAACACCCTGAAGCCGGAATACGGCTTTACCATGCCCACCGACAGCTGCACGCCCCGGCGGCTGATGCTCTCTGTGCATGACTACGACTACTCCTTTGGCATCCAGGCCAATATGAACGCCACCCTGTGGAACCAGGACAAGGCGCTGAGCCTCTATAAGCATATGGAGAGCCTGAAGGCCCAGTACGTGGATCAGGGCATTCCCGTGGTGCTGGGCGAGTACGGTGCCGTAAACAAGAACAACGACGGCAACCGCGCCTACTACTACGAGGCCATGAACCGCATGTGCGTAATGTGCGGCATCATTCCCTGCGCATGGGATATCGGCTGGTACGACCGCACGCAGGATCCGGACTACACCTTTGCCCTCTTTGACCGTGCCACCGGCGAGGAGCTGTTCCCCGGCGTGACCAGCGCCATCATGCGCGGCTTCCGCAACCCGCTGAGCACCAACCTCCGGGGCAACATGCTCAAGATCACCAAGCCGGAGAGCCCCTCCGTGGCTCCCCAGCTGCCCGCTTTTGAGAGCGTTGCCTTCCCCCAGAAGCAGATCTTCGCCGCCTCCGGCGAGACCCT
>JAZQHO010000024.1:0-5675 GCA_045540635.1 Candidatus Limiplasma sp.
AAGGCTCCCTTGTGTAAAGGGAGCTGCCCCGAAGGGGCTGAGGGATTGTATGCTCCGGCGGTGCCCAGCTCACTCACCCGTCCCCTTCCTTCCCGGTTACATCTCCCACCCTCACACCCCCTCCCGACCCCGTCCCTCCCCGGTATGTATCATCCGGTCAAAACATTTCCGCGTCCAAAACCCAACAGCCTCAACACTTCCAGCCGATCCACCAAAAAAACTTCATCTGTGCAAACGATTTCACTTGACAACGGAAATGAAATTGGTTACAATAGTGGCATAACAGAGCGAATCAAAAAGCCACCGGACGAAGAACCTTCGCCCTGCTTTTTGTCGCCCCCGAAAAAAGGTTCCAATGGCCGAGTGCCTGAAGAAATAACAAGAAAGGATGATTTCATTATGAAAAAGTTCCTCGCGTATCTGCTCGCTGCCATCATGGTGTTCTCCATGGTCGGCGCTGCCAGCGCTACTGAGCTGGCCGGCACCTACGACATCACCGTTTGGGTCGCCGCCGAGATCGTCGACCTGACCAAGACCCAGATCGAAGCCTTCAACAGCACCAACGAGCTGGGCATCACCTTCAATGCTACCGTTGAGGCCGTTTCCGAAGCCGAAGCTGCCACCAACATGATCACCGACGTAGAAGCCGGCGGCGACCTGTTCTGCTTTGCTCAGGACCAGTTCGCCCGTCTGGTGCAGGCCGGCGCTCTGGCCAAGCTGGGCGTGAAGGCCGGCGAGAACGTTGCCGCTGTCAACGACCCCTCCGTGGTTGCTGCCGGCACCGTGGGCGATACCCTGTACGCCTACCCCCTCACCGCCGATAACGGCTACTTCATGTACTACGACAAGAGCGTCATCCCCGAAGAGCACATCGACTCCATGGAAGCCATCATCGCTGACTGCGAAGCCGCCCAGAAGTACTTTGCCTTCGAGCAGCAGACCTCTGCCTGGTACCTGGCCTCCTTCTTCTTCGGCACCGGCTGCGAATCCAGCTGGGAGACCGATTCCGAGGGTCAGTTCATCGCCGTGAAGGATACCTTCAACAGCCCCGAGGGCCTCATCGCCGTCAAGGGTATGGAAAAGCTGGTCAAGAGCCCCTTCCACCTGTCCTCCGCTTCCGGCGCTGAGTTCTCCTCCAACGCCGCTGTGGTCGTTACCGGTATGTGGGATTACGAAAACATCAAGGCCATTCTGGGCGACAACATGGGCGTTGCCGATCTGCCCTCCTTCGAAGTGGACGGCCAGAGCTACCATCTGGGTTCCTTCAGCGGCTGCAAGCTGATGGGCGTTAAGCCTCAGGTCGATCCCGTCCGTGCTGCTGTTCTGCACCAGCTGGCTCAGTACCTGACCGGCGAGAAGGCTCAGATGGAGCGCTTCGAAGCCCGTTCCTGGGGCCCCACCATCACCACTCTGCAGCAGTCCGAAGCTGTGCAGGCCAACCCCGGTCTGGCCGCTCTGCTGGCCCAGTCTCCCTACTCTGTGCCTCAGGGTCAGGTTCACGGCTCCTGGTGGGATATCGCCAAGGTTATCGGCGATGACGTAAAGGCCGCCACCGACGAAGCCGGTCTGCAGCAGGCTCTGGACAACTACTACGACAAGATCAGCGCCCTGTTCAAGCTGGATACCTCCGCTCTGCTGTTCGTAGGCGCCTGGAACGGCTGGAACAACGCTGACGATACCGATACCTACTACTTCAAGAACAACACCCTCACCCTGGATGTGCCCGAGAGCGATTACATGGGCGGCCGCATCGTCAACCCCGGCGACTGGGGCACCGATAAGGGCTTTGCTCAGGTAACGGTCGGCAAGGAACTCATCAAGGATCTGGGCGCCGACAACCCCGATAACAACATCGTGTTCATCGAGCCCGGCAACTACACCATCACCATCAACGGTGCCGACATCAACATCATCAAAAACTGATGATCCGAAGCTGTAAAGCTGCCCTGCGGCAATGCTGACCGGCTTGAGAACCATCATACATCTGGCCGGAGCCAACATCGCTTGGCTCCGGCCTTTCCGTAAAAGGAGCGGATCCCGGACATGAAACAGTATACGGATCTTGAATATCTGAAGCTGTCCAAAGGCCAGAAGCTTCTCTACCGGATCGCCGGCTTTTTCGGCTCCATTCCCAAAAAGATCGGCGGTCTGTTTGTTGCGCTCTGGAGCCTGATCAAAACCGCAGCGAAAGCCGTCGGTACGGAGGTCAGCGATATCTGGAGCACCTTTGTACACGGCGATTGGAAAACCAAGCTCTCCTTTCTGGTAATGGGCTTTGGCAATCTGGCCCGGGGGCAGATCCTCCGCGGGCTTTTGTTCCTCCTGTTTGAGGTGGTCTTTATCGGCTATATGATCCTTGCAGGCGGCTACTGGCTCTCCATGCTGCCCAGTCTTGGCAAGGTAGGCCCCACCGAGGAGTACAACATCATCTTCGATACCTACGTTACCACCTATAACGACAACTCCTTTAAGATCCTGCTCTACGGCGTACTGACCATCTTCTTCATCATCGCCTTTATCTACACATGGCGTGCCAACGTAAAGCAGAACCAGATGGCAGAGAAGATCCTTGCCACGGGCAAGCGCCTCAAGTCCGGCAAGGACGACCTGCGCTCCCTTGTGGATGACCAGTTCCACAAGACCCTGCTCTCCCTGCCGCTGACCGGCATCCTCATTTTTACGGTACTGCCCATCGTGTTCATGGTGTTGGTGGCCTTTACCAATTACGACGGCACCCACGACGGTTACTACAACAACCTGTTCACATGGGTGGGGCTGGATAACTTTAACACCATGCTCAACTGGAAGTCCGCAGGTGGCGGGCAATCCTATGCAGCCACCTTCGGCGAGGTGCTCTCCTGGACGCTGATGTGGGCCTTCTTTGCCACCTTTACCAACTACTTCCTTGGCATGTTCGTGGCCATGGCCATCAACAAGAGGGGCATCAAGCTCAAAAAGGTGTGGCGTACCATTCTGGTGCTCACCATCGCCATTCCCCAGTTTATTTCCCTTTTGTATGTTTCCAAGATGTTTGCCAAGAACGGTATCATCAACGGGTTCCTGATGAATATGGGGTGGATCCAGCAGGCATTGCCCTTTTGGGAGGATCCCACATGGGCAAGGGTCACGGTCATTCTGATCAATATCTGGATCGGCATCCCGTACCTGATGCTCATCACCACCGGTATTCTGATGAACATCCCGCAGGATCTCTACGAATCCGCCCGTATCGACGGTGCCAACGCATGGCAGCAGTATACCAAGATCACCCTGCCGTACATGCTGTTTGTTACCGGCCCGTATCTGCTTACCAGCTTTACGGGCAATATGAATAACTTCAACGTTATCTACCTGCTCACCGGCGGTGCGCCCACCAACCCGGCAGCTTCCTCAGCGGCGGGCACGGTCGGCTATACGGATCTGCTTATCACGTGGCTGTTCAAGATCACCACCGGCGCAGAGAGCCAGTACTATCTGGCCTCTGTTGTGGGTATTCTGGTGTTCGTGGTGGTCGCCCTCATTTCGCTGGTGGTCTACAATGTGCTGCCGTCTATCAAGAATGAGGAGGATTTCCAGTAATGAGCAACATGCAGAATCCCTCCAACGCAGCGCGCCGCCATATGGGCCTGCGCGCCGTCCGCCGGCTGAGCAACACCGCCATCTATGCGCTGCTCATCGCCATCAGCATCATTTGGCTGTTTCCCTTTGTGTGCATCCTGCTGCAGTCCTTCCGTGTGGAGAGTACGTGGCAGGTGGGCTATGTGGTGCCCCAGCAGTGGGGTCTGGATAACTACATCAATCTTTTCCAGACCGACTTCCCCCGCTGGTATCTGAATACCTTCATCTCCGCACTGGTCACGGCAGTGCTGCAGACGGTCATCGTGCTGTGCATGAGCTATACCCTCTCCCGCTTCCGCTTTAAGATGCGCAAGCCGCTGATGCGGTTCATGCTCATTCTGGGCATGTTCCCCGGCATGCTGACCATGATCATCCTCTACCGCGTGCTCAAGGATCTGGGCATGACGCAGGAAAACTCCGTGCCCGGCCTCATTCTGGTGTACATCGCCTCCTCCGGCATGGGCTACTATGTATCCAAGGGCTTCTTCGACACCATTCCCAAATCGCTGGATGAGGCCGCCCGTGTGGATGGCGCCACCCGCTTCCAGGTGCTCAAGAAGATCATCCTGCCGCTTTCCAAGCCCATCGTTATCTACACCATCCTGACGGCCTTCATGGGCCCGTGGGGCGACTTTGTGTTCGCACGCTACATCGCCTTCGGTACCTCCAAGGGCATGAACGTGGCAGTGGGTCTGTACAACTGGCTCAACAAGGACCAGATCTCCAAGTTCTACACCATGTTCTGCGCAGGCGGCGTGCTGGTGGCGGTACCGGTCACTATCCTGTTCATGTGTCTGCAAAAGTACTACGTGGAAGGCGTAACCGGCGGCGCGGTCAAGGGCTGATGCCCGCTGCGCCCCCTGAGGATGAAAGGAGACTACTGATATGGCAAGCGTCAAACTGACAGACGTCAAAAAGGTATATGATAACAAAGTAACGGCTGTGCACGATTTTAATCTGGAGATCAAGGACAAGGAGTTTGTGGTTTTTGTCGGCCCCTCCGGCTGCGGCAAGTCCACCACGCTGCGCATGATCGCAGGCCTTGAGGATATCTCCGGCGGCACTGTGGAGATCGATGGCGTTGTGGTCAACGACCTGCAGCCCAAGGATCGGGACATCGCCATGGTATTCCAGAACTATGCCCTCTACCCCCATATGACGGTGTACGACAACATCGCCTTCTCCCTCCGGCTCAAGAAGATGCCCGAGGATGAGATCTACGAAAAAGTGACCAATGCGGCGGAGATCCTTGGCATCACCGAGTACCTGACCCGCAAGCCCCGCGCCCTTTCCGGCGGTCAGCGCCAGCGCGTGGCCATCGGCCGTGCCATGGTGCGCAACGCCAAGGTGTTCCTGATGGACGAGCCCCTCTCCAATCTGGATGCCAAGCTGCGCAACCAGATGCGTGCCGAGATCATCCTGCTGCGCCAGAAGCTGGATACCACCTTTGTCTATGTTACCCACGACCAGACCGAGGCCATGACCCTCGGCGACCGCATCGTTATCATGCGGGATGGCATCATCGAGCAGGTGGGCACCCCCACCGAGGTGTTCGAAAAGCCCCGCAACATCTTTGTGGCTGAGTTTATCGGCGCACCCAAGATGAACATGATCGACACCAAACTGGTCAAGGAAGGCGACCGCTTCTTCGTTACCCCCTTCGGCGCAAAGCTGGAGGTGAGCGGCGAGAAGGGGCGGGAGCTGGCACAGGCCAATGTGGACAGCTGCGATGTGATGTTGGGCGTGCGCCCCGAGCACATGGTGCTGGCTGCTCAGCCCGGTGAAGGGGTCATTCCCTGCAAGCTGGAGGTAAACGAGATGATGGGCAGCGAGCTGCACCTGCACGTTTACACCGAGGACGGCACCCGTCTCATCGTGCGTGTGCCCACCATCAACCTGACCGTGGAGCAGCGCAGCAACCTTGTCTACGGCGCACAGCTGTACATCACCTTCGAAGGCAAGGTAATGCACTTCTTTAACAATGAGAGCGAACTGAACCTGATCTACGGCTGATCTCCCAGGCGGGAAGGGAGAGCGGGGGCGCTGCCCCTGCACCC
>JAZQHO010000025.1:0-34425 GCA_045540635.1 Candidatus Limiplasma sp.
TTCATATCGATGATGTTGCCCACATTCAGCACCACGATGGTGCGGGCAAAGTGGCGGTGCACCACCGCCAGCAGGTCCTTCTCCTGCGGGGTCAGCAGCCAGCTGCCGGGGGCTTCGGCATTGTCTCTGTCCTCGCCTGCGGTGCGCCCGAGAATGATCACCGCCGCATCGTTGCGGGCAGCACATTCGGCAGCCAGCGCATCGCTGACGGGCATCTCCTCCTGGTACCAGGGGTGGCTGCCCCAGCCGTCTCCGGCCTCAAAGGGATGCTCCTCGCCCCAGCTTTCGTAGAGGCTGCGCAGAGCGGGATCCGGCTGCACGGTACCGCAGTCGGCCAGCGCCTTGTATACGCCGATCACATACCGGGCGTTTACCAGACCACCGGAGCCCAGACCACTCTTGTAGTCGTTCAGCTGGGTGCGCCCGAAAACTGCCACCCGGCAGCCGCTCTCCAGCGGCAGGGCTTTGTTTTCATTGCGGAGCAGCACACAGCCCTCCGCAGCGGCGGCGCGGGCGGTGGCAGCAAAGTTTTCCATGGTGAATGCAGGGGTCTGCATGGGTGTAATACCTCCAGACTGTGGATCATTTATCCAAATAGGGTGCAAATTCCGGGTACAGCACATCCCGGTTGTGTTCAAGAAACAGATTGCCCTTCATCTGGGCAAGGTCGGTCTGCACGTCTCCGGGCGATTTGCCCAGCAGGTGCACATCGCAGTAATCAAGGATCATCTGCATATCGGAGGGCAGAATGGCATGCCCGTCCAGATGGATGATCATGTTGTTCTGCTCCGGGCAGCCCAGCAGATCCCACGCAGGCTGGGAGGCTGCATAGGCCAGGCACTGCCCCTCGGTGTTGTTCCAGCCCTCGGAGGTGATGCCGGTAACGATGATCATGTGCCGGTCCGGGTCTGCCACCAGCGCAGCCAGCATGTGCTGATCCACCGGGATCTGCTCCACCGACGGGATGACTGCGAAGCGCCCGCAGAACCAGTAGCCCTCACCGCCCTGCAGGTTGCTCAGGGGCTCGTTGGCAGACTCGTTGACCCATGCGGCGGAGCCGCCAAGGCTGGTCAGGTCGTAGGTCTTGCCGGAGTTGTTGGTGCGGTAGGTGGCAATGCCGCCTGCACCGGAGCAGGAGGGAATGACCACCTTGATGCGCTCCTCATAGGCACCGGCTACGGCAACGCTCTTGCCGTAGCGGGAAACGCCGCCCACCAGTGAGAGCGCGGGGTCGATGTTCAGCTCCGCACCGGCGCCCTGCTCCATGGCATCGATGATCTTGCTTACGCCCCATGCCCATGCCAGCAGCGTACCGTTGCGGCTGTTCTGATCCAGCAGCTTGTAGGGGTAGAGGGTATAGAAGGCGCCGGTGAAGCTCTTGTTGTCCGGGGCCACCTGCGAGCAATCGTAGTTGATGCCCGCATAGCCCCGCTGTGCGGCATAGACGCAGTTCTGGGAGGCTTCGTTTACCCATTGCCCGGTAAACCAGCTTTGATAGTGGTAGGGGGTGTACTCCACATAATAAGGCCAGCCGCCCTCGGGGGCGGGGCCCTGCGGCAGCGTGACCAGCACCGAGAAGGAAGCGCTCATCTCGCCCACACCGATGGTAATGGTCAGCAGCTTGCCACCGGTGGCTTCGTAGTCTTGAATGGTATAGGAAAGGGTCTCGCCCGCACGGTCGGGCATGTAGCCGTACATATAGAAACTGTACAATTCCAGCAACTCCCGCCGCCGCTGCGCCCATTGCTCCGGAGTGGTTACGGGGGTGCCGTCCCGCAGGAGCATCAATTCCGGCAGGCCGGATACGGGCGGCAGCTCTTTGGGCTGGGGCAGTGCGGGGGCTTCCGCGGCAGCAGAGGGTACCGCAGCGGTGCACAAAACCAGACTGAGCATCATGGTAAAGATCCGTTTCAACACAGGGGAACCCCTTCTTTCATTTGTGATGCCGGCAGCATTCCGGCACAGAATGTTGCTACCATTATACCGCATACAACCTTTGGGAGCAATATCCCTTCCGTGCTTGCCAGTTTGCGCCGAAGGGGCTATAATGAACTTGATCGTATGCGTTCTATATCTTTACAACCGATGCCGGAAGGAGGTTTGCTGCCAGTGTACCAGATTTTTGTGGTGGAGGATGAATTGCTCATACGCCAGAGCATCCGCAATGTGATCGAGAGCATGCCCGGGCCCTATGCCTTCTGCGGCGAGGCCTCCGACGGCGAAATGGCGCTGTCCATGATGCAGGATCTGATGCCCGACATCGTGCTTACGGATATCCGCATGCCTTTTCTGGACGGCTTCGAGCTCATCCGGCACGCCAAGGCCATCATGCCGTGGCTGAAGGTGATCATCATCTCCGGTTATGGCGATTTTGAGTCGGCACAGAAGGCCATCTCGCTGGGGGTGGATCAGTACCTGCTCAAGCCCATCCGACCGCAGGAGCTGACCAAGGTGATCGAGGGTGTGGCTCGCCAGATCGAGGAAAGCAAAGCCAGCCTGCCCAGCGGTTACGACCGGGACGAGGTGCAGCATGCGCTGTTGCAGCACTACATGCAGCAGCTGCTTTATGGCGGGCTGGATACCGCCACCCTGCTGGAGAGGGCCAGGTCGCTGAAGCTGGAGATCGTAAGCCCCTGCTATCAGATCGTTCTGTTCCATTTCGGCGCAGAGGAGCAGGCGCTCCACGATGTGCGCATTGCCGCCCGCAGCGTGCTGGAGCAGCAGGGCATGGCACTTTCCTATTTTGTGGATGCAAACCAGCTGGCGGTGCTTTGTCTCGGGCAGGATACCGACAGCCTTAACGAGCGTGTGTACCGTTTTATTACCATTCTGCGCCACGAAATGAAGGAGTACTGCACCTCTGTTACCACGGTGGTGGGCACCGGGGTGCAGCGCCTCAGCACTGTTTGCCAGGCTTACAAGACCGCGCTGGATCTGCTCAAGCGTGTGGCAGGCGTCTCTCCGGGGCAGGTGGTGGATGCCAATGATAACGCCCAGATCGCTGCCGAGATGCTGGAGCTGGGCAACCCCTTCGGCGAAAGCTTCCGGCAGAAACTGCGCAGCACCACCGCCGCCGATGTGCCCGCACTGGTGGACGAGGTGCTGGAAAGCCCGGAGGGCAACCGCTTCGGCAGCACCCTGATGCGGTACTATGCCCTGATCGATCTTCTGAAGATGACTGTGGAGCAATTAAGCCGCGCCACACCCGGCATGGATGCCAAGGATATCGCCACCCGGCTGAGCCAGCAGCACGATATCTTTACCGCCTCCGGCCAGAAGGAAAGCTTCCGCAGCACGGCAGTGGAGCTGCTCAGGCAGGCGGTGAGCATGAAGCCCGACCATATGGCGGAGGTCAAATACAGCCACGTGATCAGCAAGGCGGAGAGATATGTGGCAGAAAATTTCTGCGATCCCAACATCTCGCTCATCAGCGTGGCCAAATATGTGGGGCTCAGCTCGGCGCATTTCAGCACCGTGTTCTCCCAGACGCTGGGGCGCTCCTTCATCAACTATCTGACCGCCATGCGCATCGAACGCGCCAAGGAGCTGCTGGTCTCCACCAATATGAAGCTTTCAAGCATTGCCATGGAGATCGGCTACAACGAGCCGAACTATTTCAGTCATGTATTTCGCAAGCTGGAGGGCATCACGCCCAAGGAATACCGCAACCGGGCGCAGCAGGGCGATCAGTAGCCACGGCTGTCCAGCAGGCTCTGGGTTATGGCAGCGGCATCGAAGGCGCTTTCCTCCACATAGGTAAGCTTGGGCGGGGTCAGCCCGCTCTCCAGCTTCTGGATGATGCTCTCCACCCGGGGCCCGTGCAGGGGGTTGCACTCCACATCGTAGCTGATCTGCCCCTGCATGACCAGCTCCAGCGCATGGCGGCTGGCATCGAAGGAGATGATGGTCACATCCTCTCCCGGGGCAAGCCCGGCATTCTTCAGCGCATCGATGGCACCATAGGCCATGTTGTCGTTCTCGGAAAAAATCACATTAAAGGAAAGCCCGTCGGCCAGGATCGCTTCCACAAGCTCCTGGCCTTTTGCCTGCGTAAAATCGCCGCTTTCCCGGTACACCAGCTGCCAGCCCGGGTGGGTGGAGAGCCCCTCGTTCAGCCCGGCGGTACGCCCCAGCTGGGCGGTGGAGCCAAGGTTGCCCTGCAGGTGTACGATGCGCAGCTCCGCATCGCCCAGATGCTGATCCATCCAGCGTACCGCATTGCGGCCTTCGCCCAGAAAATCAGAGCCGATCCAGCAGGTAAAGAGGCTGTCGTCTGCGATCTCGATCATCCTGTCCACAATGATCACCGGGATGCCCGCCGCTTTGGCCTCTGCCAAAACGGTATCCCAGCCTTTTTCGGTGGTGGGGGCCAGAACGATGTAGTCCACCCCCTGATGGATGAAGTTGCGGATGGCTGTGATCTGCTTCTCCTGCTTTTGCTGTGCATCATCGATAATGAGCCGGTAGCCGTTCTGCTCGGAAAGCGCCTGCTGCATGCTGCGGGTGTTGGCATTGCGCCAGTCGCTCTCGGCACCCACCTGCGAAAAGCCGACCACGATAAAATCCTCGTATGCTTCGCCTGCCGGGTCGGGGGCGGGGGAGCAGGCAGTCAGCAGCGCCAGCACCAGCAGCAGGGGGTAAAGGGTGCGGAAGTATTTCTTGATCACTGCTCGTTTTCCTCCTCTTGGGCGGGACGGCTCTGGGGCAGCCGGATGGATACCACCGTACCTTTGCCCGGTTCACTTTCAAAGGATAAGCCGTAGGGCTCGCCGCAGTACAGCCGGATGCGCTTGTGCACATTCACCAGCCCCAGACCGGTGTGGCGATCCTCGTAGATGCCCGCCTGCAGGATGCGCACCTGCTCGGCATCCATGCCGGCGCCGTTGTCGGCTACCCGGAGCACCAGATCCCCGCCGTCGCTCTCGCCGGTAACGGTGATGGTGCCCATGCCCCGCCGGTTTTTGATGCCGTGGTACAGGGCGTTCTCCACCAGCGGCTGCAGGATCAGCTTGGGCACCCGGCAGTCCAGCAGCGCTTCGGGAATATCGATATGGTAGCGCAGTATATCGCTGTAGCGGATCTGCTGGATCTCCAGATAGCTGGTCACTTGTGTGCGCTCCGCCGCCAGCGAGATGATGTCCTCGCCTTTGCTGAGGGAGTTGCGGAAGAAGGTGGAAAGGCTTGTGACCATATCCACCACATCCTCGCCCCGGTCGCTCTCTGCCAGAATGGCGATGGAGTCCAGCGTGTTGTAGAGAAAATGCGGGTTGATCTGCGCCTGCAAAAGCTCCAGCTCTGCCCTGTGCAGGGATTTCTGATCCTGGATCTGCTTGGCCATCAATGCATCCACCCGACGGGCCATCTCGTCAAAGCCGCTGTCCAGCGTTTGCAGTTCGGTGATGTGGGTCTCCACCGGGGCGGTGTCGAAATGCCCCTCGCCAAAGCGCTGTACCTTGCGGGAAAGAGCGCTGATGGGCTCTGTGATGCGCCGTGTGACCCGTACCGAGTACCAGACCATGGCGAGGGTGAGCAGCACAACGCCGGCCCCTACGGTCAGGATCACCGCCAGCACCTGCGTTGTCAGCTGTTCCTGCAGGCGGGCCATTTCCCGTACTTCGTCGTCTATGTAGTCGTGCATATAGGTCTCGATCAGGTTGGTAAGGCCGGTTTCGCCGCGGATGTTGCGCTCCAGAAGCTCCATGCGCTGGTCGTAGGATTCCTCCAGCGCGATCTCCAGCATATAGCTGCGCAGGTTTTCGCACATATCCAGCATGCTTTGCACACGCCAGCGGTTATCCCTGAGGCTGGTGGCGGTCTCCAGACGGCGCAGCACCGTTTCCGCATCGGTGAGCACATCCATGGGCAGCTGGCTGACCGACTCCTCGCTGCGGGGCAGGATAACGTGGTTGTACATGCCGGAATCCAGCATGGTTTTGAACTCTTTGTTGAAATCGGCAGCGGTGTTGGCGCTTTGCAGCACGTTGGTATACTGGCCGTTTACTGTTACCAGCATCACGATCAAGATCAGGATGATGGCGCACATCACCGGCAGAACAGTCACCAGCAGACGCTTGATCTGCTGCTCTATGCTGCGGTTTTCTCTGGGCTCCAAAGGGCGGCACCTCCCCTCTTACCGGTTGTAAATATAATGAAAGTGCGTTATTCTTGCTGCCATTATAGCATGTTTTTTACCCTTTTTGCCTGCGCCGAAAAAAAGTATCAGAAATCGAATGAATTTTTCATTTTGCCCGGGCGCAGAAAATAGCTTCCAAAAAACTTGCTAAAAAGAAAAAAAGAATTTGAATGTTCCATTGACTGGTTTCATATACAATAATAGCAACAAGTCCACCAGATTGGACAAAAAACGTTTAGGAGGCACCACCATGAAGAAATTTGTTGCAATGCTGCTGGTTGCGATCATGGCCCTCACCGCTTGTGTGGCTATGGCTGAGGCCGATCTCATCACCGTGGGTATCGTGAACAACCCCCCCTCCGAGTCCGGCTACCGCGAGGCCAATGTTAAGGATTTCGAGGCTGTTTTCACCGCTGAGAACGGCTACGAAGCCAAGGCCTTCTACAGCCTGAAGAACGACGAACAGATGGCTGCCGCTCAGCAGTTCATCACCGACGGCGTGGATTACCTGCTCATCTCCGCTGCTGATACCACCGGCTGGGACGAAGTGCTTGCCGCTGCTCAGGAGAACGGCATCGGCGTGTTCCTGTTCGACCGTATGATCAAATGCGACCCCTCTCTCTATACCGCCGCTATCGTTTCCGACATGGCCAACCAGGGCAAGCTGGCTGTTGAATGGCTCATCGCCCAGAACCTGGAAGCCTACAACATCACCCACATTCAGGCTCTCATGGGCTCCGACGCTCAGCTGGGCCGTACCGGCGCTCTGGACGCTCAGGTCGCTGCCAACGAGAACTGGAAGCTGGTCGTGCAGCAGACTGCTACCTGGGACGAGGCTGAAGCCAAGAAGATCACCGAGTCTGTGATCAACTCTCAGGAAGACTTCAACGTCATCTACGCTGAGAACGACGGCATGGCCAAGGGCGCTGTGGCTGCTCTGGACGAGGCTGGCATCACCCACGGCAAGGACGGCAAGGTGATCGTTATCGGCTTTGACTGCAACCGCTGGGCTCTCCGCGAAGTGCTCGCCGGCAACTGGAACTACGACGGTCAGTGCTCTCCCTTCCAGGCTCAGGTCATCAGCGACATGATCCAGAAGCTGGAAGCTGGCGAGACCCTCGACCTGCCCGAAGACAAGAAGGTCATCTCTGAAGAGAAGGGCTTCGACGCTGCCACCATCACTCAGGGAGACATCGACGCTTACGGCCTGGGCGAATAATTCCCGGCTTGAAAGCTTTGGCTGATTAACCAACTGCGCGGTGCGGCCATGTGGAGTTGAAAATCCGCATTCCGCACCGCGCTTTCGCAAGCTTATAACCTGTTTGGAGCAGGGAAGGAGGAAACGTATATGCAAAACGATATCGTTTTGTCTATGCGCGGGATTGGCAAGACGTTTCCGGGCGTAAAGGCGCTCTCGAATGTGGATTTTACCCTGCGCAAGGGCGAGATCCATGCGCTGATGGGCGAGAACGGTGCAGGTAAATCCACGCTGATCAAGGTGCTGACCGGTGTGTATACCAAGGATGCCGGGCAGATCTTCATCGACGGCATTGAGGGCGAGGTCAGCATCCGTTCGCCGCAGGATGCGCAGAAGGCGGGCATCAGCACGGTGTATCAGGAGATCACCCTGTGCCCCAACCTGACGGTGGCGGAAAACATGTTCATCGGCCGCAGCAATGATGTGACTGTGGACTGGAAGGGCATGGAGAAGAAAGCCGGGGAGATCCTTGCCAATCTGGGTATTCCCGCCCGGCCCAAGCAGCAGCTGGGCAGCTGCTCTTTGGCTGTGCAGCAGATGGTAGCCATCGCACGTGCGGTGGATATGGACTGCAAGGTGCTCATTCTGGATGAGCCCACCTCCTCTCTGGACGATAAGGAAGTGGAAATGCTCTTCGGCCTGATGCGCGATCTGCGCAGCCGCGGTGTGGGCATTGTTTTTGTTACCCATTTTTTGGAGCAGGTCTATGCGGTAAGCGACCGCATCACGGTGCTCCGCAACGGCGAGCTGGTGGGTGAGTACGAAGTGGAAAACCTGCCGCAGGTGGAGCTGGTTGCCAAGATGATGGGCAAGGAGCTGCAGGAACTGGGTGAGTTGAAACGCGAGGGAACCACCGAAGCGGACGATTCTATCCCTGTGTATCAGGCACAGGGGCTTTCCAGTGCAGCCTGCACCAACCCATTCGATTTCAGCATCCGCAAGGGTGAAGTAAATGGTTTTACGGGCCTTTTGGGCTCCGGGCGCAGCGAGAGCGTGCGCGCGATCTTTGCGGCCGACCGGGTCACTGGCGGCAGCGTAACGGTGGATGGCAAGGCGATCCGCATCCAGAAGCCCATCCACGCCATGAAGCAGGGCATCGGTTATCTGCCCGAGGACCGCAAGGATGACGGCATCATTGCCGATCTTTCCGTGCGGGATAACATCATTCTGGCATTGCAGGTAATGAAGGGCTTCTTCCGGCCCTTCTCGCAGGCAGAGGCGGAAGCCTTTGCCGATGAATACATCAAGGCGCTGGAGATCAAAACCGCATCCAGCGAAACGCCCATCAAGAGCCTCTCCGGCGGCAACCAGCAGAAGGTGATCCTTGCCCGCTGGCTGCTGACCCACCCCAAGTACCTGATTCTGGACGAGCCCACCCGCGGCATCGACGTTGGCACCAAGACGGAGATCCAGCGTCTGGTGCGCAAGCTGGCAGAGGAAGGCATGAGCGTTACCTTTATCTCATCGGAGATCGAGGAGATGCTGCGCACCTGTTCCCGCCTCATTGTTATGCGCGACCGGCACATTGTGGGTCAGCTGCGGGGGCAGGAGCTTACCCAGAGCAACGTGATGCGTACCATTGCGGGAGGTGCGGACTGATATGGCACAGAAGAAAAAATTCAACTGGAGCAAATACTCGCAGCTGATGCTGCCGGTTGTTTCCCTGCTGCTGATCGCGGTGTTCAACCTGATCAGGGATCCCAGCTTCTTCTCGGTGGAGATCGCCAAGAACAATGTGGGCAATACGGTGCTTACCGGCAACCTGATCAGCATCCTCAACGGCGCTTCCGAGCTGGCGGTGCTGGCCATGGGCATGACCCTTGTGACCGCTGCCTGCGGCGGACAGGATATCTCCGTGGGCGCGCTGGCAGCCGTTGCGGGCAGTATGTTCGTTAAGGTGCTGCGCTCGGGCGAGATCACCATCGGCAGCATCGTGGTGGCCTTCCTGTGCTGCTGCGCCATTGCCATCGTGTTCGGCGCTTTCAACGGCACGCTGGTCTCCGTATTCAAGATCCAGCCCATGATCGCCACGCTGGTGCTGTTCACCTGCGGGCGCTCAGTGGCCTACTGGATCAACGGCGGCGCTACCCCCACCGTGGAAAGCCCGCTGATCAACGCCATCGGCAGCTTTATCCCCGGTGTGCCCATCCCCACGCCCATCATCATTGTTGCCATATGCGGCATCCTGTTCGCACTGCTGTTCAAGTTTACCACGCTGGGGCTGTACACCCAGACGGTGGGCATCAACCAGCGGGCAGCCCGCCTCAACGGCATCAATACCACGTTCATCAAGCTGCTCAGCTTTATGATCCTTGGCGTGTGCTGCGCTGTGGCAGGCTGCATCGGCGTCAGCCGTCTGGGGCTCATCAACCATGAGACCCTGCTGTTGGAGATCGAAATGGATGCCATTCTGGCTGTTGCCATCGGCGGCAATGCGCTGGGCGGCGGCAAGTTCAAGGTCTCCAGCTCCGTGCTGGGTGCCTACGCCATTCAGGCACTCACCATCACCCTCTACGCCATGAAGGTGCCTTCCACCGCCGTAAAGGCCTATAAGGCCATCGTGATCATCCTGATCGTGGTCATCGGCTCGCCGGTGTTCAAGGCATACCTGAGCCGCCTGTGGGCTAAGCTTACCAGCGGCAGAAAAGCAAAGGAGGCGGCGATCAATGAAGCGCAGTAACCAACTGAAACGCCGGGAGCCGCTGACCGATACCCAGCTGCTTCTGACCATTACCATCTGCATCTTCTTTGCCATGTACGGGCTGACGATGCTCATCTGGGGCGGCGGCTTTCTGCGGTTCCAGCAGGTGTTCGACATGCTCAACAACAACGCTGCGCTGATCATCGTGGCTTGCGGCCTTACCATCGTTATGATCGGCGGCGGCATCGATATCTCCGTGGGCGGCGTTACGGCGCTGGTGGTCATGAGTTGCATCGTGCACATGAACAACGGCGGCAGTATCTTCACCGCTGCGCTGCTGGCCATCGGCATCGGCTTGTGCTTCGGTCTGGTGCATGGCTATCTGATCTCCTATCTGGAGATACAGCCCTTCATCATCACACTGGCGGGCATGTTCTTTGCCCGCGGCATGACCACCATTGTATCGCTGGAGCCCCAGAAGATCGCTCACGAGGGCTTCAAAGCGCTGATGAAAACCAAGATCGAGATCCCGTGGCTGGGCTACATTGCCAAGAAGGGCAACCTGATCCCCGCCCGTATGGAGATCGGCGTGGTGGTGGCGCTGGTGATCCTGATCATTGTATTCATAATGCTGAAGAATACCCGTCTGGGCCGTAACTTCTACGCCATTGGCGGCAACAGCCAGAGCGCACTGATGCTGGGCGTGAATGTGAAGCGTACCCGCTTCTATTCCTATCTGATCAGCGGTCTGCTCTCGGGCATCGCAGGCTTTGTGTTTATGATGCATACCGGCGCAGGCAACGCCACCAATGCAGCCGGTGCGGAAATGAACGCCATCGCCTCTGCCATTATCGGCGGCACGCTGCTCAGCGGCGGTGTGGGCAATGTGATCGGCACCTTCTTTGGTGTGCTGACGCTGACCACCATCAAGGCCATCGTGACCACCTCCGGTCTGCGGGAGCCCTGGTGGCAGAGCATCACCACGGGCGCTATGCTGTGCTTCTTCATTCTGTTGCAGAGCGTGGTGCTGTCCCAGCGGGCGAAGAAAAAGGCAAAGAGCAAGGAAGCGGTCAAGGCGTAAGCCGGAGCCGCCAGGGCTGGGGCAAAGCTGCGGCTGCTGCGAGCCCTCCAAAAACATGACAACAGAACAACGCCTTCCGGCTGCGTGGTGCATCCGGAAGGCGTTTTTTCGGTTGTACTTGAGGGGGCGCTTCACCGGACCGGTGCAGGCTTTTCCGGCTGCGCCGGATCAGCGGATGGGAAGGAACGCCCACCCGGTTCTCAGTCCACCAGCGAAAGCTCCGCGTCAGCCCGCGCACCGCCGCCCCACATGGTGGAGTAGATACCAGCTTTCAGCGGCGGGCAGGTGAAGGTGGAGGTCATGCGGTACACGCCGCCGGTACGGGCGGTCTCGTCCAGCCCGCAGAGCACCTCCAGCCCGTGCAGCCCCATCTCTTTGCTGAGACGATTGGGGCGGCCGTTGCGGATGGCCCATGCCAGCTCTGCCACACCAATGCCGCGGTTGCCGTAGCCACGTTCAAAATCGGTGGCATCGTCCAGCACGCAGGCACCGTTGTAGCCGTGGGTCAGGGGCAGATGGCAGGGCGGGCTCTCCGGCTTGATGAGTGTGACCGGGTCGCCGAAGCGGTTGGGATCACCCAACTCCAGAATACCCTCTGTGCCGTAGATGCGGAAGGTGGAGCACTCTGCACCGATGGTGTTGCCATCGAAGTGCAGCATGCCCAGCGTGCCCCGCTCAAAGCGCAGCGAGCCGGTGATCAGGTTGTTGCCGGGGATCTGCCAGCTGTCCGGGTCGTTTTCGTTGTAGAGGAACTGCCGCTGCCGCACAGGAGCGGGCGCACCAAAGCCTGTCACCTCCCGCACGGGGCCGAGAATGCACAGCAGCGCCTGAATATAGTAGATACCCACATCGTAGGGCAGGGCGCCGCCCTCGCTGCGCAGGAAGCGGAACCGCTCCGCATTCAGGTTCTGATCCCGGTTGATGGAGACGATGCAGGAGGTCACTTCACCGATGAGGCCGTGATCCACCGCCCAGCGGGCAGTCTGGATGCTGGCACCCAGCGCCGTATCGGGCGCAACGGCCAGATACAGCCCTTTTTCGTTGGCGATGCTCACCAGCTCCTGCGCCTGCTCCAACCGGGCGGTCATGGTCTTTTCGGTGTAGACGTGCTTGCCCGCCAGCAGCAGCTGACGGATGACCCCATAATGGGCGGAGGCAGCGGTCAGGTTGACCACCAGCTCGATCTCCGGGTCGGCAAGGATCTCCTCCAGCGTCATCACCCGGGGCACGCCGTATTTCCGGGCGGCCTCCTCTGCCAGCTCCGGGATCAGGTCGCAGACCGCCACCACATCCAGAATACGGAACAGGCGGGTCATGTTGCGCAGGTATACCTGAGAGATGATGCCGCAGCCCACTACGGCGGTTTTGACGGGTCTGATCTCCATGGCGGATGCTCCTTTCTGCTCAGTAGCTTTCCAGCGTTTCGATAAAGCACTTCAACTGCCGGGTGGCATCCAGATAGGCGTACTCGCCGCCGCCGTCGCCATACTTGCCCCGCTGGGTGCAGGGGAAGCCCAGCGCCTCGCAGGCAAGCACCTTTTCGTCTGTGCCTTTTACGCCGAAGGCGATGTGGTGGATGCCCTCGCCGTGGGTGTCGAGGAAGTCCTGCCAGGTGCTTTTGGCACCGTTGGGCTCGATGAGCTCCAGCTGGATGTTTTCCAGATCGAAGAATGCCATTTTGCAGTTGGCATCGGGGGCGGGCTGAGCATTTACTGTGGTCTGGGTGATGGCGAACTCGCCGCCGCCCACCGTGGGGGGGACGGGAACGCCGAGAAACTCGGCAAACTGGGTCTTGGTGGTCTCGATATCACGGACAATGAAGCCGATCTGGGATACACGAAGGGTACCGAGGGGGCCTGCCATAGGGAAACACCTTCTCTCTCTGGGATATGCGGTTGTGTTTGCGGGAACGCCCGCATATGGTTTTCTGAGGCATATTATACCGTTTTTTGCCGGAATGTAAAGAGCGGAGCGGCAGAGGCGCAGAAAGCCCCGGCGTGCTGCTGCGCGCCGGGGCGGATTGCTGTTTACTGTGCCGGGAACAGATTCTTTACGAAGTTATACAGTGCGTTTTTCCACACGAAGAAGTCGTGCGCGCCCGGTGTTTCGTAGTAGATATGCTCCGTGCCGTTCCGGGTGAGGGTATCGGAATAGGTCTTGGGCCATGGAGCCACCACGTTATCCTGCAGGCCGTGCACGATCATAATAAAGGTCTCCAGACGCTCGTCGGCCTTGAGGGCTTCGGGCTCAAACAGGCCTTTTTCCGCATGGTAGGGCAGCACGCCGGGGGCAGGGGCGAAGGCACCCACATAGCCGAACAGCTCCGGTTTGGAAAGCCCCACATACAGCGCCTCTCTGCCGCCCATGGAAAGCCCGGCGATGGCGGTATTCTCCCGCCCCTGCGCAATGCTGTAGTGCTCATTGAGGAAGGGCAGCAGATCGTTGCAGATGTCGTTGATGCAGTTGTCAAAGGCTGCGAAGGTCTCCGGGGTGTAAATGCCTGCGGGGGCGGCATCCTTGTGGAAGGCTTTGATGTCAGGGGTAACGACGATCATCTCCGGCGCTTCGCCCGCCGCCACCAGATTGCCGATGATCACGCCGGGCTTGCCGCCGTTCCATTCGCTGTGGTTGCCGCCGATGCCGTGCAGCAGCAAAAGCAGCGGGTAGGCCTTGGTCTCATCGTACTGCACCGGCAGGTAGACGTTGCACAGGCGTTCTTTTTCACAGGTGGTGGAGTAGTAGCTGACCGTTTCGGGGATGGCGTAGAAAGCCCCCTTCTGGTAGCCGTCGAAACCCGCCGGGGGCTGCCAGGGATCTTCCTGCGCCAAAGCGGGAGAGAGGCAAAGGGCAATGAGCAGAGCAACGAGCAGGATACGGGATATACGCATACAGCGGCCTCCTTTAGCGTGAGGTATGGCACCAGTATAGGACAGCCGGGGCCAAAGGCACAACGCCGCCCTGTGCCAAAGATGGGACAAAAGTACCTTGTCTGGCTCCTGCTTTGGGAAAAACCATGCCCAGCAGACGAAAATAGCTTGTAACCCTGTCGCATTTGTGGTACTTTCTTTGTGTAGAAACCGGGCTTTTTGGCAGGCAGGAAAGGGGAGGGAAAGATGATGGAACAAAGGCAGCAGCCCACCATTGAACAATTGACCGCACTGATGGACAACAACGGAGATTGTACCCGGCGGTTTGAAAAGGAGCTTTCCCTCTTTGTGGAAGACCTGATCGATCCTTCTGCCCTGGAAGCGCTGATGGCTACAGAGGAACTCAATACCCGCTATCTGGGCTTTTACGGCTTGTTTATCTACTGCCGCCGCCTGATGCAGTACGAGCGGTTGAAAGCATTGTTTGACCGGCATACGGCAGTGTTTTCCGATTTTATCAGCTTCGGACATCTGCATACCATGTACCATATTGATTCCGGCGAAGACTTTACCGCCACCGAACTGAAGGAGCACCTGACAGAGGCCGCCAGTGTGGTGGACAAATACCGCAGGCTGGATCTGGGCGGGCAAGAGGTCAATCTGGCGGGGGTGCAGCATGCCTTTGCCGATCTGCTCATCACCTGCTGCGAGCGGGATGAGAAAAACTGTGGTGCGCTGCTGGAGGAATGGGGCCGCAAGGCTGAGCGGGCACTGGAGGATGCCATCAGCCTGTCCGGCGGCTATGCCAAGTACTATTGCACCAAGGGCAGGCTGCAGGCACTCAGGCATGAGTATGACCAGGCGGCCGCTTCGGTACGCAGGGCTATTTCGCTGGAACCGCAAGGGAAGGATGCCAGCCGCTATTCTCTGCGTATGATGCAGTACCAGTCCCATCTGGTGCGCATCCAAACCCGCAGCGAGGTCCACCGGCTCAAGCAGGAGCAGCAGCGCATGACCGGCGAGGTGGAGCGCATCCGCGGTGCCCTGCTGAGCAATGTGGAGATCATTGCGTTCTTCTCAGGCATCATCAGCTTTGTGATCGGCAGCCTGAATCTGGTGGAAGCTTTTGCACCGGCGCAGGTGGCAGGGCTCATTGTGGTGCTGCTGGGCGCACTGCTGGTGGTATTCAACTGTTTTGCGTTGCTTTTGCATATGGAAAAACGGCCCGGAGCGGCAAGGATCGTTGTTTTTGTTGTAGGGCTTATCTGTATTGTGGGAGGTCTGCTGCTTGTTCGGTAACATCAACGCCTACAGCGGCACCGGGCTGGAGCATAACGAGGATGCGGTATACACCGCCCAAAGGCTGCTCATTGTAATGGACGGTGCCTCCGGCCTCGACGGTATACACAGAACGGATGCGCCCACCGATGCTCGCTGGCTGGCCCAGACCACGGTGGCGTTGCTGGCGGAAAAGCTTGCCGCGCCGGAAAGGCCCATTGCTGTGGCGCTGGAGGAGACCGCCCATACGCTCCGGCAGGGGCTGGCTGCCTTCGGCTACCCGGAGGAGCCGGATCTCTATCCCAGCGGCTCCCTGATGATCGCCCGTCTACTGGGGCAGGAGATCGAATTGTTTACGCTGGGAGACTGCACCGCCCTGATCCGTTGGCGGGACGGGCGGCCTGTGCACTGCTGCCACGATGCAGCCGTGACCCGGCTGGATGATACTGTGCTGGCCCACGCCCAAAAGCTGGCGGAAAACAGTGGAGGCTCTGTGGCGCAGGTGCTGCCCGGCCTCAGGCACATGGTGGTGGAAAACCGCCGGATGCGCAACCGGGAGGGTGGCTACTGGATCTTTGACCCTTCCGGCAGGGGTATTGCCCATGGGCGGCGGCAACTGCTGCCTGCGGGGCAGGTACACTCCCTTGCGCTGATGTCGGACGGGTTTTACGACATTGTTCAGTTGGCGGGAGGCCCCGACCATGAAGCATTGATGGCGCTGCTGGAGAACACCCCGGCCCGGAAGCTGGTGGAGGGGCTGTATGAAGCGCTGGAGGCCGACCCGCTGCTGGAACGCCTGCCCCGCTTCAAGCTGAAGGATGATGCCACCGTTGCTTATGCCCGCGTAGAGAATTGAAGCAAAGAAGCATCGCCCTTCCGGCATGAAAGCGGGAACGGCGATGCTTTTGTTCTGCATCCGGGTGTAACTGAACGATGCGTATGTTAAGGAGGAGAAGCTATGGGCAAGTATCCCATCAGCAACGAGTTTTTTCCGTTCAATCATTTTGCACCGCCCATGAGCCGCCGTTTTGTGCAGCTGGCGCAGTGGGGCATGAAAACGCCCCGTTTTCTGTGGCGGGATCCACAGCTGACGGTGCAGAGCCGCAGGATCCCCGGCTGGCAGGGCGGGGAGGTGGAGCTGCTGATCCTTACGCCCCAGGGGCTGCCGGAGGGTGCGCCCTGCCTTGTGCATTTCCATGGCGGCGGCTTTGTGTTCGAGGGCTCGGGCAGCCATTTCCGTCTGGCGATGGCCTATGCGAAGGCGGTGCCGTGCAAGGCGGTCTATGTGCGCTACCGGCTTGCGCCGAAGCATCCTTTCCCTGTGCCGCAGGAGGATTGCTATGCAGCCCTTTGTTGGGTGCATGACCATGCGGAGGAGTTGGGCATCGACCGGGAGCGGATCGGCATCACCGGCGACAGCGCAGGCGGCACCCTGACAGCTGCCTGCTGTCTGATGGCGCGGGATCGCAGTGCTGCGGTAAAGCCGCTGTTCCAGCTGCTGGTGTACCCGTGGCTGGATGGGCGGAGCAACAGCGAATCCTACCGCCGCTATACCGATACGCCCATGTGGAATTCCACGCTATCCAAAAAGGTGGGGCCGCTGATCGATCTGGATCCTTCTGCGATCCCGCTGGCCTACCGCAGCCCTGTGGAAGCGGAGCGGCATAACGGGCTGCCACCTGCCTATGTGGAGGTGGCGGAGTTCGACTGCCTGCACGATGACGGCGTGCTGTATGCGGCGTTGCTCAACGGAGCGGGGGTGGAGGCGGAGCTGTATGAGGTAAAGGGCACCATGCACGGCTTTGATACGGTGCTCCGCGCCCCCACCACCCAGCGGATGCTCCGGCAGCGGGTGGCCTACATGCAGCGGATGTTTGGCCTGTGAGCGTGCGGGAAAAGTGGGCTGAGCCGATGCGGGAGGGAATGAAAAAAACCTTGCAGCCGGTGAGCTGCAAGGTTTATGTGGCAACCGTGGCTGTATTTGATACAATTACACAGGACACCGATGTTTTGTTTGCCCTCTGGCTGGGCGTGTCGCTCGGACTCACCTCTGGCATTAAGAAACTCGAATGACTTCGAACTTATCTGTTTTGCCATGTTCGGTTTGCCATCAGAATAACACAGCGGTTTTCTGTTCCGATTACCAATTTCCAAATGGGCATGCCTATTCTCTACGTATATCTCAATCAGTGTGCTCAGGGAATTCTTGAATTTCTAAAGTTGACAGAATAGAGATGGCTTCTTCCGGTATTTCATTTTGAATGGTAGCATGCGAGAGCATGTACTGGAAATGATAGCTATATCCATTCCCTTCCTGAATCAGAAATCCATAATCAAAGGAAGCTTGTTCTTTTGTATGAACAATGTATGAATGATCGCCAATCACAACATTCTGAAAAACAATGTTCCTGTTGCTCTTGTCGTAGAGTTTCCTCAACCTGATGCCTTGGTCCTTTTCGGTATCGAGTGTACTGTACACAATGAATTGCGCGTTTGAATCTTCATCGATGAATACATAGCTGAAAGGATATTCCTCAATATCCGAAAGCTCGTATTCCTGGAGTTGATATCCAATAGGAATATGGAACTGCAGATAGCCACCGTCAACTTCCAAAGTCACAATTTTCAGATGATTGACTCTTTGAGATAGGTTCCATTTTTCTGGAGTTTGAGCAAAAGCAACAACCGGCAACATTGCCACCACCAGCAGGATACTAACGATGCGATACAGTTTCTTCATGGGATTCCCTCCTTATCATTGGTCAATTTGAGCGATGTCTGTAAACGAAAATGCAATGCTTGCTAATCCTGCATTTCGCAAGCACATAACTCCCGACACTTACTAAACGACGTTCTAAACCAATCTATTCCATATTCAATTATAATTTACAATTCGGCAGCATTTGAGGAGGGAACTGATATTCCTCTCCCAATACCAGCGCCACAAACAGCGAACATCAGTCGCTATATCATTACCGTGTGATTGCTTGTGACAGTGAGCGTCTATGTTTACCTGTGAGTGCTCTTACGTTATTGTTATTTCCCGTATAGGGATAGGGGGTAAACCAAAATACGAGAAATATCGACCTTTCGGCGGTGAAGCGCAACTGCCCGGCCCGAATTTTACCCCCTTGTAAAAACACTAAAAGCCCGGAAGATTAAATTTCTCAAGACTTCCGGACATCTAGAGGCAAAAAGAAAAACCACGCAGATTGTATCAAATACTGCGTGGTTATATGGCGGAGACGGTGGGATTCGAACCCACGTGCCCGTGAAGGCAAACTGATTTCGAGTCAGCCCCGTTATGACCACTTCGATACGTCTCCAAGGCTGCTGCGCGACGTTTGGTGCGTGCACAACAGACCAAAACAGTATATCACGCATTTGAGTTGTTGGCAAGGAAAAACGGCTGATGTTTTCGAAAAAGTACTGGACAAAGGAGGGAAGGTTTGCTATAATGTTTGGTGCTGACGTGCCAATGTAGCTCAGTTGGTAGAGCAGCTGATTCGTAATCAGCAGGCCAGGGGTTCGAGTCCCCTCATTGGCTCCAGCCTTTCAACGAGGTGTAGCGCAGTTTGGTAGCGCGTTTGGTTCGGGACCAAAAGGTCGCAGGTTCAAATCCTGTCACCTCGACCAGTTAGAAAGTCTTGTATCAGAACAGATACAGGGCTTTTTTGTTTTGGATTTCACCAGAGAAAAGACCTTGTTTTACTCCGTTTTGGGTGTTTTGTGACATACGATGTTCCAAAACGCCTGTTTTGCGATGCTTCAAATACTTATCTCATAAGGCTTTGAAGCACTTTCAAGGTTGTTCCATCCGTGTTCCATCAGATAGATGAAAACATGTGGTCAATACGGCTTCTCGCATGTTCAATATCCTCCCTCTGGGTGTGCGTGTAGCGGTTTTTGAGGGTGTAGATATCCGCATAACCACCAATGGCTTGAAGCGTTTTCAACGGTACTTTCTCTCTGTCTGCGAAGGTCATGTAGGTGTGACGAAACACATGTGGCGTTGCTCCATAGACATTGATTGTCCTTTTAATACGTTCCCACATGCGTTTCATTGTCTGTTCCGTAATGGGTTGTTCGCCTCCGCCAATAACGAAAAGATTGTCGCCCTTCGGATGGAGATACTGCCGGAGAGCAGCGGGCATGGGAACAGAACGGATTGCGGCATCTGTCTTGGGCGTGTCAATGTGAGGTAGATTACACTTGAATGTTACCCCGCGTGCCACATGGATGAGATTGTGCTTGAAATCAATATTTTCCCACTTCAAGCCTAATACTTCATCCCGCCGCATGCCCGTATAAATCAGCAGTGTAAGCAACAGTATATCCCGCTCATCCGTCAGCCTATGAAGATTAGCAAGAATATCTGCCACCTGTTCCCGTTCCAACGCGTTCCTGACTGTCTTTTTCTTTGATGGGTTTTTCAAACGCTTACTTCGTGCGGGATTGCGGGTGATAATACCATCTTCAACGGCACTTTCCAGAACCATACCTAACACCATCACCATTTCATGGATGGACTTACGGGACATACTCGCTTTGTCGTTCATGAAACGTTGAACATCATCTATGGTGATGGCACAGATGTTTATTTCGCCAAAAACGGGCAAAATGTGCTTGTTGAGTAGAGTAGTATATTCACGCAGGGTGGTATGTTTCAGCGTGTGTTCTTTATAGAGAACCAGCCAGTTTTTAGCGTAAGCAGCGAAGGTTATTTTCTTCTCCGTCGCCTCCTGTGTCTCTGCCTTGGTAGCGGCTATCACCAATTTGATAGCGTTGTCCAACACTTCCTGATGCGTATAGCCCGTTACCCATCTGTTTTGTCCGTTGATTTCAATATGTTGTTTCAGCCTTTTTGCCATGAAGAAATTCCTTTCCGCATGACTTTGATATCTCTTGTGAAGTTATCAAGATACTTTGCGGCACATGGGTTTGAAAACATGTGCCTATTTCATTGTAGAGTAATAAGAACACTGGGTCAAGCGGGATGGTTCTTGAAAACACCCTTTTCCTCAGACAACAGGACGATATATTTTGAACTAACCCTTATCCGCTTACAACTTCCCACCTTTCACCTACGACTTTTTGACTTTTGTCTACAACTTTGGGACTTTCGCGGATAAGAAATGGGTATCATATAACAACTTTCTGACTTTTGCGTATTTCTTTCATAGTTTGCTGCCGCCGTTCGTGCTATAATGTAGCCATTCCCTACCGAGAGAAGGTCAAGCCTATGGAACCGCCAAAGAAACGTGCGCCACGAAAGAAAAAAGTTGGCCGCCCTGCGTTTTCTCGCAAGGATATTCCAGAAACCTTTTTCCGCTATTATGATGCGTATAAGTATGGCTTTTGGAACAAGCAGGAGTTCGCGCTATTTTTGGGTGTTTCGCGCCCTACACTTGACCGCTATTTGGATAAGATAAAGGCAAAGAAGCCACTTGTTTCACGCGCAGAAAACAAAAAACTGCGGCGCAAACTTGGAATTGACGATAACAATTTGAAACAGTTGCTTGCGCTTGCCGATTCGCTCAAAGAAGCATACAATGATAAAAACAATTCAACTGGCGTATATGGAAATGCCGTTCAAGCAATGTTTTATTGGCGTATGATATGCGCCCGTCAAGAACGTTTGAAAGAAACCGCCGAAAAACCTAACTCAGCAGATTTTAGCAACGAAGAAAATAGTGTTCTTCACTCTGCCCCACAGGACTGAAAATTTGTCCTTTTTAAAAATTTGGGTTAAAATTAAGATAAAGAAAAATGGCAGTCTGCCAAGGAGCAAAAGCATATGCTAAAATTCAATCCTATTTCCAATCTGCGCGCGACATAGAATCTGCGCGCCAGCATAAGTGAAAACCCATACCACAACCAGCACATCAAAGAAATCACCGCTTGTATTGATGATACTGTTTTTGAATTACAGGCTTATTATGATTCAATACTGCTGATGATGTAGCAACAGATAGATGACCTGACCGCGCGACTGGAACAAATAGAAGCACAGAACAAGAAACCGCATACGGTTGATGTATTTGCGCGGCTGAATGTGTAGTCTGTAAAAGAAGTGCGCGACAAAATAATTTAGATGTTGAAACTTTGATTTTCGCGGTTGATGCCCTGCGGCGGCAGATTTGAAGAAAAGAAAAAGACGGAACGCCCGAAAGGGTATCCCGTCGCATACACGGGAGCAACGGTTGTGTTGCTCCTGCTTTTTTTATTCAGATTTTTTCGCCCGTTTCAGGGTCTATAAATGAGATTTCCAAACGAAGCCCCAAAGCATCAGCAATTTCTCGCAAGTCTGTTTCGGTGAAATTGTCGCGTTTCATTTTGTTGTTGAAGTTTTGCGGCGATACACCAACGCGACGCGCCAGTTCTGCTTCTGAAATATTACCACGCTTTACAAGAGCAATGCGAATTGCTTCTACCATACTCATATAACCAACCTCCTTCATTGCGGATTATACACTATCAAAGGTCTATCGTCAATAAATAAAGAAAATAAATCCACTAAATAATTGATATTGCTATTGACAACATCCACGGATTAGTGTATAATCTATCTTGTAAGAACGGAACACGGTTCCTAAAAATCAAAGGAGGCATCCCAATGAGCGACCACAACATGGAACCCAAAATCAAGGAACTGATGGAGTTGAAACGCATGCGCGAAGAACTGGAAGCCGAAATCACTACGATTGAGGACGAAATCAAATCCCGCATGGGAACGGAAGAAACCCTGCTGGCTGGCTCCTACAAAGTTAGTTGGACGACCTACACTTCCAGCCGCTTTGACAGCACCCGCTTCAAGAAAGACCACGCAGAACTCGCCGCCGCATACACCAAGCAAACCACCAGCCGCCGATTCTCCATAAACTAAAAGCCGGAGCACCTACCACAGCACTCCGGCAACGCCCCACGAAGCCCTACCAAGACCAACGGGGAGCACAGTCATTCTACCACACTGGCTGTGCTTCCCGCAACAGAAAGGAAGCACAAAATGGATATCTACAAGGAAATCACCGACCGCATCATCACCCAAATGGAAAACGGCATCATCCCGTGGCAGAAACCGTGGATTGCTGGAAGCACCACCGCCGCCATCAGCCACACCACAGGCAAACCGTATAGCCTGCTGAATCAAATGCTGCTGGGGCGTGCGGGCGAATATGCCACCTTCAAGCAGATACAAGCGGCGGGCGGTCGCGTCCGCAAAGGCGAAAAAGCCAGCATGATTGTTTTCTGGAAGTGGATGACGGTCAAGGATGAAGAAACCGACGAAGAAAAGGAAGTTCCCTTCCTTCGCTACTACAATGTATTCCACATTGACCAGTGCGAAGGGCTGACTGCAAAGCACACCGAACCGCTGCCAGAAGCCGCCGAACCAAACGCAACCGCCGAAACCATCATCACCGCCTACTGTTCAAAAAACAGCGTGCGGCTGAACCATCAGGACGGCGACAGAGCCTATTATTCGCCCGCCAGCGACAGCATCACCCTTCCCCGCCGACAGCAGTTCAAGGACACCGCAGAGTATTACAGCACCGCATTTCACGAACTGACCCACAGTACAGGACACCACACACGCCTGAACCGTCTTGACCGCACAGCGTTCTTTGGAACCGAAGCATACAGCAAAGAAGAACTGGTTGCTGAAATCGGAGCTGCCGCCCTTGTTAATCACGCTGGACTTGAAACGACCACCAGTTTCCGCAACAATGCCGCCTACATTCAAAACTGGCTGGGCGTGTTGAAGAACGATAAACGCTTCATCGTCAGTGCCGCCAGCAAAGCCGAAAAGGCCGTAGAACTTATCCTCGCAAACTAACAAAGGATGCGCCCACCGCGGGGGACAAGCCCCCGCAGGGGCGCGGAAAGGAACGGAAAATGGAACGGAACATCACAGTTATTGCGGGGGAAATGCGGTTGGTAGCAGAGGGCGCGCGCTCGTTGTTTGAAAGCGAATTGTCATCGCTGTATGGCTTCCTGATGAAGAATGGCAAGGAAGAAGAAGCCCTCGCCCTTGATACTATTGGAACGGCATTGGCTACGCTGGAACAGCAAGCCCACGATTTACAATGTTCCTGCGTGGCAGAGTTCAAGATGGAAAAATAAACAACTGTTTTGTGATACACTCGCCACCGCATTTGACTTTCACGTATTTCTTGGGTTTGAGGGGCGGCAGATGTGTAAAACGCAGGGGTGAGGTTTGATTTTACACATGGGAGAAAAAGCAATGAGCAAGATATATGGATACGCACGCTGCTCCACCAATGAGAGCAAGCAGGATATAAACCGCCAGATAAAGGAACTGCGTGCCGCGGGAGCAGAAAAAGTGGTGTTTGAATACGAACACGGCGACGCGAAAGTGAAAGAACAACTACAAATGCTGCTGGAAATGACGGCGGCAGGAGACACGATAATCACGCTGGAAGTAAGCCGATTGAGCCGCAGCACACAGCAGTTGTGTGAACTTGTAGAGGTCATCAAGCAGAAGCATCTTCGCCTTGTTATCGTTGGCAGCATAACGGTAGATTGCCGCAGCGGCGATATTGACCCTATGAGCCAAGCATTCATCCAAATGAGTGCGGTGTTTGCGGAACTGGAATTGTCCATCATCAGGGCAAGGGTGAGGTCTGGCATCGCAAACGCAAAAGCCAACGGGAAGAAGGTTGGTCGCCCGCATTTGACAAAGGATGATATACCTGCTTCGTTTATGAAGCACTATCCGGCGTTGGTTGAGGGGAAGATGAATGTGAGCGAGCTGGCAAGGGTGTGCGGGATAAGCAGGCCGACGGTGTATAAGTATATGAAGATGGTGAGATAGAAACACCCCCTGCCTTCGTTAGAACGCAGGGGGCATGAATTGGAAACATACAATCATTAAGGTTAAATATCACTAAATACGGTTATCGCATGCTCAACCGCTTCTTCCACCTCAGATTGAATCTTTTCATTGAATTCGGACTCGGAAATAAATGTATATTCTAATGTGTGTTCAAATATGCCACCACCAGCCCATTCTTCTTCTGTATATACATTATCAATTTTTACATATCCATTTTCAACTTGAATGAACCATTCCTCACTGCGTATATCATCGTAATCAAGAGATGTTCCAAAAACTGACGAAAAAGCTATACTGCTGAGTAGACTGTCCATTGTTTCGCCGTAAAAACCGTATATATTTTCATTTTCAGCAGGCGAACCATACTTTGCTGTCAGAGCAGCGGTAATCTCATCAAATTGACTCACAAAAACACTGTGGTACGTTTGTTTCAACATTCCGCTACCCGCACTTGGCATATATGACTCGCCAAGTTCATAGACAATTACCTTAAGTTCACCGTTCAAAAATTTGAACTCTGCTGTGGATTCTTCAATTCCAGAAATCGTTCCGGTATAGATGAGAGAAGAATATTCTTCCTCTTCTGTTGGGTTCTGCTGGCTCTTAAAGCTCAATTGAGTTTCTTTTTCGCGAACAACGTCTATCGTGTCGCCAAAATGAATGCCGTTACGCAATACGAATTCTTGAGCTCCCGAAGCAGAAGCTGTCGCTATTGATTCTGATGGTGAATTTGAAACATTGTATATACCAAATGCTATAACAAGAACAATTAACAATGAGATGACCATTGCGGGTATTTTTTTCACGGTATTCTTCCTCCTGTTTTACGCATCTGCGTATTTCTTTCCACAATTATAAAACTTTTTCCAAAATTACGCAAGTGCGAATACGCGTCTGCGTATTTTTTCTTATGCTTTTCCTGAGGTGAGAACTATGAGCGTAAAACAAGCCGTAGCCGAACGCTTTCAGGAAATATGTGCCGAACGCAACATCAAACCCAACGAACTCGCCAACCGTGCGGGCGTGACACCTTCCAGCGTGTATAGTATGCTTGACCCTCGCCGCAAGGAAGTGTCGGTGAATTTGGTGAAGAAACTGTGCGACGGTCTGGATATGACCTTGGGTGAGTTTTTCAGCACGCAGAAGTTTGATGAGTTGGAGCAGGAGATACAATAGGCGCGCACGTGGATGGAAGAAATAGTATATACATCCAAAATATGTATGCTATATAATTTTGACAATACACAAAATTTGGTGTAAAATAATGACAGTGAATGAGAGAGAAGAATCTTCATTACCTTGAAATTCACAATTAAATATAGACTATACAGGAGGAACATTGCCTATGAAAAATGGCAAATACTTGTCCGACGTGTTAGACACGTCCATTTTGAAGCATCGTTAGATGAACATTATCGTCGCCCCCTGCGGTAGCGGCAAAACAACCGCCGCCATTAACAAACTTGCGCCTCTGGCATCCAGCCCGCGCAAAGCCTTGTTTTTGATTGATACGCATAATGGCAATGTGCGTCTTGCCAATGAAGAAGCACTCACAATGCCCTACCAGTTCTATGAATACAGTTTGAAGAACGCGGCATTTCCTTTCACAGACGGCGACCCAACTAAAATTGTGGCTACGACTTACGCCCAGTTTGGGGTATGGATGCGGCACAATCCGCAACTGGTATCGTATTTTGATATCATAGTCTGCGATGAAGCACACAATATCCCTGTGTTTCCCACTTTTAGTCCGCAGCCGAACTTCGCCAGCATCGCGCGCGACCATCTATGCTACATTGCGGAGCATACGAACACTCTGGTTGTAGGCATTACCGCTACGCCAGAACCGCTTGCCAAACTATCCTGCGCGCAGTATATGGTTCCAATAGACACAGACCAGTTGCGCCAATACGAAAACCGTGAAACACGCTCCTATGCTTCGTTGCCGCAAGCGTTGGAGCAAATCCCCAGCGGCAAAATCGGCATGCTGTATGTTCCCCACATTACCCAAATGAAGGACTGCGCCGCCGTTGCTGCCGCCGCCGGGCATAAACCCATTTGCGTATGGAGCCTTGCCAATGCGGAGCACCCTATGACCGAAGAACAGTTAGAGGCGCGCGAGTATATTCTCCAAAATGAAATGCTGCCGCCGCAGTATGATTTGTTTATTTTCAACGGCAGTTGCGAAACCAGCATCAACATACGCGGCCACGTTGATTACTTCATCGCCCACACCGCCAACCCTACCAATCTTACGCAGGCGCGCGGACGCTATCGCGGCGATTTGGATTTGTTGTATGTATATGACAAAGAGAATGCGGAAATCGTTGTGCCTGCCGAATACCTTGATATCCAGTTGTTCGCAGACGCTAAACGGCAGTTGCGCGCCTGCCTCGGCTTGAAAGACAACAAAGGGCATCCCATACCCTATGATAAGTTGGTGTTGCGGTTGGAGGAATGTGGGTATAGCGTTGAATATGGCAGAAAAGACAACTGCCACTATATTATCATACGCAAAGAGTAAGCCAGCAACCCGAACCCCTGCGCCGTCAGGCGCGGGGGTTCATCCTTTTCTTTCGGTGTAAAAAGGGCGAAGCCCGCGTGCTTCGCACGCAGGCTTCGGGAACGATGGAACCTCAATTTTTGTCATACGCAAATAACGATGAACTGCCAAAATGTGGGGATGCCCTTATAGAGACCCCTAATTTTGACAGATGAACCCTTTGAAACACACGCACAAAAATGAGGAAAGGGAACCCCGCGCGCTACGCGCGCAGGGTTCCAAAACCGTAAAACTACATATGACTTTTTCGGTGTCCTGCGCCGCGTAAGCGGTGCGGGACACCCTTTTTGTTTGCCAGCGTCTTATAATATAAGTTCTTCCTCTGCTTCTTGTCCGTCTTTTCAGTTAGGAGGTGGGGAGTTGTTGGCAAAAGTCAGGTTGTCGTTTCTCAAAAGCCAAAAGTTGTTGGATGATACCCCTTTGTTGTAGGTGAAAGTGCCAAAGTCGTAGGCAGAAGTCCTTTTCGGGTATAAGAAAAGGCGAAAGAGCAATGTCTTTCGCCTAATGGGTTGTTAGGCAGCATCTTCTTCATCCTGTGCGTATGCGTTTTGGAGGGTGTTGGAGGAAGAAATGTCGTGTGTTTTTTCAGTTCCCTCCGCCATTTTTGACACTGTATTTTCAGCGGTAGAGCCATCGTTTTCCGTATGGTTTGCGGCGGCACCTGCCACCGCCTTTACGATCACAAAACCTTCCGCGTCAAACTCCGGGTTCTCGGTGTAGTAGGGATAATGAGCGAGGAACCAATCCTTCACATACTGATAGGGCTTGTCTTGGCTATGGGACAGTTCCTTTACGCTTTCAAACTGTTTCAGCATCGCGGCACCATCACGGGTATGGATGATGTAATTCTCCATCTGCGCGAAACGCACTCCCTTGGTGTGCTTATGGGGCTTATAGCGTTCAATGATAAGAGTGTCGCCATACTTTGCCATCAACTCGCTCAATACCTTCTGTTCTGCGGAACCGATGTTGGAAGCGTTCTTCTCAAAAGCCTTGGAGAGGGTCAGGGTGCCGGTGAAAACATCAAAACGATACTTTGCGATAGCCATAAATAAAATCCTCACTTTCAAAATCTTAATTGGCGGTCAGGTTGGTTTTGAGGGCAACATACTGCTTGCCATACTTGCCGAGAAACCACTTCTTTACAATGCCGTAGGAACCTTCGCAGCACTTAGCTTCGCGTTTCTTGCTTTCCAATTCTTCCAGCGCGGCTTCTGCCTTTTCTTCTTCCCACTCGGTGATAAGCGTAGCCATCACCTTGTAAGACAGTTTGCCGTAGTTCTCGCGTCCCTTCTTCTGGTCAATGGTGTATTTCACCACTGCGAAGGTCGGATAGGCAGCACGAAGTTGCATAAAGGTTGTATATTCTGCGCTTGTGATATCAGAAACCTTGCGGGCGAAATCCTTGGTGAGAACAATCTGCTTTTCGGGAGCCTTCACTTCATAACCCTTGTGGTAATTCATTTCTATTTCCTCCTGCGGCTCTGCCGCTCTTGTTTTTTATTCTGTGTGTCGCGACCACGGTTAGAGTATAGTATGAATAAAAGATAAAAGCAAATCGCATAATCATACAGAAAATGAATAAAAAACGAGTAAACCCTTATGCCGCTTATGTTTAGAGCACCTTCATAATTACAAAATTATATGCCTGAACAGCAATGAAAATTCATTCAATTTAGCACTTTTTACGAATAAATATTCATTTCATGTTATATATGGTTGATATACAAATGTATATAGGAAGTTCAATTCATAACAATTCAAGAAAATTTGCTAATTTCTTTTACGTTTTTGACGTTTTTAACATCTAAAACGCTTCCAGCAAAAAAGAGAACGCACAGGTCAATCTTTCAAACCTGTGCGTTAACGTTGCGTTGTTGTAGGGAGAAGTCCCTTTGTTGTGCGTGAAAGTCCAAAAGTCATATTCCAATCCTCCCTTTGGTCTGCTGAAAGTCCTATTTCCATTGGCGAAAACGGCAATAGCACAGAGGAAAGCTATGCTATTCACCCCTCTTGAACCTCACAAGGATATCAAAGAAATGCTATAAAAATGTATAATATGGTCGCCATCGCGGCGGTTCGGGACCAAAAGGTCGCAGGTTCAAATCCTGTCACCTCGACCAGCAAAACGACCGATTTCGTGTGAGATCTGGTCGTTTTTATTATGTTTTATACAAGTGAGAACCTGCTGCCCGGGGCGACCCTGATCCGTTTGGTTCAGAATCGCCGCCGCTACCTACCTGTATCAGGCAGATTGCGACGGCGAATGGGGCGAGAACGTATTCGATTTTGAGAACAGAACCGCACGGATCATCCGGCTTGCTGACGGGGATACCATCTGCACCAACGTGTTTGCTGGGAAAGCCATTGCGTATCTTCTGGGCTGTGATAACGACAAGCTGCCGAAGGAAACCCTGCTCGCCAGTGATCCGCTGCGGCGGGGTGAGTATCCCTTTTGTGGGGCGTTGAGGCAGGAAGCCTTCCGCATGGCTGCAGGCATTCCTGCCCCAACTCTTCCCGGTCAGGCGGCTTTTGAAAAGCCCGGTGTTTTCGTGGCACTTGTCCACAAAACCCGCCTGCCCTCATGCCGCAGGCAAGGCCCTGGCCGGCCCAGCACCTTTCCAGCGTCAGCGCCCACAAAAGGTATAACACACTACACTTTGCATGCAAAGTTGTGTGCCACGAAACCGCCGGTTTCTTTGGATTCTTCCTGCTTTACAGGGGCGGAGCCCCTGGGGAGAATATCAGAAAAGTCAACATTGCTATCTGTGTCATCGCCTTATCAAGCAAAATTTGCATATTGACGTAGTTATTGGTATGATGTAACAAGTATTTCATCAGTATAACGATAAATCATTGAACCAGAAAGGGAGGATAGAGTAGTATCGAAATTTGTTATTTCGTGTGTCTACTCTATGGGGATTATATTACTTGCCGGATGCTCGTTTTGAATTGGTTGGTTATTCCCCTTTGGGGCTGCTCAGCTGAATGCCGCTGTCCAGCACACAGAGAAAAATCACTCTAGGTTAATCTGTGCAGATAATTCTCCTAATTTCTTGCTGGTTTCATTATAAGCATCAACATAGTTCTTTATCAAATTCACACTTGTTTTCAGCTTTGAGAAAGATATACTTTTCAGCATATCTACACAGCTGATTTCTCGATCAATACATAATATTAAATCCATGATTGCGTTACGGATATTTTCGAATTTTCGAATTGTGTCCGCCAATTTCTTTTTCTCGCCTTGAAGCCAATCCAATCTTTTTCGTGCTGCATTTAGATTTTTCTCAATTTCCGTTTGCTGCTTTTCTCGCTTAATAGCCAACTGTAAGGCTATCGTATACATTGTTATCTCGTTGTTGTTCTTTTGAAATTCATCCTCGCAATGTCGCACCATCCCACTCGTCTTTATCAAGTCAACTTGCCACGCACGTAGCCAAGTAGCGTCAAGGCTTCTTTTGATGTCGCCCACAGACCGCTCCCAAAGCAGTTTTTGAATTGGAAGCCCATCCCAGAAATCATTTTTTGAGAGAAACCTCTTGATTTTTCTGTAAAAATCTTCTCTTATTCGTTTGTAATCGCTGTTAAGCAGAGATACAAAATAAGATTCCGACAATTCAAGAAAACTACTTGCTTTCTTATGCGTGTCTTCAGCATAATAAACAATATGATCGGAGTTCATTATATCTATTTTGGGTGAAAACTCTATAACTTGCTGTATGTTTTCTACAGTCAAACTTGAACTGTACGCTATATTGATAATTTCTACCGTATCAGCTAACGAGGTCAACTGAGAAGTATTTTGCTCTAATATAGCTTGTGCTTTATTCTGTGAATTATAATCGCATTTTCTATTCAATAGCTCTTGTAACAGCACACTCAAAGAATCCTCGTGTTTTTCAGTTGGGTACCAAATTGCTAGTATTGACTTGTCTGCTAACTCTTTTCTTCTTTTGTCAAAAGCTATTTGACTTTCTGCGTCGGTGATTTTCGGTTTCTCTAAGAATGCGAAATTTGACAGTAGCGATTCGCCCGTTTGAAGTTGAAGAAGTTCCAACGGACGATCACTAAGCAACGAGCATCCCAAGAAAAGAAAAGAGGAATGTATTAGCATATATGCAAGCATCTCTAAATAGGATCCTTTTTTAAACTTGACCTTTTCTGTTTTATCCCTTTTTTCTTTAAGAGCCCCATATATCCTTTCATATTCTTCCTCTGTCAAAACTCTAGATGAACTATCATCCACATCGCCATGCAGCTTAAATAAAATATGATTATTCTCTCTAATTCCTGGTTCTACAACGGCCATAGGTGCAATATGCGTACTTGGTGTCATAGTATGAGAAAAACCAGCACTTTGCTGACCATAAACAATTTCCAAAACCTTATCATAATTAGTGGTAACCACCATACCGTTGAACAAACGTGGCAGTAACTTTTGACTCTCCCGAAAAGTCTTTCCATTTAATTTTGATGATGCAAACTCACCTGCAAATATGTTATTGAAGGCGGTATTTCCCACTTCATTACGAACGAGTGTTGCTGCTTCTTCATACTTATTATCTTTTAATAAATCCTCAACATTTGAAGATGCCACATATCCCGAAATCATTTTTTTCAGAACATCTTTCCATGATGGATAAAATGGTATAGACATTCCCGCACCAACAAACGGAACAATCCTTCCTTTACTTACAAGTTCTGATAGCTTATCAAAGTAAGTCTTGTTAGAGGTTGAGCATGCCATAACTTCTTCAAAAGTAATCATCCAAATTCCACCTTACATATGTATATATTATTTGAAGCAAACAAAACAAGCTTCAATTTCCAAACTAAAAACTCGTTCATGTCGCTTCATTCTTACTGTATATAGTATATCTTTTGGGGAGCAAATTGTAAAGAATGGATAATAAATACAAACACTATTGTTTAAAAATAGGTGCCTGAATATCTGGTTACATAAGACATCACTTGCAAAAATATAATTAATATTTGAATCGTCGAAAACACCATAATAATATGTAGGTCAACGACTTTGTTAATACAGATAATCAAATCAATAGAAATATGGAAGCTGACGTGAGTATTCGTATGCCGTGTAGTCTTTGCGAAAGCTCTATAACGATGATAAACCACCTTGCCGAGACCCGGCAAGGCGGTTCCTTTACATCTCCATACTTGTAAGCGCACTGACCTGATCTCTCCGGGCGTAGATGACCGCAAAGACCTGTACCAGCTTTTTCTCCTCATCGATCCAGAAGTATATCAGGTAATTCTTGACGGCTTTCATCCGCACGCCTTCACTGCGCCAGGGTTCTTCGTCTACCAAACGGACGCGCCCAGGCATATGGGCGAGAGATGCCATTGTGGAAGCCAGCAGCCGTAGCGTGTTCTGTGCGGCATCAGGCGCAAACAGCTCATTGGTGATATAGTCTCTGATCTCCCGCAGCTGCTCCTGCGCCTGTGCAGTGACTCTAACTTCGTACTCCATGCTTACTCTCCGCGAAGCAAATCCGCGATGGCAGCCTCCAAGGGGACAGAATCACCCTGTTTGGCCTGTGTGAGACCACGGCTCATCATGGCATTGAAGTCAGCATCGCTCATGGTGTCGCGGGTGGGAATGCCCGCAGGTACAGTCATGGAAAAGGGCAGCCCCTTCCGCATGATGATCTGACGATAAAGGGAATTGATCACGACGGATACAGGCAGACCAAGCTGTGCCAGGATCCCTTCTGCCTGCTCCTTGATCTCCGGCTCGACGCGAGCCATAACATTGGAACTCTTTGCCATGGGGTTCACTCCTTTCTTGGTTTATTATATGCGAATGTATTGCGAATTGCAATACATTTTGATGGGCGCGATACCACCTTTTTCAAGGTCTATACACCACCAAATCACATCAGAAACCCGGACAAATACTATGTTTTTGAACGATTGATTCCAGCGTTCGGGACCAAAAGGTCGCAGGTTCAAATCCTGTCACCTCGACCACATAATCACGCAGCTTTTGATACAAAGGCTGCGTGATTTCCTTTTTACCCCCTAGCGTGAAAATCCTTGATAGCAGGCACTTTCTCAGATGGTTTCGCGAAATTGTTCGCTTCAGCTGCTTTGAATAAAGAAAAACCGCCCAGGCAGGTAGCTTCAGTATTTCTCTGAAATTACCCCCCCTTGGGCAGTTTTGGTGTTTCGCCAAATAGTGTGTGGCTTTTGTCACCATCGGATTTCATGTGTTTAGAGCTTTCACTTTAGTTCTCACTCACATTCTGATTGCCAATTATCGTGTTTGTGTATATAATATACATATGATACATTGAACAAGGAGGATTCGCATGGAGTTCTCATCATTTTTCCCTGTGTGGAGCCGTCTGACGGCAGAGCAGCAGACAGTCCTTTCCAGCAGTGTTTTCAGCCGTAAGGTAAAAAAAGGCGATGTGATTCACAACGGCGATGCAGACTGCACCGGACTTCTCCTTGTCCGCAGCGGTCAGCTTCGGGCATTTATCCTGTCTGAGGATGGACGCGAAATCACCATCTACAGACTGTTTGAGCGCGATCTGTGCCTGTTTTCCGCGTCCTGCATGATGCGTTCCATTCAATTTGATGTAACCATTGAAGCAGAAAAGGATACTGAACTTTGGGTGATTCCTGCTGAAACCTACAAGCGGGTTATGGAAGAATCCGCGCCGCTGTCCAACTTCACCAACGAAGTCATGGCGACGAGATTTTCCGACGTCATGTGGCTTGTTGAGCAGATCATGTGGAAGAGCTTCGACAAGCGATTGGCCTCTTTCTTGCTGGAGGAAGCCGCCATCGAGGGCACGAACGAACTGAAGATCACCCATGAGATCATCGGCAACCACATGGGCAATCCACGCGAGGTTGTCACCCGCATGCTGCGCTATTTCCAGAATGAAGGCATGGTGAAGCTGTCACGCGGAACGATAGAGATCACAGACGAAGATGCGCTGAGAAATTTGGCTGAATAAACGAACGCTCTGTACAGAATCGAAACTGTACAGGGCGTTTTTATGTTGAATGGTGGTTCAATCCGTGACGACCTCTCCCGGCCAGTCGATAATTCCGCCGAATTCGATGATGTTGGTATAGCCCAGCTTCACTAGCTTATCGGACGCCTGCTTGGAGCGATTGCCGCTGCGGCAATAGACCATGATCAGTTGATCTTTATCGGGCAGTTGGGCAATCTCTTCCGTGCCTATGGTCTCGTTGGGGACCACGATTGCGCCGGGAATATGTCCTGCTGCGAATTCTTCATGGGTGCGCACATCGAGGATGATGTAGTTTTCTTCCTTTTCCATCATCTCAACCGCTTCCTGCATGGTGATCTGGCGATAAGTATTTGCTTCGGGAACCGGCTTCGGTGCAGGTGATGTGCAGCCGGTCAGAAGAAGCGTCATCATCAGAAGTATCGGTATTTTTTTCATTAAGATCCCTCCTTAGAGTTATGAATTTCTCCCTGCGTTTGTTTGTACTGATTATACCACAAACGCGCCCGGTCTTCCGTGACGATATCACATAAAAACGGCCTGCCGGCAGATTGCCGACAGGCCCTTGTCAGGGAAGATTATACTTCCGTCTTCCACAGACCGTGGAGATTGCAGTAGGCGTATACGGCGATGGGCTTGTCATCTCACGGAATAAACGCCTTGTTGGTTAACATCGGAACCCCTCTATAATGAGATGATTCCGATTAATACCCGGTTCTCTTACTTAATCAGCACCAGCG
>JAZQHO010000026.1:0-5059 GCA_045540635.1 Candidatus Limiplasma sp.
CTTTTGGGCGGCTTGATCGCCTGCCCGCTGATTATGCTGATGTCGCGGGTGGGATTTGGGATCCTTTTGGCGGCTGTAAAATCAACCACCTCCAACCAACGCCCACACCGGCAGCACCCTCCCCGCTTACATGCCCCCTCATGCAAAATCTGCATTTTCCACCCCCTCAAACCGTTCATATTCCGCACATCTTAGTTATTAAACAAACTTAATAAACATTTGTTAGTAACCATTGACAAACGCCCTGCCCCTGTGATATGCTTTAATAAATTAGCGGAACGCTAACTGAATAAGAAAGGGGAACACACACTATGAAAAAGCTGCTTGGTATTCTGTTGACTGCCGTGATGCTGCTTTCCATGGTCACTGCTGTGGCCGAAGAGCAGATCACCCTCACCCTGTGGTCCATCGCAACTGAGAGCGATTCCAGCCACCAGTCCTTCATCGATGCCATCGCTGCCTTTGAGGCTGCTCATCCCAACGTGAAGATCGCTCACGACACCACCGCCAACGAGGCTTACAAGACCAAGATCAAGTCTGCCATGTCCAGCGGCGAAGGCCTGCCGGATATCTTCTTCACCTGGGGCATGGGCTTCCTGGGCGAGTTCGTGGCCGCTGACCGCGTCTACTGCCTCGACGACATCTACCCCACCTACGCTGAAGAGCTGCCCAAGGTAATGACCACCAATGTTACCTACGACGGCAAGACCTACGGCGTGCCCTACAGCATGTCCATCGTGGCTCTGTACGCCAACATGGATCTGCTCAAGAAGGCCGGCTGGGAAGACATCCCCGCTACCTACGAAGACATGATGAAGTGCTGCGAAGACCTGAAGGCCGCCGGCATCATCCCCTTCGGCGTTTCCGGTAAGGAACTGTGGTGCCTGTCCGAGTACCTGGAGCCCCTGGTCATCAAGTCCGTGGGCGGCGCCAAGCTGCGCGACATCTACAACGGCGTTTCCTCCTGGAACGATGCCGGTATCGTGAAGGCTGTTGAAGCTTTCCAGGAAATGGTCAACAAGGAATACTTCGATCCCAGCGCCATCGCTCTTGGCAACGACGAAGTTAAGAACAACTTCATCGCCGGCAAGTATGCCTTCTACCAGAACGGCTCTTGGAACAACGGCGACATCGGCAAGGCCGAGATCGCTCCCAACGTGAAGGTCGGCACCTTCCCCGTGCTGGATCCCGACAACGCCACCCTGATGCAGATGATCGGCGGCCCCAACAACACCCTGGCTGTGTCCGCTACCTCCGAGCATCCCGAGCTGGCTGCCCAGGCCGCTTTCGAGCTGGGCAAGTTCCTCTCCAATGCCGACTACGTGTCCGGCGCCAACCTGCCCTGCTGGGCCGCCGACCCCAATGCTGAAGTTGCCAACGATCTGATCCCCGCTGTGGCCGCCATGGTCGCTCAGGCTGACGATATGGTTCTCTTCGGCGACAACTTCCTCAGCGCCGACGCTGCCAACACCTACCTGGACTACATCGGTCAGGCCTTCGCTGGCGACATCACCGCTCAGGAGTTTGCTGAGGGTCTGGCTTCTGAGCTGGAGTAATCTCCCGCTGAGAAACCCTGATCATAACCAATAACTGAAGGGGAGATGGTTCTTCGCGGGTTTGATCCCAAGAGGAGCCTCTCCCCTTCTTTCTACAGACAAAGGAGCACAGATTATGAAAAAAACATTTGGCTATAAGCTGAATATCTTTCTTTTTCTGTTGCCTGCGCTGATCCTGTTCATCGGTGTGCTCATCGCCCCGATCGTCATGTCGGTGGCGTACAGCTTTACCGAGTGGAACGGCCTGAAAACTCCCATCTTTATCGGGTTGGAGAACTATCAGGAGCTTTTTACCAGTAAGTCGATCAACATCATGCGGGCGCTGAAAAACGCCATGCTGCTTGCCGGTCTGTCGGTGTTTATCCAGCTTACCTTCGCCCTCTGGCTGGCGCTGAAGCTGGGCAAAAAGCCCCGTGGCGAGCGTGCCTTCCTTTCCATCTTCTTTATGCCGGTGCTCATTTCCACGGTGGTCATCGGTCAGCTGTGGCTGAAGATCTACAACCCGGATTACGGCGTTTTGAACCTGATGCTCAAATCGCTGGGGCTGGAGGAGCTTACCCGCATCTGGCTGGGCGATAAGAAAACCGTGCTTTGGGCTTGCTTTGTGCCCATCCTGTGGCAGTATGTGGGCTACCATATGCTGCTGATGTATGCGGGCATCAAGGGTGTGCCTGCGGAGCTGTCCGAGGCCGCCATGCTGGACGGCTGCACCGAGGGGCAGCTGAACCGTTACATCATCATCCCCTACATCAAGCCCATTCTGCGGGTCAGCGTTATCTTTGCTGTAACCGGCTCGCTCAAATCCTTCGACCTGATCTATGTGCTTACCAACGGCGGCCCCAACCACGCCACCGAGGTGCCCAGCACGCTGATGATCAACCTGCTGTTCCTGCGCAACCGCTACGGCATGGGCAGCACCATTGCAGTTATGCTGATCGTGCTGTGCTTTGTCTTTGCTCTTCTGATCAATCTGGCTTTCAAGGAGGAGAAATAAGATGAATGCACGTGAAAATAAAGCACCCAAAAAGACGGTATCCATCAAGAAGGTCCTTGTGTACATCGTGCTGCTGGTGTGGGCCTTCGTCAGCCTGTTCCCCGTTTATTGGATGCTCACCTTCTCCCTGAAGAACAACGCCGAGATCTTTGGCGAAAACGTGATCGGCATGCCCAAGTACTGGGTGTGGGAAAACTACACCCGTGCGCTGAATGTGGGCAACATGCCCAGGTACTTCCTCAACAGCATCGTGGTCACGGTGGCCACCATCCTCATCACGCTCATCACGTCGGTCATGGCCTCCTATGCGCTCACCCGCCTCAAGTGGAAGGGCCGTACCACCATGAACAAGTTCTTTATGCTGGGTCTCACCATCCCGATCCATGCATCCATCGTGCCGCTGTACACCACGCTTGCAAAGCTTTCCATGCTGAGCACCTACTGGGCGCTGATCATTCCCTACTCGGCGTTCTCGCTGGCGATGGGCATCCTGATCAGCATCGGCTTTATGAGCGATATTCCCTACGATCTGGATGAGGCCGCCTTCCTGGACGGCTGCGGTGTGTGGGGCATCTTTATGCGGGTGATCGTGCCCCTGATGACCCCTGCCGTGGCAACGGTGGGCATCTACACCTTCCTGCAGTGCTGGAACGAGCTGATGTTTGCCAATGTATTCATCAGCAAGGATGCGCTCAAGACGCTGCCGGTGGGCATCCAGTCCCTGTCCGGCCAGTACACCACGGAGTGGGGCCCCATCGGCGCTGCGCTGTCGCTGGCCACCATTCCCACGCTGCTGGTGTATGTGTTCCTGAGCAAGCAGATTCAGGACAGCTTTATCGCCGGTGCCGTAAAGGGCTGATGCTCCCGGCACTGCCTGCGTGTGACCGCAGGAGAGAAAAAAACACCGGAGGGGTTTGGACCCCTCCGGTGTTTTTCATATTTTCCAACAGTCCTATTTTTGTTCCTTACCGCACCACGCCCGGCGCTTCGTAGCGGATGCGCATCTGGGGCGCATGCTCCATGGTAACACGGTAGTTGTAGAGCCAGTCCTCGCTGCCGTCGTCCACATTCACGCCATCGGCAGGCGGGGCAAAGAGCTTCAGCTGCAGGGTTTGTGCGCCGGTGAGCGGCTTGTGGAAGAAAGCACTCATCAGGTCGATGGTCTTTACATGGGGCGCTTTGTAGAACCACTTGCCGTTCAGCTCCACCATCAGCCCGATGGGATCCTCCAGCGTCAGCTCGCAGAACTCCGGGTTGCCCTCAAAGGCCAGCGGGATGCTCAGACCGTCCGCATCCTCGCTGCCGCCCCAGCGCAGCTGCACGGGGAAGGCGACTTCCTCGCCCTCGGTCATCTCGGGCATAAAGTAGGGGTCGTTGAGCACCTGATCCCGGTACTGGCTGAGCATGGGCTGCTCGATGCCCACCGCATTGTTGTTGGGATCCTCGATCTCCAGACCAAGGCGGCCCCGGTCGCGGAACTGGTACATGCTGATGGCCTTGAACCAGCTGAGCTTGTTATCCTTGATATGCTTGCAGAACCGGACAACGCTCTCGCCCTGCATGCGGGGGCCGGTCACATCGCCGTCGGTGTTGAACTCGGCGGTGATCATGGGCTTATCCTCGCCGGAAAGCTCCTTGGCGCGCTTGTAGGTGTAGAGGAAGCGGTCGATGTTGTCCTGTACGCACTCGGCCTTGTGGCTGTGGCCGCCGATCTCCGCCACATCGTTGGGCCAGCCCCAGTGCAGGGCCAGATAGCAGTCGCAGCTCCAGAAATCGGCTGCGTTGTAGCAATCCTTGAAGGCATCCTCCTGCTCGATGGTGCCCTCCGCATTGCCCCAGCCGCCGCAGAAAATAACGCGGATGTTGGGGGCTTCTTCCTTGAGGATCTGGCGGAAGCGGCAGAAGAAAGCGCCGATCTCGGCAAAGCTGAAGCGCTTGTTGTGGGTAAACCAGCTGCCGCAGCACTCGTGGTTGATGCGGATGATCATGCGGCCGAAGGGCTTCAGCTCCTGCGCCACCTTGCGCAGCTCCTCATCGGTGAGGGCGCAGTCGATGGTCAGGGTGAGCAAGGCTTCCTGTCCGTGGCGGCGGATGTCCTTCATCTGCTCAAAGGGCTGACCGTTGGCACCGTAGGGGAAGTAATCATCGTAGGGGTAGCCCCAGGCGTTGGATTTGTTGGTGCTCTCGCACACCTCAGAGATGCGTGCGGGCCACTGGGGCTCGTGGGGGTAGTAGGTGTACATGATGTTCACAGCCCGGTGGGGTCTGCCCAGCTTGTGGAGGATATAGTCCTGATCGACGTACTCGGCGCGCTCGCTGCCGTCGCCCAGATCGAGGGCGCACTGTGCGGGGCCCATGTGCAACTTTTTCATGGTGATTGCGGCTCCTTTGTGTGTGTTGTTGCAGGTGCGCGGTGGCGTACCTGCGGAAATGGTGTTTGATGTAGTGTAGCACAATTTGATGCGGAATGCCATAGGGGAAGTCGGATCGTAGCCATGTCGTTCTGTGA